>CAMOXK010000019.1 GCA_946629065.1 uncultured Clostridia bacterium
CCAAATCCCGCAAAACGGCGGACGCGGCGGAGCGGGGCTATCGGGAGATCAACTATCTGGCCATGAAGCTGCTGCCCCGGGGCGGGTATCTGGCCACCGCCTCCTGCAGCCATTTCATGCCCAACGAACGCTTCCAGCAGATGCTGCGCGCCGCGGCCCGCCAGGCCAATGTGCAGCTGAGGCAGATCGAGGTGCGCCAGCAGGGGCCGGACCACCCCATCCTCTGGAACGTGCCGGAGACCGACTATCTGAAATTCTACCTTTTCCAGATCGTATAAGAAACAGGAGCTCAGCACCGTAGGGGAGGGGCTCGCCCCTCCCGGCAGTCGGAAACACAGATTTGCAAAAATGTTCGGCGAACTCGCAGATTGTACGAATTCGCCGAACATTTTCTCACAACATGGCTGGGTTTCGCCGGGAGGGCACAAGGCCCTCCCCTACGTTATGACCATGGGCTTTGCGCTCTTTTTCATGTTTTGCAGCGCACCCTCCTCCCGAATTCCGACACGGTCCCGACGATTTTGGGGGAACCTTTTTCCGCCCCCGCCGTCCATATCATCGTAAGCCAAACCATACGGGATAGACGGAAGGAGGTTGGAGGAATGTTTATTCTGATTCTTGGTTTGATCGCGGCTGTGGTGCTCTTTGTGGTATTGGGGCTGCAGCCGGAGGAAGTCACCGTGACCGACGCCCGTGGGGTCACGAAGACGAAAAAGACCGGGCGTTACAGCTGGAAGCGGCGGCCCGCCCAGGCGGCGGCCCTGGCGCTGCTGGTGGGAGCTCTGATTCTGGGCAGCGTCACCGTGGTGCCCACGGGCTACACCGGCATCATCACCACCTTCGGCCGGGTGGAACAGCGGACCCTCTCCGCCGGCGCCCACCTGATCCTGCCCTGGCAGGACGTGGTGAAGATGGACAACCGTACCCAGAAGGTGCAGATCATCACCCAGGCCTTTTCCAGCGACATCCAGCAGGTGGACCTGCAGCTCAGCGTGAATTACTGCATCGACCAGGAGACCGCCCAGGAGCTCTACCGCACCGTGGGTGTGGGCTACTACGATAACGTGATGTACCCCCGGATACTGGAGAACACCAAGGCGGTCTTCTCCCAGTACTCCGCGGAGAACCTGATCGCCACCCGCAACGCCCTCTCCGATCTGATCGCAGCAAACACCGCGGAGGACATGAAGCCCTATGGCATCACCATCGTCTCCATCGCCATTGAGGACATCGACTTTACCGACGCCTTCACCACCGCCGTGGAGGCCAAGCAGGTGGCGGCCCAGAACAAGCTCACCGCCGAGACCCAGCAGGCCCAGAAGACCATGGAGGAGGAAGCCACCGCCAAGCGGGCGGTGATCGCCGCAAACGCCGAAGCAGAGAAGGCCGTCATCGCCGCAAACGCCGAGCTGGAAGTAGTGAAGGTCCAGGCCGAAGCCGCCCTCTACGCCGGCGAGAAAGAGGCCGAGATGAACAAGAGGATCTCTGAATCCCTCACCCCAGGTCTCATCCAGTACTACTGGATCAAGCAGTGGAACGGCATCCTGCCCAGCACGGTCCTGGGCGAGGGCATGGACTTCATGCTGAACCTGACCCAGTGACAACCGCAAAAAAAGCACCCCCGATGGGGTGCTTTTTGTTTGCAGGGGCGGGCATTTTGAGCTAAGTAACTGCCTCAAATATTATCCTGCAAGCTATGAGTAGCCCTGTCATTCCAAGGAACCAGTGCGCACACTGGTGACGTGGGAATCTCTCTCCAAATCCTTCCGGTTGGGGAATACGGATTGCCACGTCGCTTCGCTCCTCGCAATGACAGGGCAAATAGCATCATCTTCTATTGTACGCTGGATTTTGTGGGGCAAAATCCGATGCTCGCCATGAGCGAGGATATCACCTAATATCAATCACACTGCAGTTTCACATGAAATATCTAAGGGAATAAGCACGCACAATCTCATTTCCGTTTCAGAAGCCAAAAATGATTCTGACCGTCCTTCGACTCCTCCATGTTGCAGGAGAGGCTTCTCATTTTCTCCGGATCCCTGGCCATCAGGATCCCCAAGACGGTATTCCCGAAGGCCTGGGTATACGTGCGCTTCTGCGGATCAACCCGAAAGACGAGGGCGTATTCCGACCCGTTCTCTCCGTTCACCAGCCGGCAGCATTCGTCAAAAAAGTCTCTGACCCGCTCCCAGCCGTGCTTTTCGTACACGCAGCAAAACGCCGGATCGTTGAGCAGATCCAGATACTCCCTTTCCTCCTCCGGAGCGTTGCCGTCGTCAAACTCCCGGTATCCGATATCCCCGGGAGCGTTTTCGGAGATGGCTTCAAAGTATCTGCGCACGCTGTCCATCACGGCATCGTATTGCTCCGGCGTGATACCGAACTCCTCAAAAGGATCGTATTCCTCCATAGAACGGGTGAGCTTCTCTCTGACCTCGCGGATCTTTTTCTGAATATCGTTCATTTCGGTCTGATATGACTTCTGGATAGATTTGATTTCCTGCAACCTTTTCTCCTCCTCCGCGATTTTTGCATCGAAGGCCCTGTAGATTACACGATTATCCTTATCAAGGAGTTCTTTTATCTCATCAATGGCAAACCCGGCCTTTTGAAGGTTCTTGATCTTTACAAAGTCAAGAGCCTGCTCCTCCTCATAATAACGGTATCCCGACCATTGATCCACCTTAACCGGTTTCAGCAGATTTACATGATCATAATAACGAAGCGTTTGAGGATTACAACCACAGAGACGGGCAAATTCCTTGATCGTCATATCATGTACCTCCTTTCTGAAACCGTTATATCATTGCAGTTCACTGTAAGGTCAATACCTTTCCCATATATTTTTCAAGCACAGGATAAGAATATGCAACACTCGAAGGAGGCACTTCCTTGCGAAGTGCCTCCTTCGGGAGTGCTTTTTTGATGCAAAGGCAAGCGGCACAGAAACGCGGCTGGGCCGCGATCCCTGCAGGCAAAGGCTTTTTCCCGCATCACAACAGCCCGGAGGCCAGCATATTGGGGCTGACCCAGCCGATCAAGCTGGCGTACTCTTCGGAAAAGCTGGTGAAGAAGCCGCCCTTGAAGTCGGCGTGCCGCTTGGAATAGAGCATCCAGCCGTCCTCTGCCCGGACAGCAAGCTCATGTCCCAGCACCCCGACGATATCACCCTGCACCTGGCCCAGGTACTCCATCCGGTCCCCGATCCCGTCATAGCGGAACAGGACACAAAGCCCCTGATCGCGCAGCAGAAGCTCCTGCACGCCGTCCCGGTCCAGGTCCCAGAGGGCGGCCTCCAGGCCCTCCTCCGCAAGGTTCAGACCCAGGCTCTGCCAGCCTTTTTCCTCCAGGAAGCGCTTGCAGGTCCCCGGGAAGCGCCGGGCCACCTGCTCCAGTGTGGGCAGTTCGGAAAGCTCCTGGGGCTGGGCCAATCCCCGCAGGGAATCCAGGGGATAGAAGTCCAGGTCCTCCACCCGCAGGGCCGGATACACATACTGCCGAACCAGGGCGTCATAACGGGCGCTGTCACCCTCTGCAGCGCCGTTGTACCAGCTGCCGTCCTCCTCCACGAAGCTCCAGGTCAGTGCGCCGTAGCCGGGCTCGCTGTGATCGAAGTAGGCCAACAGCTTATGTTCCGGCAGACCGAACACCGAATACTCATAGGTGTAGGAGCCCCCGGCGCCGTGCCAGTGGCCGTGAACCAGGGAGGCTCCCAGTTCCGGTAAAAGGCCCAGATAGTCGTCATAGTCGATGTATATGTAATCTCCGTTCCAGCCGATCAGGTCTGTGAGTCCCATTTGCTCGGAATCCAGCAGCAATTCCGGAACGCCGTCCCCGTCCAGATCCGCTACCGCATAGGAAGAAAAGGGCAGGAGATAGTCGCTGTTGTCCCAGCCGCCGAAGTAGCCCTTGCGGTAGTCCCCGTTCTGCCCGATCACCGAATCCAGCAGAGCCGGGTCTTCCAGCAGCTTCTGATAGGCCAGCTGCCAGCGGGCGGAGAGGGTGATGTCCTCTTCTTCGGCAGGCTCCGGTGTCTCTGTGGAGGCAGGTTCCGCGCTCTCCGCCGTTTCCGGCGCAGCCGCCGCGGCCAGGGCCGGCGCCGCCGTTTCCGCCGGGGCGGGCGCCGCGGTCGCCGTGGGCATGGGATCCGCCTCCTTCGTCTCTGGCGCCGCAGTCTCTTCGGACAGCTCCACCGGCGCCTCCGCCGGCGTTTCCTCCGCCTTCCGTTCCCCTGCCGCGCAGCCGCAGAGGACCAGAAGCAGCAGCGCCAGCAGTGCCGCAGTCCAGCATCTCTTCATCTTTCTCTCCTCCCGCTCTCTTTTTTCTTTATAATACCACATTTTTCCGTCAAAGAATCTAAAGATTTCTTATCTTTTTCGTTTTTTTCTTTTTCGGATTCTCTGTTGACGAGAAGCTTCAAAATCCAGTACAAACGTTTCAGATTCTGATCCGCGATACGCATCAGCAAGAAAGAGGGGGAAAAGCAGGGAAAAAGGCTATATTACCGGCACCAGCGGCATCAAGGCCCGGGGCAAGATCGGTTACGCCATGGGCGATCTGGCCTCCTGCCGGTCTTCCTGCTGCTGCGCTCTGTCTATCCCCTCTCCAGGCAGAAGATCGAGGAGCTGCAGCTTGAGAAGAAAATGGTCCTGGGTGTCGCGAGGTAAGCGCCGCTTTCGTATATTGCTTTTTTCGGGAAAGCAGCGGGGATCTGGTTCTCCCTCATCCGACACCCGCCTCGCGGGAGATCGGCGGATGCCACCTTCCCCCGCTGGGGGAAGGACTTATACTGATATCTAATAGAAATCTCGGATTCTTTCCGGCCAGAATTGCGCCATGCATCGTTGAAGCCCTTGACCATATATGTCCATTATGCTCTGCGGGCTTCGCCTCGCCTGACACAATTCTGCCTTGGAAATCATTTCCGACCTTTCTATCAGATATCAGTATTATAGCAATGGACGGATACGCATTTTCGTATCCGTCCATTGCTTTTTCGTTTCTTTTTCTGCCCGGTTCAGCTCATGAACTGATACGCCGTGAAGGCCGCGTAGATGCAGAGGAGCAGGATCCCCTGCAAGCGCTTCAGCACGCCTTTTTTCAGCGCGGGCAGGCACATGATCGCCATGACGCCCAGCATCACCGGCAGATCGATGACGAGGCTGGAATTCACGCCGCCGGCCAGGGTCTTTTCCGCCGGGATGGAGAAGGGCGAAAGGCTGATGGCCATGCCGCTGACCAGGATGATGTTGAAGAGGTTCGCGCCGATGATATTGCCCAGGGACAGGGAGCCGTGGCCCTTCACAAGGCTTGTGATGGCTGTGATGAGTTCGGGCAGGCTGGTGCCCAGGGCCACCATGGTCAGGCCGATGACCGAATCGGGCACGCCCAGGGCCGAGGCGATCTTGGTGCCGTTATCCACCAGGAAGCGGGCGCCTACGGCGATGGCCGCCGCGCCGATGACCAGCAGCAGAAGCTCCATGGCAAAGCTCCGGGGCTTGCCCTCTTCTCCGGCTTCCTCTTCTTCCTCCTCCGCAAGCTCCGGGTGCTTCTTCATCTGCACGGTGGAAACGACCATGTACAGCACGAACACCGCGAGGTACGCAAGGCCCATCCAGCGCTGGAAAGTGCCCGCCGCCCAGGCGATGAGGGCATAGGACAGCGCCGCGGCGAAGAAGAAGGCGGTGGGCAGGGCAAAGGACTTGGGATTGACCTTGCCGGGGCTCACAGAGATGGTGATGGCCGCGATCAGGCTTGTGTTGCAGATGATGGAGCCGATGGCGTTGCCGTAGCTGATGCCGGCGTTGCCCTGCAGGGCTGCCTGGCTGGAGACCATCACCTCCGGGAGGGTGGTGCCGATGGAGACGATGGTGGCGCCGATCAGCAGCTCCGGCAGGTGGAAGCGGCGGGCAATGCCCACAGAGCCGTCCACAAACCAGTCGCCGCCTTTGATCAGCAGCCCGAAGCCCACGAGGAACAAGAGCACAGGTACCAGCATCGTTTTTCTTCCTTTCCTATGAAAACTCGATCAGAATGAAAAGTCCAGGATGTCCAGCCGGCCCTTCCCCTCATAGCAGAGGTAGAGCGGATGGATCCCATGACAGGGGGCCAGGGTGGCGGTAAAGGCCGTCCAGTCCTTTGCGGGGCAGAGACCGATCTCCGCCAGGTTCTCTCCCTTGGGATCGGTGCGGACAAAGAGGCTGCCTCGCGCCGTGCCGCGCACGCGAACCGTGATCCGCTCCGCGCCGCTCACGACAAAGGACTTGAAGCCCGCGACGAGCCCGTCCTTGCCGTTGGCAATGTAGGACCGGGGCGGTGTGCCGCCTTTTTCCGGGTCATAATCCGGCCCATCCTGGGTGATATAGGGGTGGCGGTTCATCATGGCCAGGGGATGGGAGTAGGTGGGCGTGAGCTTGCCGTAGAGATTGCAGGCAATGCCCGCGGAGTAGCTTCCCTCCGCCTTGAGGGGGCCGCCGTTGAGGCCGCAGGAAGTCAGCTCCACCTGGGGGATGCTGCCGTCCGGCAGGATCTTCACCTCTTCGGCGCAGCCCTGGCGGCTGAAGGGGCTGCGGTTGGTCTGGCGATGGTAGAAAATATAATACTTGTCGCCGATTTTTTCAAGTCCGCCGTGATTATTTCCGAAGCAGCAGAGTGGCTTGCCCTCCCTGCCGGGGAAAAGATCGCAGTTGGAGACGATGACGCCGCCGTAGCGGTAGCCGCCGTCAGGACGATCGCTCACCGCATAGCACAGCTCGTGATTGGTGACGGAGGAATAGACAAGATAATAGCGCCCCATGATCTTCCGGATGGAACTGGCCTCAAAGAATTCGTGTCCCTCAAAGCCGGTGCCCTCAGACTCGCCCAGCATGGGCAAGAGCTTTTTCGGCTCGGTTTTCAGGGTCAGCATATCGTCGCAGAGCGTCATGACCACAGAAGCCTTGGGCTCCTTGCCGATGGCCCTTTGGGTCCGGGGGCCGTTGCCGGAATAGAGATAGATCTCCCCGTCCTCATCGATGAACACGCCGGGGTCAAAGGCGATGGTGTCACCGCTCCGCTCGCCGAGAACGCCGCCCTTGGCGTCCTTCACCAGGCCGTAGAATTCATAGCGCCCGGCAGGTCTGTCGCAGACCGCCACGCCGATGGACTTGATGGTATCGTCCGGGCAGTAATAGAGATAGTAGCGCCCGTCCTTGCCCCGCACCACGTCCGGCGCCCAGAGCTCGTGCCTGCCGTCGGCCATGCGGGGATCCTGTGTCTTGCCGTAGATCACGCCTTCATAGCGCCAATCCCGCAGATCGGTCACCGGCGCGGACCAGCATACATAGTCGTTCAGGCAGAACTTTTTGCCGTCGAAGCGGTCATGGCTGCCGTAGAGATAGACCCGGTCCCCAAAGGCATGGGGCTCCCCGTCGGGGACATACTCCCACAGGGGAAGATAGGGATTGAAAACCTGCTTCATGGACGCACCTCGCTTTTTACTTGACGGCGATCTCCGCCTCGCCGGTGATCCGGCCGTCGGTGGCGGTGATCTTCACGCTGCCGCTTTCGCCGGCGCGGACGATGGCCAGGGTTCTGCCGTAGTAGCTGGTGAAGCTGCCGGTGTGGTACTGCTCTTCGGTGCAGGGGTTGGCGCTGCCGAAGGCCAGCAGCTCGCCGCCTTTAACGGCGACTGTCAGCTTCCGGTCGGCGTTGGATTCCACCATGCCGTTGGCGCCTTCGATATTCACCGGGACATAGACGATCTCCCCGGGCTTGGCCGTGGTTTTCTCCGGGCGCACAGCAATACCAAAGGGGCCGGAGGCGGAGACGAGCTCGCTTCTGCCCATCTCCCGGCCGGAGGCGTCATAGGCTACCGCCGTCAGGGTCCCGGGGGCATACTTCACTTTGAAGAGTGCCTTGCACTCCTTCACCTTCTGCCGCCCCAGGCTCTTGCCGTTCAGCAGCAGCTCGACCTGGGCCTTGTCGGAGTAGACCTCCACCTCGGCCTTGTTGCCCTCACAGCCGCTCCAGCTCCAGCTTAGGATCGCGTTGGTGCCGCGCCAGATGGACTTGGACACCCGCACGCCGGGGTGATTCACCGGCCGCACCGCGATCACGGGGTTTTGCTCCAGCCCCCAGACCGTGGAGGTGTACTTGCAGCTGCCGTCGGGGATGCCCAGAATGTCGATGACGCCCGCTCCCGCCAGGATCCAGGGATAGGGCCGGTTGAAGGGCATGCCACCGGTGTAGCTCCAGGCGCCAATGCCCGCCTCGCCCAGATAATCCCAGCTGGTCCACATGAAGTCGCCCACCAGATAGGGATACTTCTTCACCATCTGCCAGTTCTTCCAAATGTCCTGGGGGAAGGTCTCCGAGCCGAAGACGACGCGGTTCGGGTGGGTCTTTTTCTCCAGGGGATAGCGCCCGGAGGCGTAGTTGTAGCCCGCGATGTCCAGCGCATCCAGGAAGGGCGTGGTCACCGCGTCGATTTTCTTGGAGTTGCCGCTCTTGTTCATGCCGGAGCCGACGAAGGAGGCGATGATGTTGAACATGAGGCTCGCATTGCCGCCCTCCTTCTGGGGCTTCTGCTCGCCGCCGGGCTGCTCGCCGTCCTTATACAGAGCGTTGCCCTTGGCGGTGCGGCCCATGATCATCAGGTTGCTGCCGCAGGTGACAGGGCGGGAGGCGTCCAGCTTGTGGCAGAGAGCGATCATCTTCTTGCCGTAGTCCAGGCCCTTGGCCTCGGCGGGCTCGCCCACCTCGTTGCCGATGGAGTAGAGGATCACCGAGGGGTGGTTGAAGTCCCGCTCCACCATAGCGGTAACGTCTGCTTCCCAGCACTTCTCGAAGTCGCAGCCGTAGTCATGGGGGTTCTTGCGGTTGTACCACATGTCGAAGGTCTCGTCCATCATGTACACGCCGTACTTATCGCAGGCCTCCAGCATGGCCTTGGAGCAGGGGTTGTGGGCCGAGCGGATTGCGTTGAAGCCGTTCTCCTTCAGGATGCGCACCCGGCGCTCCTCGCTCTCGGCGTAGGTGGCAGCGCCCAGAATGCCGCTGTCGTGGTGGACGCAGCCGCCGCGCAGCAGGGTCTCTTTGCCGTTGATGAAGAGGCCCTTGTTGCTCCATTCGATCTGACGGATGCCGAAGGGGATCTCCACCGTGTCTCCCTCCCCCGCCGTGATCTTCGCGGTATAGAGATTGGGCGTCTCGTCGCTCCAGAGCTTGGCGTCGGGGATGGTCAGTTCCCCCCTCAGGCTCGCAAGGCTCGCCAGCTCCCCCGAAGGAGGCGCCGAGAACACCGCCTTCTGTTCTCCGTCAAAGAGCTCGACCGTAACAGGGACAGCAGCTTCGATCTTCACGACGGCAGGATCGATGCTCACGGTGGAGATCTTCACGCTCTCGGGGCGCAGGCCGCCCTTTTCACAGACATGCAGCCACACCGGGCGGTAGATGCCCGCGCCGGAATACCAGCGGGAGTTGGGAAGCTTACTGTTGTCCGCCACTACGGTCAGTGTGTTCTCTGCGCCGTAAATGAGGTCTTCCAGCTCCACAAAGAAGCCGGTGTAGCCGTAGGCGTGGAAGCAGAGCTCCTTGCCGTTGAGGCTGACGGTGGCGTTCTTATACACGCCCTCAAACTCGACAAGTACGTCCTTGCCTTCCCAGTCTGCGGGAGCGGTGAAGGTTTTTTCGTAAGTGTAGAGACCGCCGGGGAAATAGCCGTGGCCCCCGTTGGACACGTCCTTGCCCCGCTGCTCGCAGATCTGCGCGTCATGGGGCAGGGTGACAGGTTTTCCGTTGCAACGCCAATTGTTGTTGAACGAAAGCTTTTTCATGATACTTCCCCTTTCACTTTTTGCAGAGCTGCTCCGCCATGTGGAGCACTCTTGTGGCGTTGACCTGCAGCTGCCCGCGCAGCACAGAGCCGTTTTTCAGGCCTTCCTTGATTTGGTCATAATCGTGCTGCGAGCCGGGCATGAACAGATCCCCGCCCGCCATGCACACATCGGCCGCGTCGGAATTGGGGTAGGCGCAATCCAGCTCGTTTTCATAGCCCGCGGTGACCCAGTCGGTCATGACGATGCCCTGATAGCCGAATTCTGCCCGGAGCACGTCCTCGATCAAATCCCGGCGGGCGTTGGTGTGGCGCCCGTTCACCAGGTTATAGGAGGTCATGAGGGCTTTGGGCTGGGCCATCCGCACAGCGATGCCGAAGCCCTTGAGATAGATCTCACGGGCGGCGCGCTCGCTGACCTGGGAGTTATTCTGGGTGCGGTTGCGCTCCTGGTTGTTGAAGGCGTAGTGCTTGATGGTGGTGCCCGTGTGGGGGAACTGCTGCACGCCCTTGGTGATGGCGCCGGCAAAGACGCCGCTCACCAGCGGATCCTCGCTGAAATACTCAAAGTTCCGGCCGCAGCGGATGGAGCGGTGGATGTTCAGCGCCGGCGCCAGCCAAAGATGCACGCCGAAGCGCTCCATCTCCTCACCCACGATCTTGCCGAAGCTCTCGGCCAGATCCGCATCAAAGCTCTGGGCAACGGCGGTGCCGATGGGGATGGTGGATGCAAACTGCTCACCCAGCTTGTCCGTCTTTTTCGGGCGGTAGGTCATGAGCTTCAAGGCCCAGAGGAAGGGCTTTGGCACGAAGTCCATGAGGGAGGCGGGAATGCTGGATTCCAGCGGATGGATCTTCCCCGCCTTGTCCTGCGCGTAGGCACGGGAAAGGCGCAGTCCCGCGGGGCCGTCCGCCATGACCAGGGAAGGAAAACCCGGGATCTCCATGCAGGTCTGGCCCGCGGCGCCGGCCACGGTGAAGCCGGAGGAGCCGATCATGCTGGCAACGCCGCCCTTGGGGTCATAGGCGCCCAGATTCATCTTGATGAGCTGCTCCTCAGTCAGGCCGGCAACCCGGGGATCCACTTTCTCGGGCAGAATATAGTTTACAGTCTTCGTCTCGATGGCGTCTGCCGCCAGAGTCAGGACAGGCAGGCCCTCCGGCAGCACATGGCTGCTTTGGGGCGCCTTCCAGTCCTCAAAGTCCGGGTGGTCCAGCACGTTTTTGGCCCGCAGCACCGTGAGAGTCTCCGGCACGCGCACCGCGGCGCAGGGGGTCGTGTCCCGGCTGGAATTGCCCACACGCAGCAGATAGTCCCCCGCCTCCAGGATATAGCTCGCCGTCTCCGGATCATAGGGGGCGATATCCCGCAGGGAGAAGGAGAGCTCCAGGGTCTCCTCCTGCTCCGGCTGCAGCTCCCCGGTCTTTCGGAAGGCCGCCAGGACCTGATACGGCTCGTCCAGCTTGCCTGCGGGGATGGAGACGTAGAGCTGGGCCACCTCGCGGCCGACGCAGGCGCCGGTGTTTTTCACCGGTACCCTCACCGTAACGCTATCGCCGGAGAGAGAGGCCGAAGCCTTTCCCAGGGCAAACTTCGTGTAGGACAGACCGTAGCCGAAGGGGAAGGCGGGCAGGATCCCGGCACTGTCAAAGTAGCGGTAGCCCACATAGATACCCTCTTTGTAGCGGGTATCGTTCTTTTCACCGAACTCGCCCAGGGTCGGGTAATCCTTCCAGGCGGCCCAGGTGGTGGTCAGCTTGCCGGAGGGGTTCTGCTTTCCCAGCAGGATATCCGCCAGGATATGCCCGGTCTCCGTGCCCAGCTGGGACAGGATCAGGATGTTCTTTACCTTCTCCAGGGGGCTCAGGTCCACTGGCCCGCCCACGTTCAGGACCAGCAGGAAGCGCTTGTACCCTTCGCTGCAGGCCTGGATATCCCGGATCTCCGTCTTGGACAGCAGGATGTTGCCGGGAACGCCGTCCCGGTCCGCGCCCTCACCGGAGGTACGGGAGAGCACATACACGGCGGTATCTCCCTCGCCGTTCAGAGGCAGCGCATATTCCGGCTCTTCCGGCGTTCGGCCCATGGAGATGAGCATCACGTTCTGGTGCCGTTCCCTGGCCTCCTGCTTCAAGGCCTTCATGAAGGCCGCCTTGGCCTCGGCCCGGGCCTTGTCATAGCCGTCAAGCCAGGCCTTGGTCGTCAGTGTGAAACCCGCGGCCTCCAGGCCCTCCTCGATGGAGACGGCATAGCGGGAGTTCACTTCGCCGGAGCCGGTGCCGCCCTTGATGGTCAGCCTTGCGCCGCTGCCGTACAGGGCGATCTGGCCGGGCTTTTCCAAGGGAAAGGACCCGTCGGACTTCAGCAGCACGGTGCACTCCGCCCCGTGGCTGCGCACGAAAGACGCGTGTTCTTTTTCATACTCGTTCATGTGAATAGCTTTTCCTCCCGTCTTTTCTCGTTTATCGGTAGTCATTTTATTGCAGTTTTGCGCGCAGGAGCACAAGCTCCAGGATCCGTTTGGCACAGGCCTGCAGCTCGGCAAGCGCGAGTTCTCTGCCCACGGCCTTCACGATGGCGTCCACATCCGCCTGGGAGCCGGGCATGGTCAGGTCGTTGCCAGCCTTTACGCAGAGCGCCGCGTCGGAGGAGCCGTATTGGAAGCCTTCGCTTGCCGCCGTGGTGCCCCAGTCGGTCATCACCAGGCCCCGGAAGCCCCACTCGCAGCGCAGAATGTCGGTGAGCAGTTCCCTGTGGTTGGCGGCGTGGATGCCGTTTACCAGGTTGTAGGAGGTCATCAGTGCCAGAGGCTGGGACTCCTTCACGGCGATCTCAAAGCCCTTCAGGTAGATCTCCCGCAGGGCCCGCTCGCTGCAGCGGGAGTTGCAGTGCATGCGGTTATCCTCCTGGTTGTTCAGGGCAAAGTGCTTGATGGTGGTGCCCCGGCCCGGATGGCGCTGGACGCCACGGGTGTCGGCGGCGGCGCAGAGGCCGGAGAGGAGGGGATCCTCGGAATAGTATTCAAAGTTCCGGCCGCAGAGGGGGCTGCGGTGGATGTTCATGCCGGGGGCCAGCCAAAGGTCCACGCCGAACTGCTCCAGCTCCGATCCCACGATGTCCCCGGCCTCCTCGATGGCGGCGGGGTCCCAGGTCTGGGCCAGCATGGTGGCAATGGGGATGGCGGTGCAGTACTGATAGTGGTCTACCGCGCCATCCGGCCGCTGGGCCGCGGGCACGCCCAGCATATCAAAGAGATTGCCGAAGGCGCTCTCGCCGAGTCCCGGAATGACGTTCCCCTGTCCGTCCGTCACGAAGGACTTGGACAGGCGCAGGCCCGCGGGGCCGTCGGCCAGCACCAGATTTGTGATGCCGCGGCTGTCGGCCAGCTCCATGCTGGTATCCCCCGCCGCACCGGGGACCGCGGCGGAGGCCGCGCCAACGGCGGAGACGCTGCCCAGGCCGCCCCGCTCCGCGCCGACGACGAGGGCCGCCAGCTCCTCGACGGAGAGCTGGGCCGTCAGGTCCTCCAGCGTTGCTTTTTCCTCCAGCACGTCGGTGAGTGTGACTGCTTCGGTTTTTTCTGTGTGCATCTCCACAGCCTCTGCGCCGTAATGGGCCGTCCGGGTGGGAATGGTGGAGGGGATGATCTCCAGTTTCAGGGCCGCCGCCTTCTCGGCGGACTCGGAGAGATAGGTGTAGAATCGATCGGGGTCGGCATGGAGGCCGGGCAACTCGCAGTCCGGGCGGACTTTATTTTGCAGCTGCTCGGTGACGACCGTCTCGTCCAGTTCCAGCGCAGCGACAATATGCGTGTCGCGGGAATGGGTGCCGACGCGGATCTCATAGCTTCCCGCCTCCAGCACCCAGGCTGCCCGCTCCTCGTCATAGGAGGCGAGGGAGGGGATGGAAAAGTCCACCGTCAGCAGCTCCTCTTCCCCGGGAGCAAGCTTTTTCGTTTTGGCAAAGCCCGCCAGCACCTGGTAGGGCTTATCCAGCTTCCCCTGGGGCTGGGACACGTAGACCTGCACGGTCTCACGCCCGGCGTACAGCGCGCCGGTGTTTTTGACGCTGACTGTCACCCGGATGGCGCCGCCCAGGATCTCCACCCGTCTGGTGCTCAGGGCAAACTCCGTATAAGACCGGCCAAAGCCGAAGGGATAGGCCGGATTCAGGCCGAAGCTGTCAAACCAGCGGTAGCCCACATAGATGCCCTCGCGATACTCCGAATCGTCCAGATTTCCGCTGAGATAGCTGAAGGACTCCGCCGAGGGGTAGTCGGCATAGTTCTCCGCCCAGGTGGCGGTGAGACGCCCGCACGGCGTTACCTTGCCGGTGAGCACATCCGCCAGGGCCAGGCCGCCGGCGCAGCCCGGCTGGCTCATGAGCAGGACAGCGTCGATCCCCTTCTGGCTGCGGAGGAATTTGGTGTCGATCACACCGCCCACATTGAGGATGACCACGGTGTGCTCGTAATAAGAGGTCAAAGTCTTGAGATTCTCGATCTCCCGCTCCGAGAGCTCATAGTCGCCGGGATTGAGCTTCCGGTCGGCGCCCTCGCCGGAGGTGCGGGCGATCACATAGAGGGCCAGATCCCGCTCCGTGCCCGCCAGATCTTCCCGGGTGATCTCCGGTACAGCAGGGTCCCGGTAGGGGTTTTCCAGGGCCCAGTTCACCCCGGCAAAGCCCTTTTCCTGCAGGATGGCCTGAAATTCGGCCATATACCCGGCGCCATAGTCGGCACAGGCCTGATCGAAGCGGTCCAGCCAGGGCTTGGTTGCGATGGAAAAGCCCGCGTCCTCCAGCCCCTGCTCGATATTGACGACGGTACGGGAGTTGACGTCGCCGGAGCCGGTGCCGCCCTTGACCATCTTCCGCACGCCGTTTCCGAACACGGCCAGGGCTCTTCCGTCTGCCCTCAGGGGCAGCACGCCCTTGTTTTCCAGGAGGACCATGCCCTCCGCGGCGATCCGCCGGACTCGCTCCATATGATTCTTTTCCTGTTCTGTGATCTCCGGGCTGGTTGGGGCGTAAATTCTGGCCATAAATGTCAGCTCCTCTGTTATGATCGATTTGCAGGCTTTTCCCAGTCTGCAGGACCATTGTAACAGAGGAGCCGGCTTCATTCTATAAAGAATGTGCCAATTCTGTCAACGGTGTATAAATCTTTGACAAATGTGGATCAGTGATTGGTCTTCCGGTAAGCGTTTGGCGTCATGCCATACCAGGTCTGGAAGCAGGCGCCGAAATAGCTCTGGGAGGAGAAGCCGAAGTACTGGGCGATCTGGGCGATGGAATAGTCGGAGTACTGCAGCATCCGCGCCGCATGGCGGCACTTTTCCTTCTGGATATACTGCTGCACGGTAATTCCCTCCGCCTGGTGGAAAAGCCGGGAGAGATAGGTACGGCTCAGGCCGATGGCGGGGGCGATGTCCCCCACCTGCAAATTCTTGCGCAGGTTCTTTTCGATATAGGCCTTGCAGGCTTCCACATAGGAAAGGCCGCTCTTTTCCTCCTTGCTGCGCCTTACCAGCTCCGCAAACTCCATCATGGCGTTGTAGGAAAGGCCCAGGAAGGGCTCTTTGCGCAGCACCGCCTCGCCCAGGCGTTTGAGATACACATCCCCCAGCTCGTGGGCGGCCTCCAGCGGGGCGCCGCCCGCCACGGCGGCGCGGGTCATCAGCGTGATGACGGATACCACCAGGTATTCGCTGGCCTTTTCCTCTTCGGCGGAGAAGGAGGTGATCTCCGCATAATCCGGAGTCGGGCCGGAGAGCATCGCCTTCAGGGCGGCGGTGTCCCCGCTCTCCACCAGGCGCAGCAGCTGGTTTTCATATTCCACACCGATCTCATGGCTCCGGTCATGCTCCGACTGCTCCAGCTGATATTCCTCCAGGTCCCCGGCCTTCTGCCAGGTCTCCAGGATCTCCGTGGTTACGGAGATCGCCTCCCTTGGGAGGGCGGAGCCGTTGAAGTGGAGATAGGCCAGCTCCATATACCGGCTCAGCTCGCTCAGATCCCGCCTGGGAATGGACAGGACCTCGCTGCAGCCGTGGCTCTCGGCATAGCTCCGGGGAAAATCCTCCGAGGCCGTCCAGATCGCCGCGGGGCCAATGGCCAGGGAAAAGCTGCCGATGGGCAGGATGGCGTAGATGACCTGGTCATTCTCGAAATAGATGCTGGAGCGCTCCTTTTTGCAGTTTTCCTCCAAGGCACGGCGCAGGGGCTCGTGGGAGAAGCAGGGATGCGCCCCCTTGGGGGCGCTGGTCCAGGAGGCCTCTTTCACCGGCCTGCCAGTGAGCCATAGGGCTGCCGAAAGGCCGGAAAGCTCGCTCAGGAGCTGGAGAAAGCGAATGTCGTTTTTCCAGGCAAGGGAAAGATCATCGTTCCAGGAGGACATGGTTTCCACCCTCTTTTGCTGTTTTCCGTGAAATATGATACCACAGCAAGGCGGAAAAAGGCAACGCTCATTTCCCATTCAAAGAAAAACACGCCCCAGCTTCGTGGGGCGTGTTTCAGACTGTAGACAAACCTTCGCCTATGCGGCAACGCTTGGACACGCATGGGGGGATTGTGAAGGGGGGAGGGCGAAGGGATGCCCCCCTTCACGTTCAATCCGCGCAAAAATGGGAACTTTTTCGGTAGTTCCCATTTTTGCGTTTCAAGCTGTCGACACTTTGTCGACAGCTTGAAACACGCCCCAGCTTCGTGGGGCGTGTTTCGGAAAACGGGATGATGGATCAGTCGACCTCTTTTTTAGTCTGGTGCTCGGAGATGAACTGCTGGATCTTCTCCCGCACGGGCTGGTCGATGGGGTATTTGCGGATGATCGCAATGCCGATGACGGCGAGGATCGCGGGGACGAGACCGATGATGACGATCATCCAGGTCAGCATCGTGGGCATCTTGGCCAGGTCGCCGATGTAGTTGCCGGTGACGGAGTCCACTTCATAGCCGATGGCGATCAGCACGCCGCCGACGATGGCGGAGGACACGGCGCTCTGCGCTTTCTCCAGGAACTTCTCCAGCACGCCGGTGAGGGCGGAGCGGTCCTTGCCGGTCTTGTAGATGGTGTAGTCCATGATCTCCATGCTCAGGTTGGAGCCGGGGACGAAGTCGATGCCGATGAAGAAAGCCAGCAGGAACATGGGGATGAAGAAGAAGATCGGGCTCTGGCGGAGCAGGCCCAGGATCTGCAGAACGAACATCAGCGCGCCGGCAGCGCCCTGCATGGTCAGGTCGAAGATGTGCATCTTCAGGAAATTTTTCTTGAAGACCTTCAAAACAGGGTTGGCTACGATAGTGCCGAGAATGAGCGGGAACATCATCATCATGGAGATGACCATGGACAGGGAGGCGAAATATTCCATGTTCACTTCGCCGGTGCTCAGATCGGCCGCATAGGCATACTTGACATAGTACACAGGGGCGGCAAACAGGAAGGTCCAGATGAAGCCCGTGAAAATGCACTTGAAGAAGTTGAGCATCATGGGCTTGTTGGTGCGCATGAGCTCAAAGAAGTCGGAGAACTTGACCTTGTCATCGGGGTCCTGCTCCACCACGTGCTTCTCCTTGACCAGGAACCAGCCGACGAGGGAGATGACAAAGGAGATCGCCATGGCCACGAGAGCCAGGATCATATAGGCGGTCTTGAAGCTGCCGGTAGCGGCCTGAATAGAGACAGCGATAGCTGCCATGAAGGAGCCGAAGACGCCCAGAATCATGACCCAGAGACGGGGTCCGATCAGGAGCTTGGAACGCTCGCCGGGATCGTTGGTCATGGTGCGGAACAGCAGATTCTGGTTATAGAAGGAAGCGCCGATATCGTAGACCAGATAGAAGAAGATGACCCAGACGGAAACCGCAACAGCCTTTGTGGTGATGCCGTTGGGCAGCGCGTAGAGCGCGATGACGCCGATGGTGGTCATGATGATGGAAATGAGGAAGAAGGGCTTGTATTTGCCATGCTTGCCGATCTTGCCGCTGTCCATGATGAAGCCCTGGATCGGGTCGTCCACGGCGTCGATGATGCGGGCTGCCAGCAGCAGCACGGTGGCCAGGGTGGCACCCATCTTGCCAAGGCCGGCGTAGTCGGTCATGAAGGTCATGAACATGGCGGACATGAAGACGGCGGCGATGCCGTTGTTGGTGGAGAGCGCTGTGCTGCCGAAGATTTCTTTGAAGCCTACGGCTTCGGGATTTTTCACTTTCTGTGCTTTCGCCATGAGCTCTTACTCCTTTTCTCTTTTCTCGCGTCAGGCATTTCGCCTTTCTACCGGGATTATACAAAAAGAAGCTGCCAAAAAATATCAAAGATGTATGAATCTTGCCAATGGTGTATGTTAATAGATCCGGGCTCCTATGCATCGCTCTCTCCCCCGTCCAGGAGCTTGTGCTCCCGGCAGATGCGCACCAGGTGGTCCCGCAGCTCCCGGATCTCCTTGCGCTGCAGCAGACTTTTCAGGCAGATGAAGCGCAGGGAGGCCTCCGTCTCCGGCACCAGGGGCACCGCCGCCACATTGTAATAACGCTCGAAGGACACCGGCCCCAGCACCACGCCAATGCCGCTCCGGACCATACTCATGTTGGTGTCGATGCCGTCGGAGCGGTAGACGCGGCTCAGGCTGATGCCGTGGCGGCGGCAAAGCTCCTTGAGCTGCCGGTCCTCGGCGGAGTTTTCCAGACCCGAGATCACCGTGGCTCCCTCCAGATCGGCGATGGAGATCTCCTGCAGCTCTGCTCTGGGGTCCCGCCGGGCCATCAGCATACACTGCCGCTCCCGCACCAGGGGCAGATTATAGTACTCTGGCTGCCGGTCCAGATAGTCCTCCGTCGGGAGCCGGTCCAGCACCAGGTCCACCTGCTGCTGCCGCAGGGACTGGAGAAAGTCCATGCCCGCCTCGGTGTGGAAGGAGACCTCGATCTCCGGCCGATCGTCGAAAAAACGGACGATGTCCTGGAAAAGGCTGTTGGAGTAGACCCGGGAGCCCAGCCCGATGCGAAGCTGCTTTTTGGCAGTGAAGTTGTCCGCGTTCAGGTCCTGGCAGAGCTTCTGCCAGGCGTCGATCACGGGCCGGGCCTGATGGCAGAAGTTCTCCCCCGCCGCGGTGAGCTCCAGCCCGGTCACCGTGCGGGTGAAGAGGGCGCAGTCCAGCTCCTGCTCCAGCTTCTGGATCTGCTGGGAGATGGCGGACTGGGACACATAGAGCCGCTGGGCCGCCCGGGACATGCTGCGGCAGGCGGCCACCTCCAGCACATAGAGGGCCTGGGTGGTGGTCATGAAATCACATCCTCTTATTGTTATAAGTTTTTCTTATGACCCTATTATAAGGAAGTATTTTACACTTTTCAAGAGCTTTTGTACAATAACTGTGTAGATACTTTTCGTCATGCCGATCTGCAGTGGAAGCCTGTATTTTTCCCCTTGCAAATCGGTATCTTCATTCGTCAGAAAGGAAGGAAAGCTTATGGACAAGGTTCTGTTATCCGGGAACGAGGCCATTGCCCGCGGCGCCTATGAAGCCGGCGCGCGCATGTGCTCCGCCTATCCCGGCACACCCAGCACCGAGATCTTCGAGAATCTTCCCCAGTTCAAGGACGCACTGTACTGCGAATGGGCCCCCAACGAAAAGGTGGCCGTGGAGGTGGCCTACGGCGCCTGCATCGCCGGGGCAAGAAGCCTCTGCGCCATGAAGCATGTGGGGCTGAACGTGGCGGCCGACCCCGTGTTCACCGCCGCCTACAACGGCGTGAACGCCGGCATGGTCATCGTCACGGCGGATGACCCCAGCATGCACTCCTCCCAGAACGAGCAGGACAACCGGCACTACGCCCGGGCCGCCAAGATCCCCCTGGTGGAGCCCTCCGACTCCCAGGAGTGCAAGGACTTCATGAAGGAAGCCTACAAGATCTCCGAGCTGTTTGACGCGCCGGTGCTCTTCCGCACCACCACTCGCGTCTCCCACTCCAAGAGTCTGGTGGCTCTGGGCGAGCGGGAAGAGAAGGAGATCACCCCCTATGTCCGCAATCCCGGGAAATTCTCCTGCACCCCCGCCCTGGCCTACCGCAACCACCCCAAGGTGGAAAAGCACATGAAGGAGCTGGAGGAGTACGGCAATACCTGCTGCCTCAACAAAATGGAAATCCGCGGCCACAAGGTGGGCGTGATCACCGCCTCCATCGCCTATCTCTACGCCAAGGACGTGTTCCCCGAGGACACCTCCTTCCTGAAGCTGGGCCTGACCAATCCCCTGCCCATGAAGCTCATCAAGGACTTTGCCTCCCAGGTGGAAAAGCTCTACGTCATCGAGGAGCTGGACCCCTTCATGGAGGAGCAGATCAAGGCCGCCGGCATCGACTGCGTGGGCAAGGAACTCACCGGCAATCTGTATGAGTTCAATCCCCAGCTGCTGAAGGAGCGGCTCTTCGGCGAAAAGCCCCAGGCCCCTGATCTGGGCGTCGCGGCGGTCTCCCGTCCCCCCGCTCTCTGCCCCGGCTGCCCCCACCGCGGCTTCTTCTACACCATGTCCAGGCACAAGAACTTCATCGTCACCGGCGATATCGGCTGCTACACCCTGGGCGGCGCGGCGCCCCTCAACGCGGCGGACACCTGCGTCTGCATGGGCGGCGGCTTCACCGTGGGCATGGGCATCGCCAAGACCCTGGCCCTCACCGGCGATCCCCGGAAGGTCTTCGGCGTGGTGGGCGACTCCACCTTCTTCCACAGCGGCATGACCGGCGCCGCCGAGATCATCTACAACAAGGGCAACATGGTCCCCGTGGTGCTGGATAACTCCATCACCGGCATGACCGGCCATCAGGACAACCCCGGCTCCGGCAAGACCCTCCAGGGCGAGATCGCCGAGAAGCTGCGCATCGAAAAGATCCTGGCCTCCATGGGCTATGAATTCATCCAGATCGTGGATCCCCAGGATCTGAAGGCCATGGACGAGGCCGTGGTGAAGGCCGCCGCCAGTGAAGTTCCCGCCGCCATCGTGGTGCGCCGTCCCTGCCTGCTCATCAAGGGCATCAAGCACGACATCGGCAAGTGCGTGGTGGACACCGACAAGTGCATCGGCTGCAAGAGCTGCCTGCGGGTGGGCTGCCCCGCCATCCTGGTGGAGAACAAGAAGGCCCGCATCGACCAGAATCAGTGCGTGGGCTGCACCGTCTGCGCCCAGGTTTGCCCCAAGGGCGCCATTACGAGGAAGGAGTGAGCGGCATGAAAGAGAGCAAGAGCGCGCTGCTGGTAGGCGTAGGCGGCCAGGGCGCCATCCTCACCGCCAAGGTGCTGGTGAACGGCCTGATGAAGGCCGGCTACGACGTGAAGATGTCCGAGGTCCACGGCATGAGCCAGCGGGGCGGCAGCGTCTCCACCCAGGTCCACTGGGGCGAGAAGGTCTGGTCCCCCGTCATCGGCAAGGGCGCGGCGGATATCATCGTGGCCTTTGAAAAGATGGAAGCCGTCCGCTATGCGGACTTTCTGAAGCCCGATGGCGTGGCTGTCATCAACGACTATGAGATGGCCTCCTCCAGCATCGCCGCCGGCCTCTGCGAGTATCCGGAGGGCTGCCTGGAGGCCATGCAGAAGCACTACCGCTGCCTGGTTTTGAACGCGGAGAAGATCGCCGAGAATCTGGGCAACGCCAAGTGCATGAACATCGTCCTCTTCGGCGGCATGGTCAAGGCCCTGCACATGGACGATATCGACTGGGAAGCCGTCATCGCCGAGACCGTCCCCGCCAAATTCAAGGAGCTGAACCTCCAGGCCTACCGCGCCGGCTATGCCGCGGTGTAACGCCTGCTTCAAAAAGCAAATACGCAGAAAAGAACCTGCACGGTCAAACGACCGCGCAGGTTCTTTTTGGTATTCTGCTCTGTTGTTCTATGCTGTCATCCTGAGGAGTGAAACGACGAAGGATCTCGTCACTCCTGCAGCTTGTGGATGGACCGCTCCACCTGGGCGTAGTCCTCGCCGCCGGCGATACCCCACTCCTCCCGCATCAGGCGCAGTTGCTCCCGGTAGGCGGCGATGGCCCCGGCCTTGTCGCCCCGGATCTCACAGATGTGGGCGATGCTCATGGCGCTGTCGGTGAATTTGGGGGAGGGCTGCAGCTCCTGGCCCCTGCGGTACCAGGCGATGGCTTTGTCATAGTCCTGCCGCTGGGTGTACATGTCCCCCAGGGTGGTGGCGCAGCACCATTCGCTTTCCGCCATCTCCTCCAGCTTCCCGAGCTGCACTTCCGTCTCCTCCCGCTCGCCCGCCGCCTGGGCGAGGAGATAGCGGTACAGGGGCACGCGGAAGCTCTTGTCCATCGCAGCCAGCTTTTCGAGCCATTCCCCGGCCTCGTCCAGGCGCCGGTCGGCAATCAGATTGTCCAGCAGCCACATATGAGCGGAGCGGTTCTTGGGATTGCGGCGGCAGTAGTCGCCGAGCCACTGGATGAGGGCGTGGTGGTTGCGGATGCACCAGTCGGGGATGTAGCTTCCCCAGGCGTTGCAGAGCTCGCTGATGGCGTCCGGATCCCCGGACTCTTCCACCGCGATCTTCCCGTGCTCCACGGCAAGCATCCGATACTGCTCGGCCTGGTTGTTGTAAAGCTTTGCCAGCAGCGTCTCGGTCTTGCCGGTCATGGCCGCATCTTCTCCGATGGTCTTGAGCTGCTGCTCCAGCTGCCGCTGCTCCGCCTCCGGGAAGAGGCCCCTGGCGTAGATATGATTTTCCATCCGCTCCAGCTGCTGCTCCTGGCTCATGGCAAAGAGCTGGTCGATGGTGACGCCGAAGTACACGGCGATCTCCGGCAGCATCTGCACGTCCGGCACGCTGTTGCCGCACTCCCATTTGCTGATCGTTTGGGCTGTCACATGCAGGTCCGCCGCCAGGGCCTCCTGGGTCAGCCCTCTTTCATTGCGCAGTCTGCGGATCTCTTTTCCCATTTCCATTCTTGTTTCCTCCTTGGCTTTTCCTGCGGGACCGTGCCCCGCACCTCTTTGATGGCCTTATGATAGCAGAGGAACAGGGAAAATACCAGCGCCTCTCTCGGGAGTTGACTCTCCTCCCGGTTGAGTTCCGTCGAAGCCTTCCCTGGGGAGGCATCCTCCCGCGTAGGGAGCGATCCCCTGATCGCTCCGGACGACGCGTTTCTCTGATCGGCGGCGGGATGAGGGCATCCCGCCCTCCTGCACGGGACGTCGAGGACGCCGTCCCCTACATGCGTGGCCCAGGCCGCTGCTTTCTCGATGACGCGCTGTTCGTGAACCTCCCGCGTTTGTCCTCCCCTGCAAGGGGAGGTGACGCCGGAGCCTGCGACGGTGACGGTGGGGTCGTCTCTCGTCCCCGCCGTAGGGGAGGGCCTTGTGCCCTCCCGGCAGATGCAGGTTTCTCTTCCCATGGAGGCAGGGCGAATTCGTACCCGGTTTCGCATTCGCCTTACCCATCATCAAGCATCCCGTTTCCCCGCCGGGCGGCCACAAGGGCCGCCCCTACGCATAGCCCACCCTTATTAAGATTTCTTCAGAATTATCTGGTTGACAACTGTAGTCTCCTGTGCTATCTTGTACTTGTCCGGACTACACGTGTAATCTCTTCGCGCATAAACTTCGTTTACAAGGAGGACTCCCCATGTCTGATTCTATCGCCGATAAAATTTCCGACTCCGAGCTGGAGGTCATGAAGCTGCTGTGGCAGGCGGAGGACGCTCTGCCGGTCACAGAGATTCGGGAGGCTCTGCAGCGCAGCCGGGGCTGGGAGGCCACTACAGTGAAGACCCTGGTTTCCCGCCTGGTTTCCAAGGGCGTGATCGCCCAGGAAAAACGGAATGTCTTTTACTATTCCCCCCGCATCACGGAGCAGGAATACAATGACTGGGCCACCGGGAACCTGATCCGCCGCCTCTATAACGGCAGCGCCAAGGACCTGGTGGCGGCGCTGGTCCATTCCGAGGGCCTGAGCCGTCAGGATCTGGAGGAACTGCAGAAGCTGTTCCATGTGGAGGACTGACGGGATGGAGGCTTTGCTCTCTCTGACGCTCTCCGGCAGCGCCCTGACGCTGTTGCTGCTGCTTCTGAAAAAGCTGCTGGGCGGGCGCCTTTCCAGCACGGTGTATTACTATGCCTGGCTGCTGGTGCTGCTGCGCTTTCTGCTGCCCCTGCCAGGGCTGATCCCTCTGGGGCAGGAGGCGGAGGGCGGCGCGCCTTCGCACCTGACCGCTCCCCGGCTGCCGGAGGAGGCGTTTCTCCCGCCGGAAACGGCAATTCCGGCCTATGCGCCGCTTGTCGAGCTGCCGGACCAGGTTCCGGCAGTCCCGGAGGCGGAGGTCCATCCAGCCGCCGCGCCAAGCCTCTCCCCCTCCCCCGCAATCGAACATAGCTTCAGGATCGACTGGCGCTCGCCCCTGCTGTGGCTCTCCCTCTGGGCTCTGGGGGCCGGACTCTGCTTTCTCTGGCCGGTGATCTCTTACCTGCGCTTTCGCCGCGCCCTTCGGCCCGCGCTTCATGCCCCGGATCGGGAGCTTTCCGCCCTCTATGCCCGCATCCCCGGGAGAAAGCCTGCGCTTTCAACCTGTTCCGCTCTGCAAACGCCCCTGATGTTCGGGGTCTTCGCCCCGCGGATCGTTCTGCCCCAAGGCATCTCCGATCCGGAAACGCTGGAGAACATCCTGCGCCACGAGCTCTGCCACTACCGGCGGCGGGACCCGCTCTACAAATGGTTTGCCGCCGGGGTCCTGGCCCTGCACTGGTTTAATCCCCTCTCCTGGCTCATCCGCCGGGAGCTGAACCGTGCCTGCGAGCTCAGCTGTGACGAGACGCTGCTCCGCTCCATGGATCGTGAGGGGAAGCGATCCTACGGCCAGACGCTTTTGCGCATGGCCGCAAGCGCCGCCCTGCCCGCTGGGGTCGTTGCCACCACCTTCTCCACCGAGAAGAAGGATCTGAAAGAAAGATTGGAGCAAATCATGCATTATCAACACACGAAAGGCAGGGTGCTGGCCGCCCTGCTGGCTCTGCTGCTGCTTTGCGGCTGCACCGCAGCGGCGGGGCCCGCCTCCGGACAGGAGGCATCCCTGGTCCCCAGGGAGGAGAACGTGACCCACGTCTCCACTGTGGACGAATTTCTGGACGCCATCGTCCCCAACGCCACCATCGTCCTGGCCGAGGGCGAGTATGACCTTTCCACCGCCTCCGATTACGGCAAGGAGAACGCAGATCCCAACTATGCCTGGGTCGCCGTTCCCGACGGCGCGGAGAACGCGCCGGGCTATGAGCTGCAGATCCTGGGCGTGGAGGATCTGACCATCCGGGGCGCCGGGGAGGGAAAAACGACCCTGGCCGCCGTGCCCCGCTACGCCAACGTCCTTCATTTCCTGAACTGCGACGGGCTGCGGGTGGAAGACCTGACCGCCGGGCACACCCAGGCCCCCGGCTACTGCAACGGCGGTGTGCTGTACTTTGACGTCTGCAGCGACCTGGCCGTATCCAACTGCGGCCTCTTCGGCTGCGGCACCATCGGCGTGCAGGCACGGGACTGCCGCGGCCTGGAGGTGAAAGGCTGCCACATCTATGAGTGCAGCTACAGCGCCGTGTTCGTCCACAGCTGCCGGGATGTGCTGGTGGAGGACTGCGAGGTGGAGCGCAACGGCCTCAAACCCGGCGTCGGTCCTGCCTACAGTCTTTTCTCCGCAGACCTCACCGAGGATTTCACCGTGCTGAACTGCCGTGTCCACGACAACAACTGCCAGACGCTTCTGAACACCGTCAACAGCAAAAACGCCCTTTTCCTCTCCAACCGGGTGGAGAACAACAGCTTCCAGACAAGCCTCTTCCAGATGCAGCAATATCCCGTGACCGTAGACGGCTGCGCCTTTGCGGGCAACGAGATCGCAAGCTTCATCTACGGCGGCGGGATCTTCCCCGTGGACGCGGACGGAAACGCCTTGGATCCGGCCGCTCTCCAGGCCATGGAATACCGGGAGCTTGACCCGGCCAACGTCCATCCTCCTCTCCCAGCCGAGGACGCCCTGGAGCTGCCGGTGGGCGGCAGCGTCACTGTGAAGACCGTGGACGAGTTCCTGAAGGCCATCGGCCCGGATCGCACCATTCTTTTGGATGGGGAGAACTTCGATCTCTCCACCGCCTCCAATTACGGTGGCGTGGGCGGCAAGTATTATTACTGGTCGGAGAGCCATGACGGGCCCGCTCTGGTCATCACCGATGTCTCCGGCCTTACCATCCGGGGTGCCGACGGGGATCCCAAGGCCGTCACTCTGGCCGCCGTGCCCCGCTATGCCAATGTGCTGGCCTTCCGGGACTGCAGCAACATCAGTCTCTCGGATTTCACCGCCGGCCACACCCGGGAGCCCGGCTCCTGTTCGGGCGGCGTCCTGTACTTCTCCAACTGCCACGGCATCGATCTGGACCGCTGCAGGCTCTACGGCTGCGGCATTCTGGGTCTGGATTGTGACGGCTGCAGCAGTATTGCGGTCCGGGCGTGTGAGATCTACGAGTGCTCCCAGGGCGGCGTCCATCTGGCCCGCACCGACGGCGTCCGCTTCCTGAACTGCGATATCCACGACGTCCCCAGCCCCGCCCTGTACTTTTTCAACAGCGGCGATCTGAGCTGGAACGGAGAGCCCCTTGTGGGCAATCGCTTCGACCTGGACACAGAGGGGAAACCCTTCTCCGTGGATCCCGACCCCGCCGGACCTGCCGGGGAAGGCTACTCCCTGGCCTATCCCCCCTTCCAGATCCTGGACCCCGGCCGCTTCCAAGAGGGTGAGACCCTGGACTTCGCCCGGGCCGTGCAGCAGAACATCGCCGACGGGAACTGGGAGGCCCTGAGCGCACAGCTCAGCTATCCCTTCCCCATCTTTACCGGCACCGACTCCCTTGTTTCCTACACGCCGGAGGACTTTCTCGCCCTGGATCTGGACGCGCTGATGCCTCCGGCCTACCGGGAGGAGATCGCAAACGCCCCCCTGGACGCCTACGGCGCCTCCGAGCTGGGCAACACCTTCTGCGGCGGCCGTCTGGCCTTTGCCCGCATGGTGGAGGGAGCCGACCACGATCTGCGCCTCATGGTGATCGCCCTGGAGGGCACCCTGCCGGAGGAATTCGAACAGGAAGCGCTGGAGGTTTTCTATTACGACAATCTGCTCTCGGATTTTACCCTGAGCGAAGGGGAATCGGTCCGCCTGGATGCGGTGCTCTTCCCTCTGGGTCGTTATCCGACAGATGGGATCTCCTGGATCTGTGAAAACGACGAAGCCTTGAAGATCACGCCGGACGCCGACGGGCGCTCCTGCAGCCTGGAGGCCCTGAAGGCCGTTCCCGGCGGGATCCGTCTGACGGTGCGCTACCGGGATCTGAGCAAGACCATCACGGTCTATACCAAAGCCGCCGGTCAGGGCGTCCCTCCCACCCCCGCGCCGTAAGTGGGCAACGCTTTCCGTCCCGCATAAGGACAACCATTGGTCGTCCGCTGTGGGAAGGCTTGGACGGACGAGCAATGCTCGTCCCTGCGGTGCCGGGATGAGGATCAACCGCCCGCCCTCAAGCCTTCTCCTTGAGGAGAAGGTGCCCCAGTGCTCACACTGGGGCGGATGAGGTGTCGGCCTCTCGATCCCGCCGTAACAACGACGCTGTATCCGCCCGCCGGATGACGGAGGGCGTCTCCCCTGTCCCCCGTAGGGTCGATTCACGAATCGCCCGCCCCGCTCAACACAACAATCGGGCCTCCGCCGGTTTCTCCGGCGAAGGCCCGATTTTCTGTTTTCTCTTTCTTATTCCAGCGGCGTATACCCGCTCTTTTCCACCAGCTCCTGTCCCTGGGGCGAAAGGATCCAGTTCAGCAGCCGCAGGGTGTTCTCGTCCGCGTCGCTGCGGGTGACGGCGTAGAAATACGAGGCCAGCGGGTAAGTGCCGTTTTCGATGTTCTCCACCGTGGGGGCCACCCCTTCGATCTTGAGAAGCTTCACGTCAAAGTTCCGCATGAGCCCGGTGCAGTAAAAGCGGAAGGAATAGCCGATGGCATTGCGGTGGTTTTTGTAGCTGGAGACCTGCTCCACGATGCCATCCATCACGGTCATGATTTCCTCTGTTTTCGCCGGCATCAGGGGCGTGTTCCTCATCACGAAGCGCTCCAGGGCTGTCTGGCTGCCGCTGCCCTCGCTGCGCTGGAAGGGCAGGATCTTCCCCAGGCCGGGAACGCCCAGTTCTGTCCATTGGGTGATCTCGCCAGAATAGACGCCCCGGATCTGCTCCAGGGTCATCCCGTCGATGGGATTCTTCGGATTCACGAAGAAGACGAAGGCCTCCCGCCCGATGGGGGTGTACACCAGCTCCACGCCCTGCTCTTTGGCGTATTCCTCCTGTTCTTTGCTGGGCCCGGCCACAAAGATGATGTCGCAGCCTCCCTTTACGATATTCCTGTAGGCAGAAGAGGTGGTGCCGCAGTACACCTGCTGCTCCACATCCCAACGGTTCCATCTTTCCATCTCCTCCGGGTAGGTCGCCTGGGCAAAGGCAGCGTAGACCGGGTAAAGAGCCGTGGCCCCGTCCATCCGGGGAAGCTTGTCCTCCTCCGAGAAGCGCAGGCTGCTTTCCCCCTCCAGCCGCGCCACGGGGCTTTCCTCCTGAAAGGGCAGATAGTCCCGATAGTCAAAGCTCTCCGGCATGCTGATCTCCCGCAGATGTTCTTCCCACAGGGTCGTGCCCACCAGCACGCCGAACACAGCCAGGGCGCAGGGCAGCCAAAGGAGAAAGCGCTTCCAGGTAAACCACCCGGCCATCAGGCCCACCAGCAGCCCCTCCAACAGGATCGCCGCCAGGAAGATGCAGAGCTTTATGTACCAATGGAGCTGAAAAATACACATCAAAAAGGCAAATAATCCAATGGCAAAGCCATCCCACAGGCCGATCGGCAGGACTATTTCCCGATGCCCGTCGCTGCGCTCGCCTGTTTTTCTCTCTTGGATCCAGCCCACAAGGATCACGCCCAGCGTGACCAGCAGCGGCAGCCCAAAAAGGAAGAAGAGGATCAGCCAGGTCGCCAGATCCTGTTCGCTGATATTCATATCCATTCCCTCCCGATTTCTTTGATCTGTCCCTATAACGTTTGAACCCGGCAAAAGGTTTCATTCTGATTGAGATTCTATCACGCCGGGCCCCCGTCCCGCAAGGGCAGTGCCCTTTCAGAGCCACGGCTTATGCATGAAAGCACGTTTCTTGGCTCGCCCCGCCGAAGGCAAGGGGAGAGCTGGCGCGACAGCGCCTGAGAGGGGCATATCCTGCGGCCCCTCTCCGTCACTTCGTGACACCTCTCCCCGGCGCGGGGAGAGGCAAGAGCGATCTAAGGACTGTTTTCCCAAAAATTCCCTTCACGCGTAAGCCCTGCCCCGTCTGGGCTGCCGCTCTGCGGGGAGAAGGCAAATACTCTCCAAAGCATTTGCGCATTTGCCCGTCCTGTGCTACAATCACAGCAGCAAACAAGGAGAGGTGCGCCATGACGGACGCTCAGATCATTGAACAAGCCCTGCCCCGGATCGCGGACTGGTACGCCCTCAGCCGCCGGGTGCTGC
>CAMOXK010000020.1 GCA_946629065.1 uncultured Clostridia bacterium
TTTCGAACAGGCCGGAGGCGATGCAGTCCTCCGCCACGCCGATCTTGTGGGCGGTCACGCCGATATGGTCGATCCAGCCCCGGCGCTTTGCCTCCAGCGCGCCGGCATACGCTCCGTTGGGGTCATTGGGGTCCGGAACCTCCGGCACCTGATGGAACTGGAAGAGATCGATATGATCGGTTTTCATGCTGCGCAGGCTCTGCTCAATGTGCTTTAGCACGCCGTCCTTGTCCCGCGCCTGGCTCTTGGTGGAAATCACGATCTTATCCCGCACGTCGGAGAGAGCAAGACCGATCTTCTTTTCACTGTCGGTATAAGCGTTGGCGGTGTCAAAGTAATTGATGCCGCCCTCATAGGCTGCGCGCAGGAGCTTCACGGCATAGTCTTCGTCACAGCGCTGCACTGGAAGACAGCCCATGGCGGTTTTGGTTACCATCAAACCGGTTTTGCCAAGGGGAATCTTTTTCATGTCGTTCCCTCCCAGAAAAAAATCAAAACAAGGCTTTACATTTCAGGTTTCATTTGGTATAATACCACCTGCTCGCAAGCAAGGACATTATACCAGATGATTTCTGCCTTGTAAAGTTGAAGCAAAAAGAATATGCGGCCGTAGCTCAGCTGGATAGAGTGCCAGACTCCGACTCTGGAGGTCGTGGGTTCGAATCCCGTCGGCCGTACCAAAAACAGGCATCCCCCGCAAGGGGATGCCTGTTTTTGGTATGATGGGCAGTATATGAACCAACGACCTCCAGGTGCGAAGCACGTTCAATCCGCCGGAGGCCTTTCGCGCGCAGCGCGAAACAGGTCGTGGGTTCGAATCCCGTCGGCCCTACCAAAATCCCGATACCCCATCAAGGGTATCGGGATTTCTTAACAGTTTAAAGCTCCGCGTTCCCTGGGGGTGTAGGACTCCCATATTTGGAGAATATGCTTGCCATTCGTTCCCGGTTTGCGGTAAGATAGGGACAGAAAAGCATTGAGGAGGTATTTGCCGTGCAGGATGCTTCTTACATTGCCCGCACCAGCGGCCTGAAGACCAAAGATTATGTGGGTTATGCCATGGTGGATGCGGCAGGCTGCCTGGTGTTCAGTCTGGTCACCACGCTGCTGCAAAAGTTTTATACTGATATCTTCCATCTGAGCCCGCTTTTCATCATGTTCATGTTCATCGGTGCCCGGATCTGGGACGGAATTAACGACCCCATCATGGGCCGGATTTGCGATACGGTGAAACCATCACGCTATGGCCGTTACCGCCCCTGGATCCTGTATGCGGCGCTGCCCTTGGCACTTTCAGCGGTTCTGATGTTCCTGAAGTTTCCCGGCATGGGGGAGGAGGGGCATATGCTCGCCACCTGCGTCTATGCCACCGTTACCTATGTTTTCTTCGGCATGGCCTACACGGTTTTGCAGATCCCTTACGGTTCTTTGGCCTCGGTGGTTACCACCGATGTATCGGAGCGCAGCAAGCTCTCAGTCTGGCGCTCCATCGGTGCGGCCCTGGGCTCCATCCCGGTGCTGCTCATCGCGAGCTTTGCCTACGCCAAGCGGGTGGATGAGAGCGGCGCTGTTATCCTGGGCGAAAACGGAAAGGCCATCACGGATCTTCAATATGCACCTGTGATCCGCGGCGTTCTGATCATGGCGCTGGTTTCCTTCCTGATGCTGCTTGTCGCTTTCCGGCTGAATCGAGAAAGAGTGAAGACCAGGCCCCAGGCTATGGAAAAGGGCGCTGCGCTTCGCGCCATGAAGATGCTGTTCCATAACCGTGCCTTTGTCTCTGTCAGCCTCATTTCCATGCTGCTGCTCTCGGGGCAGATGTTTACCCAGAGCTTTTATACCTATCTCTTTGATGATTATTTCCATGCAAACTGGATGAATCTAGCCTCTCAGGCCTGCACCTATTCTCCCATGCTTGTCCTGATGTTCCTTCTGCCCGGTATGGCACGAAAGATCGGCAAAATGGAAGTCTGTGCCGTGGGCGCTGCAGCCGCGGCCGCGGCCAATCTGATCCTGTTCTTCCTGCGGGGGATGGATCCGGACACCCTGATGTGGATCTTCCTGGCCCTCTGCTTTGTGAGCGGCTGCGGCCTCACCACGCTGGTCATGCAGCTCTGGGCCATGGTCACAGACGCCATTGACGATATCGAGGTGAAGACCGGCAGCCGGGACGACGGCACCGCCTATTCCGTCTTCAACTTCTTCCGCAAGCTTGGCCAGGTCCTCTCCGCCGTCTGCGTGAACGGCGCGCTCCTGGGCATGCACTATAAGGTGGAAAAGGGCGCTGTGCAGACCGTGGAGAATCTGAGAAGGATGTATGATCTGGCAACCCTGATCCCCGCGGTGCTCTTCGGCCTGATGGCGCTTCTGCTCTTCCTTTCCTATCCCTTGACCCGCCATAAGGTGCAGGAACTGCAGATCCTGAAAGAGCACAAGCTGAAGGAATCCTACGAAAACAAACTGATAGACATCTAAGTAAACGATGATCAAATCGTCTGCGGCGCCTCCCGGAAAATATGTGCTCTGATTTCGTCACTTTTTCTTGCAATACACAATACGATTCGCTGCGCTCACATGCATAAGTTCGCGTTAGCCAAATCAAAGATTTGGACGCTCACTTAAGTATTCCTGCGAAAAAGTGCCATCATCAGAACGCATATTTTCTCGGGATTCGCTCTTGCCGATTGAATCATCGTTTACCTAAAGCAAAAGCCACCGGCTTCCCGGTGGCTTTTGCGTTTATACTACTTTCAAATAAGAAGCTTTAAAAAGGATTGCGAGACAGAATTGCGCCAGACGAGGCGAAGGCCGCAGAGCATAATGGAGATATATGTTCAAGGGCTTCAACGAAGTATGGCACAATTCTGGCCGCAAGACTTTAAAGATTTCTATTTGAAAGTTATTATATCGATCTTGTATTCGCCGGACAAAACCAGACAGGATCGTCCTCGGGAGAGCAGGGGACCGTTGCTGTTGTGCCGGCGGGGATCCTTTCTCCTTCGCCCCGCAGCTGCCAGAAGCCTCTGCTTTTTGGCAGAAGCACGGTCACGGCATCGGATCCCTCGTCAAACACCGGGCAGGCCAGCAGCTCGTCCCCACAGAAGAAGCAGTCGCTTTCACAATCATAGTCCGGATCCATCAGGAATACGGGACGGAGCAGGGGCAGGTTTTCGCGCCGTCCTTTTTCGTATTCACGCTGGAGATAGGGCAGCAGCCTCTCCCGCAGATAGAAGATCCGCCTTACCGCATCCATTTTCTCCGGATAGAGCCAGGGCATGGTGCTCTCTTCTCCAGGCTTCCAGGAATGGAGCACAAAACGGGGAAGGAACACGCCATACTGCAGCCAGCGCAGGAAAAGTTCTTCTGTTGGCTTGGGCCCGGAAAAACCGCCGATATCGGGGCCGAAAAAGCTGATGCCGGTGAGGGCCATGGTCATGGCCTGGTAATGGTTATAGCGCAGGTCCCGGAAATCCGTCAGATTATCTCCGGTCCAGGTGGTTGCCACCCGCTGGGTGCCGGCGATGCCGCAGCGAGAGATGTTGAAGGGGAGGAAGTCCTCTCCGAGTGTTTCCACACAGGCTTCCCGGCTGGCTCTCGCCATCAGGTAGGAAAAGAGCGGTCGGATCCGCTTCGCAGGGATCTCCCGCCCGAAGCCGCAGGCCAGGACCTCCTTGTCCAGCACGTCATATTCGTTGTTGTCGTTCCAGATGTTGCGATAGCCCTTTTCCACCAGATGCCTGCGCACGCAGTCTTTCCAGAAGGCATAGGCGCCGGAATTGGTAAAGTCCAGGTAGCTTGCCATGCCGCCCCAGAAGGGAAAGCAGGCAGGGCTCCCGTCAGCATAGTGGAGGAACCAGCCCTTCTCCGCAATTTGGCGGTAAAGCGGATGTTCGGTCAGAAAAGCGGGCTTCACATTGGGCATGATCTCAAGACCATGTGCGCGAAAGTGCTCTGCAAGCGCCTCCGGCGAGGGGATCTTGTCCCGGTTCCAGTGGAACACGCAGCGGCGCTCCACAATCTGGGTATAGCCGCTGGAGAGATAGAAGCCGCCAGCCTTCAGCTGTTCGCTCTCGCATTTTTCCACAAAGCCACGCAGCCTTTTGTCGCTGTCTGGCGCGTCGGTGTACTCCATGGTGCTGCCGCAGTAGTGGAAGGCCCATCCCGGCACGCGTCCCACACCGCCGCAAAGAGCAATGAAGGAGCGGAGAATCTCTTTGGTGCTTCCCAGGAATAAATAAAAGACCAGATTTTCTTCTTCAAAGCGGATCGAGTTGAATGGCTCAAAGTAATTGTCATGCTCCTGCCCGAAATTGACCCGGCCGTTGGAATAGCTGTCGTAGAAGAGCCCGTAGGACCCTACCTTGTTTTCGCAGATGTAAAAGGGGATCTGCTTGTAGAGCGGGTCGCTTGATTCTGCGTGAAAGCCCATGGAATCCACTGCCTCCAGGGTGAAGCTCCGGCCGGTCTTGTTTACGCTGCCGCCCTTGTCGCCCAGGCCAAAGATCCGCTCTCCCTCGTGGCGGCAGGTGTAATGGGCAGAGCCTTCGCCCAGTTCCCCGGCGAAATTATAGGCGAGCCCGGAACGGTCCGCGTAGAGGAGGCCATTCTCTGTCCTCGCCTGGATGCGGAAGTTTTTCTTTTCCACCGTGAAATCCACGCCGCTGAGGGAGAAGAAAAGCGCGTCCTCCTCTTCCCGCAGGGCTGGAGAGACGAGCTTCAACCCTTCGACAGAGAGCTTGTCCCGCCCTTCCAGGGGGCAGTCGTCCTCCAGGGGCCAGACGCTCCAGGTGGGAACGAGGGGCGTTCCCTCCCTGGTCAAAGCCACCCGCAGCAGGTTTTCGCAAAAGTCCAGGCGCATGCTGATACCGTCCGCCACATAGCGGCGCATGGTGTCTGTGCTTTCCGCAAGACGAAAACGATGGTCAAATTTCATCCTTGGGGTCTCCTTTTTGCAGCATGTTTACGGCGAGCTTGCCGTAGTATACATGGCCCATAGCGGTGCGGAGCGGTGTGATATGCAGAACCTTTCCCTGTCCCTTTTCCGTCTTCTGCCAGCGAGGCAGTCCCTCGCCGTTGGGGTCTCCCGTCCGCGCGAAGTTTGCCAGATACTGTGCCAGTTCCCCGGAAACCTCCCGGTCCCGCTTGCCGTAAGGCCGCCAGCTGCCCTCCAGTGTCTCAAAGGCATACCGAAGGTCGCAGGAGTGGAAGGCACGGTTGTCATCTCCCGGGGAATCCAGGTCAAAGTAATACACATAGGCACCGTTGGCTTTTGCATAGCGCTTGCCGATGAAGGCCATGACGGGGGCATACATGTCGTTGTTGGTAAAGCCAATAAGGGTATCCACCGGAAGAGGATGGCGGATCATCTGGTCCACAGGCTCCGGGAGCAGGAGCCCGTCCACGACAGGCATGGTGTTGTAGATGTTGTCCTTCCGCTTTTCGTGCATCCGCTCCATGGCGTCAAAGAGCGTGTCCAGGGAGACCTTTTTCAGCTCCTCCAGACTGCCGCATCCGGCCTCCCGCATGTAGTCCAGCCAGTAGGCGCGGGTGGCTTCCGCCCGTTTGGGAAGAGCAAATTTGGGGAACAGGCCCGCACCTGACATCATGGCGGCGCGGCGGAACAGCCCGGCGTTTTTGTGATTCAGACAGAGGTACTGAATGGAGATGGCTCCTGCGCTCTGCCCCAGGAGAGTGATGTTATCCCCGTCGCCGCCGAAGTCTCCGATATGCTTTTTCACCCAGCGGATTGCTGCGAGCTGATCGTCCAGCCCGAAATTGCCGTCCCGTCCAAACTGCTTTTGGATCTCCTCATGGCAGAAATAGCCCAGAGGCCCCACACGGTAGTTGGCAAACACAGTTATGATCCCAAGCTTCGCCAAGCCCGCCCCGTCAAAGGGGGATTCGGCGTTCAATCCGGAGTCGAAGCCGCCCCCGTGGAAAAACAGCACCACAGGGCAGTTCTTTGCTCCCTTCGGGGTATAGATGTTCAGGTTCAGGCAGTCCTCGCTGTAGCGATACTCTGCCCCTGCGCGAAACTCCTTTTTGTAAAAGCGCCGGGTCGGATGCTCCAGGTGCTCGTGCCAGGCCCGGTTCTGGGGACAGCCGGGGCCGAATTTCGTGGCGTCCTGCGGGCCATTCCAGCTCTCCACAGGTACGCAGTAAGCAAAACGATCTGCATGTGCATAGGGAACACCCAGAAATTCCAGACAGTCTTTCCGCTCGTTTCCATGAATCTCCCCGCAAGCTGTTTGAATCGTGATCGAAGCGACCCGTTCGGTTTTCTCCATGCTGCATCACCTCTTGCCTGCATTATAGCAGAAGCCGGCTCCCATTTCCACAGGCAATGGAAAGAATCCGGGCGGTTTATCTTGTGTTTCCTGATCGTACGTGGTACAATATTATGAAAAAATTTGTGCGGGGATCGCTATGGACTCTTTTAAACTTGTTTCCAATTATCAGCCTACCGGTGATCAGCCGGAGGCCATTGACGATCTGGTCATGGGACTGGAAAACGGCCTGGATGAGCAGGTGCTTCTGGGCGTTACCGGCTCTGGCAAGACCTTCACCATGGCAAACGTCATTGCACGGCTCAATCGCCCAACTCTGGTTCTGGCCCACAACAAGACCCTGGCTGCCCAGCTTTGCAGCGAGTTCAAAGAGTTCTTTCCGGAAAACGCCGTGGAATACTTTGTCTCCTACTACGACTATTACCAGCCTGAGGCCTATATTCCCCATACGGACACCTATATCGAGAAGGACGCCTCCATCAACGATGAGATCGAGCGCCTGCGCCACAGTGCCACCTCCAGCCTGTTCGAGCGGCGGGATGTGATCGTAGTGGCCTCAGTCTCCTGTATCTACGGCTTGGGCGACCCCATCGACTATGCCAATATGGTCATCTCCCTCCGTCCCGGCCAGACAAGGAATTTTGACGAGCTGCTGCGCAAGCTCATTGAGATCCGCTATGAGCGCAACGACATCGCCTTTGAGCGCAACAAGTTTCGCGTTCGGGGCGATACGCTGGAGATCTTCCCGGCCTATGCCAACGATCGGGCTATCCGGGTGGAGTTTTTCGGGGACGAGGTGGATCGGATCAGCGAAATCAACGTGGTCACCGGCGCTCCCACCCGTGTGCTGAACCATGTGGCCATCTATCCCGCCAGCCACTATGTCACAACCAAGGAGAAGATGGCTGCCGCCATCGACCGGATCCGGGCAGAATGTGACGCGCGGGTGGCCTGGTTCGAATCGAACAACAAACTGCTGGAGGCCCAGCGCATCCGCCAGCGGACGGATTATGATATTGAGATGATGCAGGAGCTGGGCTACTGTTCCGGCATCGAAAACTATTCCCGTGTCATTTCCAACCGGGAGCCCGGCAGCCCGCCCATGACGCTTCTTGACTATTTTCCCAAGGACTTTTTGCTCTTTGTGGACGAGAGCCATGTGACCCTGCCCCAGGTCCGGGCCATGTACCGGGGAGATCGGGCCAGGAAGGAATCTCTGGTGGATTTCGGCTTCCGTCTGCCCTCCGCCTTTGATAACCGGCCGCTGAAATTCGATGAGTTCACAGAGCGCATCCATCAGCGCATCTATGTTTCCGCCACCCCCGGGGACTATGAGAAGGAACGGGCCGGCCAGGTGGTGGAGCAAATCATCCGCCCCACCGGCCTTCTGGACCCGGAAATCTTTGTTCGTCCCATCGAGGGACAGATCGACGATCTCATCGGCGCAATCAACGAGAAAATCTCTATGGGCCAGCGCACCCTGGTGACCACCCTGACCAAAAAGATGGCGGAGGATCTGTCCAGCTATCTCCTCAACGCCGGCATCCGCTGCCGCTACATGCACCACGATATCGGTACGATTGAGCGCATGGAGATCATCCGTGACCTGCGCCTTGGGGAATTTGACGTGCTGGTGGGCATCAACCTGCTGCGAGAGGGCCTGGATATCCCGGAGGTGGGCCTTGTCGCCATCCTGGATGCGGATAAGGAAGGCTTCCTCCGCAGCGAGACCAGTCTGATCCAGACCGTGGGCCGCGCCGCCCGCAACGCGGACAGCTATGTCATCATGTACGCCGATACCATTACCCCTTCCATGCGGGCCTGCATCGATGAAACGGAGCGCCGCCGTGCCAAGCAGATCGCCTATAACAAGGCTCACGGCATCGTTCCCAAGACCATCATCAAGAGCGTCCGGGATCTGATCGAGATTTCCGCGTCGCCGGAGAGCAGCCCCAAGGCAAAGGGCATGAAGATGACCGAGCGGGAGCGGAAAGAACTGATCCAGGAGCTGGAGAGCAAGATGCGCAAGGCCGCTCAGATGCTGGAATACGAGATCGCCGCCCAGCTGCGGGACGAAATCATTCGCCTGCGGGGCGAGAAGTGAGGTCAGACCATGAAACTGATGATATTGGACGGAAACAGCATTGTGAACCGGGCCTTTTTCGGCGTCCGTCCTCTGACCGCGCCGGACGGTACGCCCACCAACGCCCTCTATGGTTTTCTTGCCATCCTCCAGCGCCTGTTGGAGGAGCAGAAGCCGGAGGCCGTCTGCGTGAGCTTCGACCTGAAAGCGCCAACCTTCCGCCACCGGGCCTATGAGGGCTACAAGGCCAAGCGGGCCGGGATGCCGGAGGATCTGGCGGTACAGATGCCCCTCCTTAAGGAGCTGCTGGACGCCATGGGTATTCGCCGCTATGAGCTGGAGGGCTACGAGGCGGACGACATCCTCGGCACCGCCGCCCGGATCTGCGAGGAAAAGGGCTGGAACTGCGTCATCGTCACAGGGGATAAGGATTCGCTCCAATTGGTGAGCGAGACCACCGCCGTATGCAATGTGAAGACCCGCATGGGCCAGACGGAGACCATCCTCTATACCCCAGAGGTGTTCCGGAAGGAATACGGCTTTGATCCTCCCAAGATGGTGGATCTGAAAGCCCTCATGGGGGACAGCTCTGACAACATCCCCGGCGTCCCGGGCATCGGTGAGAAGACCGCGCTGGATCTTCTCCATCGCTACGGGAGCCTGGACGGGATCTATCAGGACCTGGATGCGCTGGATGTGAAGCCAGGCGTACTGAAAAAGCTCCGCGAAGGGGAGGAGAGCGCTCGACTTTCCTTCTGGCTTGCCACCATCCTGCGGGAGGTGCCGCTGCCCTTCGATCCTGCGGAAAACCGCTGGGATAAAGACTATACGCCAAAGCTCTATCCCATGATGCAGCGCCTGGGCTTTTTGAAATTCATCGAGCGCTGGGGCCTTGCTCCCACGGAGGAGCTTGCAGCAGAGCAGGAGAGCGAGAGCCTGCCGCACCTGGAACTGGATGAAGCGGGGGCCTTTGCCCTGGCGGAGAAGCTGCCCTCCTTGGGGAGCATCGCCATTTTCCCCCAGGACGGGCTGGACCGGCTGGAGATCTGTGACGGGAAAAGCGTATGGACCGCAGCATGGACTGCCTGCGGTGAGGGCTACAATCAACTCCTGCGTGCCATCTTTACCCCGGAGATCCCGAAGATCGCCCATGATCTGAAGGACCTGATGGGCCTGCTGCTGAAAGAGAAGCTTCCTCTGGAGGGCTTTGTATTTGATACCGCCCTGGCTGGCTATCTGCTGGAAGCCACAGCCGGAAGCTATGCTGTGGAGAAGCTTGCCATGCGTTATCTCGGCTGTGAGATGCATGGCGCGGAGGCCCTCTGGCAGCTTCGTGCGCCTATGGAGGCAAAGCTTCGGGAGCTGGACATGACGGAGCTCTATCTGCAGGCGGAGCTGCCTCTCTGCTCGGTGCTGGCCCGTATGGAGCAGAACGGCTTTCTGGTAGACCGCAAGGCGCTTTCCGATTTCGGAGAAAGTCTCAATGCCGGCATCGCGGCCCTGCAGGAGAGCATCTGGGGCCATGCCGGGCACGACTTCAACATCCAGTCGCCCAAACAGCTGGGAACTGTCCTTTTTGAAGAGCTGATGCTGCCCTCCGGGAAGAAAACCAAAACCGGTTGGAGCACCAACGCGGATGTGCTGGACAAGCTCCGCGGCAAGCACCCCATCGTGAATGAGGTCCTGGAGTACCGGGAGCTCACCAAGCTTAAATCCACCTATGCTGATGGACTTTTGAAGGTCATCGACGCGGATGGACGTATCCACACCAGCTTTCAGATGACGGCCACCGATACCGGACGCCTGTCCTCCCGGGAGCCCAATCTCCAGAACATCCCCATCCGCAAGAAGTTGGGCGGTCAGATCCGCAATATGTTTGTGGCCGGGCCGGGGAAGGTCCTGGTGGATGCGGACTACAGCCAGATCGAGCTGCGCCTTTTGGCTCACATCTCCGGGGACGAGGCCATGCGGGAAGCATTTTTGAGCGGGGAGGATTTCCACGCCGTCACCGCCTCCAAGGTTTTCAATGTTCCCCTTGATCAGGTCAGTTCCACCCTTCGCAGCCGCGCAAAAGCGGTGAACTTCGGCATCGTCTATGGCATCTCCGCCTTCTCCCTCAGCCAGGATATCGGCGTCTCCCCCAATGAGGCCAAGGCCTATATGGAATCTTACATGGAGAAGTACCACGGCGTGCGGGATTATATGAAGCGCGTTGTGGAGGAAGCAAGGGATAAGGGCTATGTCTCCACCCTTTACGGCCGTCGTCGGGAATTGCCGGAGCTCAAGAGCAGCAACTTTAACCTCCGTTCCTTTGGCGAGCGGGTTGCCCTCAATATGCCCATCCAGGGCACCGCCGCGGATATTATGAAGCTGGCTATGGTCCATGTGGAGGAACGCCTCCGCCGGGAGGGTCTCACGGCAAAACTCCTGCTTCAGGTCCACGACGAATTGATCGTGGAGTGTCCCGAGGAAGAGACGGCTGCGGTCAGCCAGATCCTAAAGGAGGAGATGGAGAATGCCGCAAATCTCTCCGTCCCGCTGACTGTGGAGGTCAACAGCGGACATAGCTGGGGGGAGGCGCACTGATGGCCATAGGCATTACGGATGTGCAGCCCCACCACCTGCCGCAGATCGAGGAGCTGGAAAAGCAGTGCTTCTCCATGCCTTGGACCTGGGAGCAGTTGATGAGCCAGCTGCCGGATGACGGGCACGAGTTCCTCGCGGCCGAAGAGGACGGTAAAGTCCTGGGCTACGTGGGCATGATGACTGTGCTGGACGAGGGCTATATCTCCAATGTGGCCGTGGACCCGGCCGTTCGGCGGCAGGGAATCGGCGATCTGCTGATCGAAGAACTGCTGGCAAGGGCCGAAATCCGCGCGCTCAGTTTTGTGACGCTGGAGGTCCGGGAGCACAACGAGCCCGCCATCGAGCTTTACCGAAAGCACGGTTTTGTCCCGGTCGGGCTTCGAAAGAACTACTATACTCTTCCGGTGGAGAATGCTCTTTTGATGACAAAATTCTTGAAATGAGGTGCAGGCAATGATAATTCTTGCCTTTGAGTCCACCTGCGATGAGACCGCTGTGGCTGTCGTCGAGGATGGGCGCCATATTTTGACCGATCAGATCTTTTCCCAGGCCCAACTACACGCGGTATACGGCGGTGTAGTGCCGGAGATCGCCTCCCGCTGCCATGTGGAGTCCATCTCTCTCCTGGCCCAGAGGGCCATTGAGGCGGCCGGCATTACCCGCGAGGATATCGACGCGGTGGCCGTTTCCTATGCTCCCGGCCTCATCGGCGCAGTGCTGGTTGGGGTGAACTTTGCCAAGGCCACCGCCCTTTCTCTTGGCGTTCCGCTGATCCCGGTACACCACATTCGGGGCCATATCGCCGCCAATTATCTGGCTTATCCGGAACTTGAGCCGCCTTTTCTCTGCCTTGCCATTTCCGGCGGCAACACCATCCTTGTGGATGTGCGGGGCTATACGGATATGAAGATCCTTGGCGCTACCCGTGACGACGCGGCAGGGGAGTGCTTCGACAAGACCGCCCGTGTCCTGGGACTTCCGTATCCCGGCGGCAAGCCAATCGACCAGCTCTCCCAGGGCGGAGACGATCAGCGCTATTCCTTCCCTCTGGCCCATGTTGCGGGAAATCCCTATGACATGAGCTTCTCAGGGCTGAAAACCGCGGTGATCAATCTGGTCCACAACGCCCAGCAAAAAGGGGAGGAGATCGACCGGGCAGGCCTTGCCGCTTCCTTCACCAAGGCCGTCAGCGACAGCCTGGTGCCCCGCACCGTCATGGCGGCAAAGGAACTGGGCTATGACAAGGTTGTCGTCGCAGGCGGCGTCGCCGCCAACTCCCGCATCCGCGCCGATTTTCAGAAGGCTGCGGAAGAAAACGGCTTTTCGCTTTACGTGCCGCCGCTGAAGCTCTGCGGCGACAACGGCGCCATGATCGGCGCACAGGGCTACTATGAATACCTTGCCGGCGTTCGTGCCGGAAGCGATCTGAACGCCTACGCCACCATGGACCTGTAATTCTGGATTCGGAAAGGAAGGGGGGTGTTTGCTTGAATATCCATGAAGGACATCGGGAACGCCTGCGCGAGAGTTTTCGCAAGGATGGTCTGGCCGGCTTTGACGCCATCCGTTCTCTTGAACTGCTGCTGCAGTTTGCCATTCCGCGCCGGGATACCAATCCCATCGCACACGCGCTTCTGGAACGCTTTGGTTCCCTCCAGGACATCTTTGACGCCAGTGAGCAGGAGCTTCTCCAGGTGGAAGGGATCGGCCCTTCCGCTGCGGTGCTGCTGCGTCTGGTCCCTCAGCTCGTGAAAAAGAGTGCGGTGGATCGTGCGGCGGAGCTGCGCTATCTGAGTTCTACGGCCGACGCCAGGGATTACCTCATGCCGCACTTCCTTTATGAGCGGGATGAGAAAGCACTCCTCCTTTGCCTGGACAGTCAGAAACGGGTCATCCGCTGTGAAGAGCTGGCCAGGGGCGTAGTCAACGCCGTCAGCATCGATGTGCGCCGCGTGTTGGAGATCGCCCTCAAGCAGCGCGCCTGCAGTTTGATCCTGGCCCACAACCATCCGGACGGTCCTGCCCGCAATTCCCGGGAGGACGATCTGGTGACAGGTCAGTTGTATCAGTCTTTGCGAACGGTTGGGATCGAGCTGAGAGATCATTTGATTTTTGCGCGGGACGGGGTCTTTTCCTATCGGGACTCCGGCGCGCTGCAGATCCTGGGCTATTATTGAAAATGGTTTTATGTGAACCGATCCTTGTATTTTTTTTGTAACCCAACCCCATTTCCGGGTCCGACATTTTTTTCCTATTTTCCGCAAAAACCTTTGTATTTCAACAAAAAACAACTGTTGAAAAGCCTGTTGAAAATGTTGATAACTATTTGAAATCGTTTTATTCTCTTCGATTATGTTACTCTGATGATCCCTGTGATCAGGTTAGTGGATTTCTCTATTAGCATCGTTTTTTCGAACCTTTTCCTGTTACTGTATTCTGGAATGATCCGGTTTGATTCCAAAATGTAATTTTTGACAATCGAGCGATTCCAAACTGTAATTTTTTGCTCTGCGCTGTATTCGATTTCGCGGATGTGTCTTTTCCGGAACTGTAACTTGACTATTCATCGGCGTTGTGCTATACTCTCTCTCGCTGAAGTTCCCTTTGCTGGTATAGCTCAGTCGGTAGAGCAGCTGATTCGTAATCAGCAGGTCGTGTGTTCGAGTCACATTACCAGCTCCAATATCCCCGAAATCCGTTTGGGTTTCGGGGTTTTCATTTTATCTTGTTTTGGTATACTATTGGCAGAAATGCTGCACTGAATCCTGTTCCTTTTATTTCCTTCGATTTTGATGGGGGGAGATCCCATGCCTGTTTCCGTATCCGCGTTTTCAAAAACTGCTTTACTGCTCATAAATCCCGTTGCAGGGCGAAAGACATTCCAGCGCTACAGCTGCGGTGTGATACGCTGTCTGATGGATCAGGGCTATCTTGTTACAACGGTGGTCACCTCGTGCAGAGGGGAAGCCAGGCAGCTTTCCGCGACCCTGGGCCGAAAGTATGATCTCCTCGTCTGCGCAGGCGGAGATGGCACTCTGAATGAATGCATCAGCGGTATGGCTGACGGGGATGTGCATGTTCCGGTCGGCTATCTTCCCTGCGGCAGCACCAACGACTTTGCTCTCTCCCACGCGATCTCGCTGGATGTGATGGAGGCGGCTGCCTCTGTTGCAGCTGGCAGATTGCGGCAGTACGACCTGGGCTGCTTTGGCGAGCGGTATTTCCTTCACCATGCGCTCTTTGGCGCATTTACTCGCCTGGCCTATTCCACAGACCAGAATCAAAAGAATCTGCTGGGCTTTGGCGCCTATGTATTGGACGGCCTGAAGGAACTGCCGAACCTGAAGCCGATCCCGCTCTCCGTCAGTGCAGACGGTGTCGTGGAAGAAGGGGAGTACCTTTTCGGCACCGTTAGCGTGGACAATCATATTGCCGGACTCTATACGCTCCCGGAAGAGCTGATCGGCCCTGCCGACGGCAGAGTGTCTGCCGTATTGATCAAAGTCCCCAGGACTGTGGCGGACTGGGATCTGCTTGGACGCAGCTTCCTCTCCGGGGACCCCAACTGCTCCATGGTCAAGGTGCTCACCGGCAGGGAGCTTCTGGTGACATCGTCAGAATCTGTCGAGTGGTCTCTGGACGGGGAGCGCTCCGGTCTGCAGACACAAGTGCGCATCTCAACCAAGGCAGGTTTCCTCACGCTGCAGGGATAATGCACAGACATCTTGAATAGAAAAACGCATCGAAGATAGCTTCGATGCGTTTTTCTTACATGAATTTGGGACGTTCTTTCCTGTTGGCCGGGGGAACGTAGCCATACTGGATCTCCGGACGGATCTGCTTGAGCCTTGCGTGGATCTTGTCCACCTCTTCCTCTTTATTGAAAATGAGGTTAGCAAATTCCTTCTCCCCGTGGACCAGGATCAGCCGATAGTAGTAATAGGCCGGACTGTCATCCGGCTGACATTCGCTGATCCGGGTAAAGGAGCGGTCGATGTAGTCATAGGGGACAAAGTGCTTTTTGCCAAGGTCTCTGTAGTAGAGACAGAGCTTGCCCAGCCGAACCCGGCCGATGACCTCCGCGGTCTCGTAATCCTGCCGGTGTTCATCATCGGAGATGACGGTTTTATCCACGCCGCGGAATTTCAATTTGCCGAACCCGAACATCCTACTCCTCGACTTCCTCGGCCCGCTTCTTCAGCACATCCCAGCGGTACCACCAGCGCGGGGCGATGAGGGCGCAGAAGGTGCCGATCATGCCCGCTACTGTACCGGTGATCATGCCAGCCAGCACGTCACTGGGGAAGTGCACCACCAGGTAGATGCGGGAGATGCCCATCAGCACTGCGAACACCAGGGCCAGCCAGCTCCAGCGCTTTTTGCCCAGGATAAATACCGGAACCATGGCAGCGAAGGCCGCGTTGGTGTGACCGGAGGGGAAGCAGAAGTCGCTTTCCACATTCTGCCCCACGGTCATCCAGAGCTGCCTGTAGAAGTCAAGCGTATAGGGCCTGGGTCTTGCGATGGCGTCCTTCAGATAGATGTTCACCAGCAGCGCGCCGAGGAACAATCCTGCGCACATGGCGGTGCCGAAGCGGCGGGTCTTTTTGAAGAAGGCCAGCACCAGGGACAGGGCAATCAGAAACATGCCGTGTTTGCCGAACAGGGAAACAAACTCCATAAACTTGGTCATGGGATCGCCGCCAAACTCGTACAGATGGCGGATAAAGAGGGTGACGCTCTGGTCCATTCCGCTGAAAACGGCGTTGATCCAGTCGGCGGCGCCCGCTATAACAGGAATATCAAACATGTTGTTCTCCTCTCTTCTCTGACATGGCCACATCTTAACACAGTCCCCGGTGTAAAGTCCACAGGAATTTGAAAAACTGACAGCAAAGCAGCAAAATATTCGTATGCTTTTTTCTCTCCGTACCGCTTGATTCGACCTGTTTTCCCGTCATTTTCGTTTCTTCTTGACGAATTTCCTTGCGCGCAATACAATGAAGTCAACTTTAGCGAAGGGGAGCGATCCTATGGCAGGACCCGGAAGGGGTATGGGGCCCCGCGGTTTTCTGACGGATGATGAAAAGAAAAACATGCCCAAGGTCAGCGCTGCGCTGCTGAAACGCATCCTGTCTTACCTGAAGCCCTATTGGTTCCAGTTCGTTCTGGTATTTGCTGCGATTTTGCTCTCGGCGGTACTTGGTTTGCTGCCCAGCATCATTACCGGCAAAATCGTGGACGAGGCCCTGGTCGGCAAGAATCTCACGCTGCTCATCAAGCTTTTGATCCTGGCCTTTATCACCCTGGCAGGCTCCCAGATCATCAGCGTACTGGAGAGCTATATCAACGCCTGGATCTCTCAGCGAATCATCTTCGATATGAAGAACCAGATGTACGATCATCTGCAGCACATGCCCCACGCCTTCTTTACCTCAGAAAAGCAGGGCGATATCATCACCCGCATGAACACCGATATCTCCGGCGTGAGCTCTGTCATCTCCGGAACTCTCTCCAGCATCGTCTCCAACATTGCTACTGTGGTCACTACGTTGGTCGCCCTCTTCACCATGAGCTGGAAGCTTGCCATCATCGGCATTGTGGTCATCCCGCTTTTGGTGATCCCCACCAAGAGCGTGGGCAAGACCCGCTGGAAGATCCTGACCGAGAGCCAGTCCAAGAATGATGAGATGAACCAGATGGTGAACGAGACTCTTTCGGTGTCCGGTTCTCTTCTGGTAAAGCTCTTCACTCGGGAGGAACGTGAGTACCAGCGCTTTGTGGATGTGAACGAGGAGGTCACCCAGCTCCAGCTCAAGGAACAGCGCAGCGGCAAGTGGTTCCGCGTGGTCATGGGCATGTTTACCCAACTGGGGCCGCTGCTCATCTACTTCGCCGGCGGCTGGTTCATCATCGCGAAGGCGGACGCCAGCCTCACCGTTGGTACCATCACGGCTACCGTGGCCCTGGTGAACCGGCTCTACCGCCCCATTGAGAGTCTCTTGAACATCCATGTGGATTTCACCCGTTCCCTGGCTCTCTTTACCCGCATCTTCGATTACTTCGACATGGAAAACCCCATCCAGTCTCCGGAAAACGGGCTCAAGCCGGACGTGACCGATGCCGATATCGTCTACGATCACGTGTCCTTCTCCTATGACCCGGAAAAGCCCCTGCTCACCGACATCGATTTCACAGTCCCCGGAGGCAAGATGTATGCCATCGTGGGTCCCTCCGGGTCCGGCAAATCCACTGTTGTGAACCTGATCCCCAGGCTTTATGACGTGCTGGGCGGCTCGGTTCGGATCGCCGGGGTGGATGTGCGGGACTTCGATCTCAAGTACCTCCGCCAGCAGATCGGCGTCGTTACCCAGGACAGCTACCTCTTCAACGGCACCATCCGGGAAAACCTGCTCTATGCCAAGGAGGACGCCACCCCGGAAGAACTGGAGGCGGCCTGCTATATTGCCAATCTCACGGACTTTATCCACAGCCAGCCAGAGGGCCTGGAGACCATGGTAGGCAACCGCGGCTTGAAGCTATCCGGCGGAGAGAAACAGCGTCTTTCCATTGCCAGGGTCATTTTGAAGGACCCCAAGATCCTGATTCTGGACGAGGCTACCTCCGCACTGGATTCCATCACCGAAAACGCCATTCAGGAGGCGCTGGAGGCTTTGATGGAAGGCCGCACCAGCATCGTCATTGCGCACCGACTCTCCACCATCCTGAAGGCGGATCGCATCCTGGTGGTGAAGGACGGCGTTATCACCGAGTGCGGCACCCATGAGGAGCTTCTCGAAAAGGGAGGTACCTATCGGGAACTGTATGAGACCCAGTTTCGTCAGATCCTGGATATGGAAGGCAAAACCGAAGATTGACGGAAGGATGGTCTGCAAAACGGATCCCTTCGAGAATTGCTCGGAGGGATCCGTTCTTTGCTTTGGGGCTTGCAAAATGCTTTCCGACAAGGTATGATGGCAAGCGGCAGTACTATAATAATACAGATTCGGAAGGCGGGCCTTCTTTTGGAAACGATCACTTCGCGGAAAAATGCATATATTCGGCATGTCCGGCTGTTGGCCACGGATGGGGCCTACCGGAGGGAACAGGGAGAATATCTCTGCGACGGGATCAAGACCCTGCGGGAAGCGCTGACTTACGGTGCCAGGGTCACAAGTGTGCTTTGGAAGGATAAGGCGGAGAGTATTTCGCTTTCCGCGGATACGGTCCAGTACCTTGCACCGGCAGCGCTTTTTGATTATGCCTCTCCCATGCAGAACAGTCCCGGTCCGCTCTTTACCGTGGCGATCCGCGGCTGCTCCAAACCCGGCAAGCTCAAAAACGCCATCGTACTGGAGGGCGTTCAGGACCCGGGAAATGTGGGCACCGTGATCCGCACGGCCAATGCCTTTGGCATGGACGCCGTGATCCTCACCGGAGCCTGCGCCGATCTCTATCATCCCAAGACGGTCCGGGCCAGCATGGGCGCCATCTTCCGGCAGACCGTGCTGGAAATGGACAGGGAATTCCTTTCTGCCTTTTTAAAGGATCAGGGTCTTCCGCTCTATGCAGCGGCTCTGGATGAGAGGGCAGTGGATGTGCGGCAGATCTCTCTGCGCCATGCCGCGGTGGCCGTGGGCAGCGAGGGACGCGGCCTCAGCCCTGCAATGATCGCCATGTGCGATCAGACCGTGATCATTCCCATGGGACCGGACAGCGAATCCCTCAATGCCGCTGTTGCGGCGGCGGTCCTCATGTGGGAGACCTGCAGATAAGGCTTTTGTTTCGATAAGAACGATTCACCGGGGAGGTGGCAGCTTTGGCTTCTCTTGCATATTGGATCTGGCTTTCCGCCGCCTCGGTGAGTCCGAAGGCCAAGGCGGCTCTGATCCGTCATTTTGGCGATGCGGAGAAAGCCTGGCTCTCTCCGAGGGGGGCCTTTGCCTCCGTTCCCGACGTCACGCCACTGGAGGCGGAGCGCCTGGAGCAGCGGGATTTGTCCCAGGTCAACGCCATTCTCGGGGCCTGTGAGGAGCAGGGACTGCGGATCCTGACCTATCAGGACGCAGCCTATCCCGCGAGACTGCAGAATATTTATGCGCCTCCCGTGGTATTGTATGTCAAAGGAAAGCTGCCGGAGTTGGACCGGGAGGCGGCGATCTCCGTGATCGGCACCCGTAAAGCCAGCGTTTACGGACTCAAAATGAGCCGGGATATGGCCTATCAGATCTGTCGCTGCGGCGGTGTGGTGGTCTCCTTGCTCACCCACGGCATCGATGCGGAAGCCGCCCGGGGTGCACTTTTGGCGGATGGCAGCTGCGTGGGCGTTTTGGGCACGCCTCACGAGGAAGAACACTCCCGTCTTGCGCAGGAGCTCTCCGTTCGCGGCTGCCTTCTGAGCGAATATCCGCCGGGACGCCATTCGCAAAAGCAGTTTTTCCGGGAACGCAACCGCATTGCCGCGGGTCTCTCGGTCGCTCTTGTAGTGGTGGAGGCGCCGGAACACAGCGGAACACGGCTCTTTGCCCAGGAGGCGCTGGAGCAGGGGAAGGAAATCTTCGCCGTTCCCGGCAATGTGAACGCCGAGAACAGCGCGGGGACCCTCTCCATGCTGAAAGAGGGAGCGAACCTTGCCACCTGTGGCTGGGACGTGCTGCAGGATTTTCAGATCCTCTTTCCCGGAAAGCTCCGGGATGCGGGAAAGAATCCCGCGCCTTTTGCCGGGACAAAGCAGGCTCCGGAGCCCGCTCCGGAAGCGCCGAAGGCAGAAATAGTCGTTGACAAGCCCGAAGCCCCGGACTATATTGACCTGAGAAATCAGCTTTCCGAACTGCCGGAGGATCAACTTGCCATTGTCACGGCCATCGATCCCGCAGGGACGCATGTGGATGATATCATCCTCCGCACGGGGCTTCCCACGGCCAGCGTTCTGCGGCACCTGACCATCCTGACAATCAAGAACTATGTCAAGCGCAATCCGGGCAATTTCTATCAGTTGAATATCACCAAAAAGTGAGGAACAATCATGGCAAAAGCGAAAAGTCTTGTGATCGTGGAATCTCCCGCCAAGGCAAAAACCATTGAAAAATATCTTGGCAGCGGCTATAAAGTCACAGCTTCTATGGGTCATCTGCGGGACCTTCCCAAGAGCAAGATGGGTGTTGATATAGAAAAGGGTTTTGAGCCCCAGTATATTCCCGTGCGGGACAAGGCGGAGCTGATCCAGCAGCTCAAAAAAGACGCCAAAAGCGCCGACACCGTCTACCTCGCCACGGACCCTGACCGTGAGGGAGAAGCTATTTCCTGGCACCTGAAGGAGCTCCTGGAATTGCCCGACAGCAAGGCACGTCGGGTCACCTTCAACGAGATCACCAAGAAGGTGGTCACGGAGAGCATTCAGCATCCCCGTGACATCGACCAGGACCTGGTGGATGCCCAGCAGGCCCGCCGGATCCTGGACCGCATCGTGGGCTACACCCTTTCACCGCTGCTTTGGCGCAAGGTTAAGCGCGGCCTGTCCGCCGGCCGGGTCCAGTCTGTTGCCACCCGCATGGTGGTGGACCGGGAAAACGAGATCCAGAACTTCGTAAAGGAAGAATACTGGCTGCTGGACGCTCAGCTCTCCCGGCTGGAAGGCGGCAGCTTCACGGCCCGCTTCTTCGGCAAGGGCGAGAAAAAGATGGACCTCAAGTGCCGCGAGGATGTGGACGCCGTTGTTGACGCCACCAAGGACGCTCCCTTCACCGTTGGCAGCGTCAAGCGCGGCGAAAAGCAGCGCAGTCCCGCCCCTCCCTTCATCACCTCCACGCTGCAGCAGGAGGCTTCCCGCCGTCTCAGCATGACGCCAAGGCGCACCATGTCCATCGCCCAGCAGCTCTACGAGGGCGTGGAGATCGCGGGCCAGGGCTCGGTCGGCCTCATCACCTATATGCGTACCGACTCCCTCCGCCTTTCTGAGGAGGCGCTCAGCGCCGCCAGAAGCTTTATCGGCGAGCGCTACGGAGACCGCTATCTCCCCGCCCAGGCCCGCCGCTTCAAGACCAAGGCCGGCGCACAGGACGCCCATGAGGCCATCCGTCCCACCGATGTGCGCCTTACCCCGGAGCTTGTCCGCAAGGATCTGACCCAGGAGCAGTATCGGCTTTATCGCCTGATCTGGGGCCGCTTTACCGCCTGTCAGATGGCCAACGCGATTTACGACAACGTCTCTGTTGACGTGCTCAGCGCGGGCTATACCTTCCGCGCCAATTATTCCGAACTCAAATTCCCCGGTTATACCGCTGTCTATGAGGAAGCCAGGGATGAGGAAAGCGATGAGATCTCCAGCCCTCTGCCTTCTCTGGAGGAAGGGGAGCAGCTGAAGCTGGATAAGATGCTGCCCGATCAGCAGTTCACCCAGCCTCCCGCCCGCTATACAGAGGCAACTCTGATCCGCGCCATGGAGGAAAAGGGCATCGGACGTCCCTCCACCTACGCGCCTACCATCACCACCATCACCGCCCATGACTATGTACTCAAAGAGGGCAAGTATCTGCGCCCCACGCCCCTGGGAGAAGTGGTCACGGAAATGATGAAGGATCACTTTGCCGATATCGTGGACCTGAAGTTCACAAACCATATGGAGGAAGAGCTGGACGGGATCGAGCAGGGCAAGGCTGCCTGGCGCGACGTGCTGGCGGAGTTTTACGGCGGCTTTCATCAGGAGATGGAGCAGGCCGAGAAGGATCTGGACGGCGTGCGCCTGAAGGTTCCCGATGTGCTCAGCGACGAGCGCTGCGAGGTCTGCGGCCGCCAGATGGTAGTCAAGAAGGGCCGCTTCGGCCAGTTCCTGGCTTGCCCCGGATTCCCGGAGTGCACTTTCACAAAGCCTATCGTGGTGGAAATGCCCGGCAAATGCCCCAAGTGCGGCAGCAAGATCCTCAAGCGCACCTCCAAGAAGGGCTATGTGTTTTACGCCTGCGAGCGGGGCACGGACTGCGGCTTTATCACCTGGGACGTGCCTACAAAGGATTTCTGTCCCGCCTGCGGCAAGACCATGTTCAAAAAGTCCGGCCGCGGCGCTCTGAAGCCCTTCTGCGTCAACGAGGAGTGCGTCAATTTCGTGCCCGAGGATAAGCGGGGCTATCAGAAAAAGAAGAAGGATGCCGAGAGCGGCGAGGAAAAGAAGCCTGACGCCAAAAAGGCAAGCTCTAAATCCACGTCGTCTAAATCCACGGCCGCAAAGAAACCCGCCGCGCGGAAATCGGCAAAAACGAAGGAATAAGCTATGCAAACTGTAACGGTTCTCGGCGCGGGCCTTGCCGGCAGCGAATGCGCCTGGCAGCTGGCCAAGCGGGGTATCCCCGTGCGCCTGGTGGAAATGAAACCGCTGAAAAAAAGCCCGGCTCACAGCTCGGATTATTTTGCGGAGCTTGTCTGCTCCAATTCTCTGCGCAGTGACGAGCTCACCAACGCCGTCGGTCTCTTGAAGGAAGAGATGCGCAGGCTCGGCTCCCTCATCCTGGAGAGCGCGGACCTGAACCGGGTCGCCGCCGGCGGCGCTTTGGCTGTGGACCGTGTGGGCTTTTCCCGCACGATCACGGAACGCCTCCAGGCTCTTCCCAACGTGGAGATCGTCCATGCCGAGGCGGACACCATCCCGGAAGGTGAGGTCGTTATCGCCACGGGACCGCTTTCCAGCGACGCCATTGCCGATAGGATCGCCGCCCTGTGTCCAGAGAGCGACCTGCATTTCTATGACGCCGTGGCGCCCATTGTGACGCTGGAGAGCGTTGACATGGAAAGTGCCTTTTTCGCCTCGCGCTACGACAAGGGCACGGCGGACTATGTGAACTGTCCCATGGACAAGGAGGAGTACCTCTCCTTTGTCACAGAGCTTGTGTCCGCCAAGGAGGCCCCGGTCCATGGCTTTGATGACAGCGGCGTCTTCGAAGGCTGCATGCCCGTGGAGGTTATGGCCCGCCGCGGCGTTGACACCCTGCGCTACGGTCCCCTGAAACCGGTGGGCCTGCGGGATCCCCGCACCGGAAAGGAAAACTACGCGGTGGTCCAGCTCCGCCGGGACAACGCCGACGGTACACTTTACAACCTTGTTGGCTTTCAGACTCACCTTACCTGGGGGGAGCAGAAACGGGTTTTTTCCATGATCCCGGCTCTTAAGAACGCGGAATTTGTTCGCTACGGGGTCATGCACCGCAATACCTATCTCAATAGCCCTCAGCTTCTGGACCGGTACTACCGGCTTCGCAGCGATCCGCGTATTTCCTTTGCCGGGCAGATGACCGGCGTGGAGGGCTATGTGGAATCCGCCGCCTCCGGTATGTTGGTGGGCATTGAGACTGCCGCCCGCGTCCTGGGGCTTCCCCCGGTGGATTTTCCCCAGGAGACCGCCATCGGCGCTCTGGGGCTCTACATTTCCGGCGGCAGTGTGGGCGATTTTCAGCCCATGAACATCAACTTCGGCATCATCAGCCCCCTGGGCTATCGGGTAAAGGGCAAACGCAACAAGAACGCCGAGATTTCCCGGCGCTCTCTGGAATGGATCGACAAGATACGAGAGAAGGAGATTTTTTCCAATGAAGATCATCGTTGATGCAATGGGCGGCGACAATGCCCCACAGGAGATTGTAAAAGGCGCACTGCGTGCCAGAAAAGAACTAGGGGTTGAGCTGCTGCTGGTGGGGCGGGAGGAAGCCATCCGCCAGGTGCTGCAGCAGGAAGGACAGTCGGATCTCACCGGCATCGAGATCGTGGATGCCAGGGACGTCATCACCATGGAGGACGACCCCAGCACCGCCACTCGCCGCAAGAAGGATTCTTCCATGGCCGTGGCGCTGACCCTTTTGAAGGATGGCAGGGGAGACGCTCTTGTCTCCGCCGGAAGTACCGGCGCGCTGCTCACCGGCGCAACGCTCACGGTCAAGCGCATCCGCGGCATTCGCCGGGCCGCCATGGCCCCTGTGCTTCCCGCCGGGAAAAATGGCGTCATGCTCATTGACTGCGGCGCGAATGTGGAGTGCACTGCCGAGTATCTCCTGCAGTTTGCCTATATGGGCAGCTTTTATGCCAAACGCATGATGGGCTGCGAGCGTCCCCGGGTGGGCCTTTTGAATGTGGGCACCGAGGATACCAAGGGCGGCATCCTGCAGCACCAGACCTTTGCGCTGCTCAAGGAGGCGCATGAGGAGGGCCGCATCAACTTCATCGGCAATGTGGAAGGCACCAATGTCTTTGACGGCAGCGTGGACGTGGTCGTCACCGACGGTTTTACCGGAAATGTGCTGCTCAAGGGCACCGAAGGCGTTATCAAGTACATGATGAAGTCCCTCAAGGGTGTTTTCTATAAGAACACCGTGAACAAGCTGGCGGCTCTGGTCCTGAAAAAGGATCTGGGCCTTATGAAGAAGTCCATGGACGTGAACGAGGTGGGCGGCACCGCCCTGGTGGGTATCTCCAAGCCTGTCATCAAGGCCCACGGCTCCTCCAACGCGGCAAGCTTTTTCGCCGCCATCCGTCAGGCCGTTGCCTTTGTCAACTCCGGCATTATCGAGGAGATCACTGCTCATATCGACGATATGAAGCTGAAAACAGAGTAAGATGGAGAAACTGGAAGAAACCATCGGTTACCGCTTTCGGAACCGCAAACTGCTGGAAACGGCCCTGACCCACAGCTCCTTTGCCAACGAACGGCACGATTCCGGTGAGGAGAGTTACGAGCGGCTGGAGTTTCTGGGCGATTCCATCCTGGGCCACATCACAGCGGATTACCTCTATCATCATGAGCCGCCGATCCCGGAGGGGCGTATGACCCGGCTGCGGGCGGAGCTTGTCTGCGAGCAGAGCCTGCATCGCATTGCCCAGCGTCTGGAGCTTGGAAAATACATGCGCCTTGGCAAAGGGGAGGAGCGCACCCATGGCCGGGAGCGCCCGTCTATTCTGGCGGATATGGTGGAGTCCATCCTCGCCGCCATATACCTGGATTCCGGCAGTTTGGAGGAGCCCCGCCGCTTCATCCTGAACGAACTGCTGCTGCAGGCGGATCTTGGTGAACAGCACCGCAGCGAAGATTACAAGACCGCGCTGCAGGAGATCATTCAGCGCAAGCCCAATCAGGTCATCAGTTATGAAATGGTGGGCCAGTCCGGCCCGGACCACGACAAGACCTTTGTTTTCCGTGTTCTGGTGAACGGGGCCCCTGTCGGCGAGGGCAGCGGCCGCAGCAAAAAGGAAGCTGAGCAGATGGCCGCCCGCGAGGCCCTGGAGAACATGGCCCCATGAGCGCCCGGGTCTCGGTACTGCCGGTGTTTGTGCCCCATCTGGGCTGCCCGCATGCCTGCGTTTTCTGCAATCAGCGCCGGATCTCCGGCCAGCTGAAACCGGCCTCTCCTGACGATGTGGAGCAGGTCCTAAAAAAAGCCGCCGCCTTTCCCCGCAATGGGGAAAAGCGGCAATTGGCCTTTTATGGGGGCAGCTTCACCGCCGTCCCCGTTGCATTGCAAAACGGACTGCTTGAACCGGCTTATGCTGCTGTCCTCCGCGGCGAGATCGATTCCATCCGCCTTTCCACAAGGCCTGACGCCATTGATCCCATGACCTTGGACAGGCTGCGTTCCTATGGCGTGCGCACGGTGGAATTGGGGGCTCAGTCCATGGACGAGGAGGTCCTGCGCTTCTCCGGCAGAGGACACACGGCGGAAGATGTACGCTGCGCCGCCCGCCTGGTGAAGGATGCCGGACTGGAGCTGATCCTGCAGATGATGACCGGTCTTCCCGGGGACAGCCTGGAGAAGAGTCTTTACACCGCCCGGGAGCTGATCAATCTGCGGCCCGACGGCGTGCGCATCTATCCCACGGTGATCGTCCGGGACACGGAGCTCTATGATCTCTGGCAAAAAGGGGAGTACCGGGAGCACAGTGTGGAAGACGCGGTGGAAGTCTGCGCAAGGCTCCTGCCGCTTTTTGAAGAGGCAAAGATCCCCGTCATCCGCCTGGGGCTGAATCCCACGGAGGAGCTTTCTTCCGGGGAGGCTGCCGCCGGGGCCTATCACCCCGCCCTGGGCGAACTTGTCAAGAGCAGGATCCTGCTGCACCGGGCTGAGGAACTGCTGCAGGGGACAAAGCCCGGCGCACACATTCGCATCGGTATTTCTTCACGTCTGCTTTCCCAGATGATCGGCCAGCACGGGGAGAACCGCAGGAAGTTGACCGAAGCCTTTTCCCCGGCATCGCTGGACATTGTGCCGGTCGAAGGCTGCCTTTCCCCAAGACTCCTATCGGAGGAAAATCCGGGCGATCCTCGGGGTGGACAAACGGAAAAAGATAGCGTATAGTGATAGCAGCAAAGCCTTCAGTATCACAGCGTACCCGTTGGCATGGAAAACAGTATACGGACAGAGAGGAAGTTTGAGCATGGACAGCTTTCTGGCGATCTTTTTGATCCTTCTCCTTGGCTATCTGCTTGGCTCTGTGAAGATCAAGGGCCTTTCCCTCGGCACCTCCGGCATCCTTCTGGTAGCGCTTGTTTTCGGGCATTTCGGGGTTGAGATCCCCTCCGTCGTCCGCAATTTCGGCCTGGCTATCTTCGTCGGCTCCGTCGGCATGATCGCGGGCCCCGTCTTTTTCCGCAATTTCAAAAAGAAGGTCTACGCCTTCCTGACCTTGGGCGTCATGATCGTTGTGGTGGGCGGCCTTGTCACGGTGGGCCTGGGCAAGCTCCTCAACGTGAGCTTTGACCTGTCCATCGGCATCTACACCGGCGCTCTTACCTCCACGCCCGGCCTTGCTGCCGCCACGGAAGCCACCGCTTCCGTCCTCGCCGCCAAGGGCATTGAGGCAAAATCCCTTGCCTCCGTGGGCTACGGCATCGCCTATCCCTTCGGCGTGGTGGGCGTGGTGCTCTTCGTGCAGCTCTATCCTAAGATCGTAGGCTGCCATGTGCAGGAAGAAGTCCAAAAGCTGCGGGAGAGCCTTCATGGCAAGGACTTCGGTGATGCAGAGGACGGTGTGGAGGATGCCGGCAAAAAGTATCTCCACCTGGAGCCCTTCGGCATGCTGCCCATGGCGCTCACCATCGTGTTCGGCATTTTGCTTGGCCAGGTGAAATTCCCGCTGCCCGGCGGCATGAGTTTTTCTCTTGGCACCGCCGGCGGTCCGCTTTTTATCGGCCTGATCGTGGGTCATTTCGGGCATATCGGTCCCATTTCCATCACTGCACCCACCAGCACCGTCAAGGTTATGCGGGAGCTGGGACTCTGCCTCTTCCTCCTGGGAGCTGGCACCGATGCGGGACAGGGCTTTGTAGAGGTGCTGATGGCCCAGGGCATCAAGCTCTTCGTCTTCGGCATCATCGTCACCCTGGTCCCCATGATCCTGGCCTGCCTGGTGGCCCGGCTCATGCGTCTGGACACGCTCACGACCCTGGGCTCTGTCTGCGGCGGCATGACCTCCACCCCCGCTCTGGGCGCGCTGATCAGCTCCTGCGGCACGGAGGACGTGGCTGCTTCCTATGCCGCCACCTATCCCTTTGCTTTGATCTGCGTGGTCCTTGGCGCCCAGATCCTGGCCATCCTTTGGTAAACTGGCGCAATATACTTCATATTGATCACGAAAACGGGGACCTTTGTCCCCGTTTCCGTTTTTGTGCCGCAGATGCTTTCTTTGAGGATCAGGGAGTATCGGCCTCATGTGAATTCATAATAGAAAGAGACTTTGAATGTAGTTATAGTTTTGAACCCTGATACTACTTTCAAATAGAAATCTTTAAAGTCTTGTGGCCAGAATTGTGCCATACTTCGTTGAAGCCCTTGACCATATATCTCCATTATGCTCTGCGGCCTTCGCCTCGTCTGGCGCAATTGAAGTCTCGCAATCCTTTTTAAAGCTTCTTATTTGAAAGTAGTATGAGAAAACACTTGTTTGCAGTGAAAAGTACACGACATCCCGCAAAGCTAAACGAGAATAAATGGAAATCTCCGACGAAAACGACACGTAAAATCCGCTTTCGCCGGAGATTCCTTTTTCATTTGGCGTTTCCCGCATGGGCCGCTGATAGCATCCCGACGCGCGGGAAGCGCGTGACGGTTCAAGCTTTGCTCGGCTCCTGCAAGAGTACAAGGAACGAACACCTCATCCGTCATCCGCCTTGCGGGAGACGGCGGATGACACCTTCTCCTCAAGGAGAAGGCTTTAGCTGTCGACCAGGAGCTTGCGGAGGCGGACCAGGTCCAGAATGTCGATCATGCCGTCCTGATACAAGTCAGCGGCGGCGGGGATGAGATCCGATTCGGGGGTGCCAACCAGCGTCTTGCGCATCTGCAGCAGATCCAGAGCGTTGATGGTTCCGTCTCCGTTCAGGTCGCCCAGGACCAGAGCCTCAACATCCAGCTCCAGGACGCCGCTCTGGGGAGCGCCCTTATATACTGCAAAGGAAAGCTCCGCATCGATGACGGTCACCTTGCGCGTGCCCTTGCGGTAGGCGTCCAGCAGGATGGGACAGCCGGTGAAGTCCAGCAGCAGATCTTCATTCATCCAGTAACAGGCGAAGCGGGAGAGCTTCGAAAGCTTGCCCAGGGTCAAGGTCTCCAGCGGCATGTCATAGCACTCCAGCACGCGCAGTTCGGGCAGCATGCTCACATCCAGGGTGGTCATGGGATTACCGATGACATAGAGTGTCTGGAGGGCGGTGTTGGCGCTGAGATCCAGCTCGGTCAAGGCGTTGGAGGGACAATACAGGAAGCTGAGGGCGGTGTTGGCATGCACATCCAGGACAGTGAGCTTGTTGTCGCCGCAGCCCAGAACCTCCAGCTTGGGCAGCATGGAGACATCCAGGGTCAGGATCCGGTTTTCGCTGCAGTACAGCGTCTCCAGCTCCGTGTTGTCGCTGAGATCCAGGGCA
>CAMOXK010000021.1 GCA_946629065.1 uncultured Clostridia bacterium
GGGGCCGGTGGGCCGGGCACACATAGCTGCAGCAGCCGCACTGCATGCAGACCTTTACCTGCTCCTTCTGCAGGAGGGCGGCCTTGGCGGCCTCATCCTCCAGCTCCATGGCCCGGGCGAAAGCGGTGGGGTTCAGGCCCAGGGGGCATACGGCGACGCAGCGGCCGCAGTGGATGCAGGGGCTGGGAGCGGTCTTTTTGGTGTCCTTCTTATTCATGATGACCACGGCGTTGGTGGCCTTCATGATGCGGGCGTCCATGGACTCCTGGGTCTTGCCCATCATGGCGCCGCCGAAGAGGATCTTGCCCGGCTCTTCCTTCAGGCCGCCGCAGGCCTCCACCACGTCCCGCACGGAGCAGCCGATGGGGACGATCAGGTTCTTGGGCTCCTTCACGGCGGAGCCGTCCACGGTGATGATGCGCTCCACCATGGGCATGCCGGTGACGAAATACTCCGCCATCTTCACCAGGGAGGAGACGTTGATGATGATAACGCCGAGGGAGGCAAGACGCTGGCCCTTCTCCACCACCTTGCCGGTGGCGTTGTAGAGCAGGACCTGCTTGGCGCCCTGGGGATAGACGCTGCTGAGGGGCATGATCTTCACGGCCTTGTCGTCCTTGAAGCGCTCGGTCAGCTGCTGGATGGCGTCGGGCTTATTCTCCTCGATGCCGATGATGAATTCTTCGCTGCCCAGAAATTCCTTGAGCAGCTCCACGCCCTTCTGGATCAGGTCGCCCTGCTCCAGCATGACACGGTGGTCCGCGGTGATGAAGGGCTCGCACTCGGCGCCGTTTACCAGGACGGTGCTGATGTGGCCCTTCTGGGCCGCGGAGAGCTTGGCCCACACAGGGTAGGCCGCGCCGCCCAGACCCACCACGCCGCTGTCGCGGACGCACTGGAGGAACTCATCCAGATTGGTGGGATGGGGGATCTTCAGGTCGGGGCACTTTTCCATTTTGCCGTCGCTCTCGATGCGGATGGCCGTGCCGGAGCCGCCGCCCATGGTGTAGGGCTCGATGCCGGTCACCGTGCCGGAAACGGACGCGTGGATGTGAGAGGCGCCGCGGTCCTTCTCCCGGGCGATCATCTGGCCCACGGTCACATGGTCCCCCACCTGGACGATGGGCTCAGACATGGTGGCGTGGTGGGCGTTCATGGGAGAGAGAGGGATCAGCACTTCTTTGGGGATGGGCATACGCACGGCGGCCATGCCGGCCGTGCTTTTGTAGTGGGGCAATTTCAAGTTCGAGATACTCTTTTTCAAGCTCAAATCTCCCGCCTCCTTAACTTAGGATTCTTCTGGTTCTTCGATCAAATCGGCAAAGCCCGGAGTGCTCTGGCTGCTCCCGTCGGGGAAGATCCAGAGCAGCTCCACGCCGCCGATGCTTTCGGCAAGTTTCATGCCCTCCTCCATCGGCATGCAGAAGAGCGCGGTGGACAGGGCGTCGGCCAGGGCACTGTCCCGGGTGATGACCGTGAGGGAGCCGAAATAGGCCGCCGGGTACAGGGTGTCCTTATCGATGATGTGGTGGTAACGGGTACCGTTTACGGTGAAATAGCGTTCATAGACGCCGGAGGTGACGCAGGCGGTGTCCCGGATGCGGATGCGGCAGGCAAAATCCTGGGCGGACTTGTCCGGGTCCCGGATGGCGGTGACCCAGCCGCTGCCGTCGGGCCGATCGCCGATGCAGCGAATGTTGCCGCCGATGTTCAGGACGTAGCCCACGGCTCCCTCCCGCTCCAGATACTCCGCCGCCCGCTCGGTGGCATAGCCCTTGCCCAGGGCGCCCACGTCGATGGAAGCCTCCGGGTCCGCGATACGCACGGTGCAGGCCGCTTCGTCGATCTCCAGGAGGCTGATGTCGGTGTGCGCCCAGGCACGGCGCAGCTCCTCCTCCGCAGGGATCGAGGCGTTCTGCGGATCCTCCCCCGCGGCCTCCCGGCATGCATGCCAGAGGCGCAGGACCGAACCCAGCATCACGTTCATTTCGCCGTCGGTCAGCTCGTACATGTTCTTTGCGCAAAGCAGAAAGTCCACCAGCTTCCGGTCCACGGTCAGCGGCTCTCCCCCCGCGTTTTTGTTCAGGGTGCAGAGATTGGTCACGCCGCTGTACTCGTGATAGATGTCAAAGAGCTGGTGGTATTCCAGCAGGATATGCGAAACTTCGGCAGAACGGTCATCAAACCGCTCTGCCGAATCTCCTGCATAGTCATATACATAGGAGACGGTATCGAAGTAGGTGTAATAGACCTTTCCTTTCGGTTCCACGCGCTGCGGCGCGGCAGTTTCCTCCGCAGCCGCCTCCCCGCTTTCCGCGCCGCAGGCACAGAGAGAGGGCAGGATCAGCAGCAGCAGCAGAAAGGCAAGAAGCTGTCTGAATCGCCGCAAAGCATTCATCCCCTATGGTTTTTTCGTGGTCTGACGGAGGAGCACAGGCCCCTCCGTCAGCTTGCAGTTCTTATCAGGCGACAGCGTTGTCAGCAGCCTTGGCAATGACGTTGATCATGCCGTCGATGCTGATGGACACGCTGGCGTACAGTTCCTCGTCCACGAAGACATTGTGGCCTTCGTCGTTGGTCTTGGTCTCGGTGGCGCGCAGCTCTTCAGCGGTCTTGCCGGTGGCGTAGTCGGTGAAGTTCTTGGCCTGCTCGTACCACTCCAGGGTGGCGTCGGAGAACTTGACCATGTTGTAGTCTTCCTTCAGCTCGCGCTTGGTGCCCTTGAAGCTGGTCTCCACGATCTCGCCGGCGGCGCTGATCTTGATCTGGGGCTGGGTAGCGTCGGTGACAGCAGCCAGGATGACGCCGTCTCCGTCCACCACGACGGCAGCGTACTCGCTGTACATCTTCACAACGCCGTCTTCCTCAGCGGTGGCGGCAGTGGACTCGTCAGCCTTGGAGATGATGGCCAGGCCCAGGCTGAAACCGCCGGCGCCGGCAAAGGTAGCGGCCTGATCGTCCTTGCAGGCCTTCACAACGGCTTCCTTGAAGTCGCCGATGGAGATGGAGCAGGAGGCGTACAGGGTCTCGTCGGTGGTGACCTCATGGCCCTCTTCGTTCACGACAGTCTCCATGGCCTCGACCTCTTCAGCGGTCTTGCCAAGGACGTACTGCTCGAAAGCAGCAGCCTGCTGGTACCACTCCAGGGTGGCGTCAGAGAACTTGACCATGTTGTAGTCATCGCCCAGCTCGGCCTTGGTGAGGAATTCCTTCTCGGTGTCGACAGCACCATCGGTGATGTCCATCTTGTTCTGGGCAACGTCGATCTTCGCAGCGACGATCTTGCCCTGTTCGTCCAGGATGACGGCAGCGGTGGTGGCGTCCACCTGAGCGTTGCCCTCCTTGGAGCTGTCCATGTTCAGGCTGACGCCCAGGCCCAGCTTGTAGGCGGCATCGGCGGGAATCTCCTCGGCGGGAGCTTCCTCAGCGGGAGCTTCCTCGGCGGGAGCTTCGGGGGCAGTCTCTTCAGCGGGCTCTTCGGGAGCGGCGGCGGGCTCTTCAGCGGGAGCTTCGGCAGCGGGCTCCTCGGCAGGCTTGGTCTCGGCAGGGGCAGTCTCGCCGCAGGCAGCCAGGGCGAAGATCATGCACAGAGCCAGAAGCATAGCAAGGATCTTTTTCATTTTCATTCTCCTATTTTTCATTTTTCGCCCGGGCCCACAGGGGCAGGATTCCCCGAGCGTCGCCTCATCATAGCACCGAAGCCCGGCCTTGTCAACAAAATAACAAAATTATCCGATGATTTCGTCCTTTCGTATAAAAAGTGCCCATTTTTTCCCGAAGTCGGGCTGATTTGCCGTCAAGATTCACAGCCGGATGCCAATTTTTCCCGGCGGGCTCCAAACGGGAAATTCCCCTTGTTTTTCGTCTCATTTTCTGGTATAGTGTTAGGAGCTATAATTGTAATAGTATCGTCGGGAGTACCGCCGCTGCGATCCTCCCGCATCCCGATATTCGCTTTTCCCATTTCACAGGAGGAACACCGCATGAAACGCAAAAGCCTGAAACGAACAGGACTGCTGCTGGCGCTGCTGCTGATTTTCAGTCTGCTGCCCACGGCTCCTCTCTCCGCTCTGGCGGAGGAGGCCGGGCAGGAGATCGCGTCTGCCGCCCTTTCTCTGACGCTGCCGCAGCCGGGTCCCACCGGCGTGGCGGAGGGTCAGCCTGTTCCCGCGTCTGCAAGCGCGGCCTCCGGCGGCTTCTCGGTGCAGAGCGCCCAGTGGTTCACCTCCTCCGGCAGTACCCCCACCCGCTTTGAGGCCGGGGAGCAGTATTACGCCGTGATCCTTCTGGCGCCCGCCGAGGGTTACACCTTTGCCGATGGCTGCGAAGTGAGCATTGACACCGCTATGGTGAATAGCACGGCCCGGGAGGACGACAAGCTCCGGGTGACCACAGGCAACATCACCCTGGAGGGTGAGAGCGGAGCCTATCCTGTTTGGGTGGCCGGCGTCCGGGTTACGGAAGAAAACAAAAACGACGTGCTGGGAGACGGGAAGGTCCGCTACGATCCCGCCACCGCCACCCTGACGCTGGAGGGAGCCAAGCTCTCCGATTACGAATCCGCCACCGGCGCCGTGATCCTGGCCCAGGATCTGGAGCTGACCGTGAAGGGCAGCGCCACTGTGGAGGCGGAGGACGCGCCTCTCGGCATCTACAGTCTCAACGGGTCCCTGAAGCTGGACGGCAAATTCACCCTCAAAACCGGGGGCGCCGCCCTGTTTGCCGATCAGGATCTGAGCATGGAGGACGGCAGCATCACGGCCGAGAGTGTCCTGAAGGACGCGCCCTGCATGAAGGTGAAGGGCAACATCACCGTGAAGAAGGGTCAGCTCACCCTGACCGGCCCCGGAGCCGGCATCCTCTGTGAGGGCAGCTTCACCATGGAGGAGGAAGCCGTGGTCAAGGCCACCGCCACCGCCATCGACTGTGACAGCGAGCTTAATCAGTACGGCCTCTCCGCCGAGTCCGTCGTTGTGAAGGGCGGCGATCTGACCGCCAAGGGCTATACCGGCGGTCTCGCCGGAGCCAAGGGCGTCAGCATCGCAGCCGGCGTGGTAACGGCCCAAGGCAAAGATTACGGCATTCTGGTGAGCGAGGGGAGCCTGGAGATCCAGGACGGCATCCAGCGCGTCACCGCCGACGGCGAAGGAGAGGACGGCGCCATTCTGGCCGCCTCCATCCTTCTGGGCGACAAGGTGGGCGTGAAGGAGCCTGCCGGCGGCAAGGTCGGCAGCGACGGCAAGCACATTACCGAAGCCGACGGCAGCAGCATTGCCAAGCACGCCGTCATCGAATCCGACGCCAAGCGCTTCACCGTGCATTTTGATACCATGGGCGGCTCCCAGGTGGCCGACCAGACCGTGCTGGAGGGCAAGCCCGCCCGTCAGCCCGCGGACCCCAGCTTTGCCCCCTTTGTCTTCGAAGGCTGGTATCTGGATCCCTCCGGCAGCGAAGCGCCCTATGATTTCTCCACCCCCGTCACCGCAGACCTGACGCTGAAAGCCCGCTGGGTGGCCACCGTGATGGCCAGCGTCAAGGACAGCGAGGGCAACGAGGGCGTGGGCGGCACCGTCTCCCTGGGAGGCGGCAGCTACGAGACCAGCCTCAGCGCCAGGATCTGGCGGGAGATCGGCCAATACCAGGTCAGCTGCAAGGCGGACGAGGGATACACCTTCGACCACTGGGAGGATGGTCTGGGCAAGGTGCTGCCCTACACGGAGACCTCTTTCAGCATCCGCAGTCAGGAAGGGCCCCAGGTCTTTGTGGCCGTTTTCATGAAGGATGAAGAGGGCTACACCGTCACCCTGGACGCAAACGGCGGTCAGCCCGCGTCTCTCACCATGGAGACCGACGGGGACGGCTATCTGGATCCGGAGGAGCTGGAGCTTGTGGAGATCTCCTTCACCCGGACAGGCTACGATCTGGTGGGCTGGTCCCTGACCCCCGGCGGCAAGCCCCTGAATCTGGAGACCTACGCTTTCAGCAAGGACGAGACGATCTATGCCCTCTGGTCCGCACAGTACTACACCGTGAGCTTTGAGACCGACGGCGGCTCCGCCGTGCCCGCTCAGAGCGTGGCCTACGGCAAAACCGCCTATGAGCCGGACGATCCTTATAAAAACGGCAGCTCCTTCGAGGGCTGGTATTCCGATCCGCAGCTGACGCAGCGCTTTTCCTTTACCACTCCCATCACCAAGGACACCGTTCTCTACGCCAAGTGGGATCAGGTGGTGAAGTACACAGTAGTCGCCGGCGGCGGCACCATCTACGGCAAGACCAGCGGCGATGAACTGGCGATCACCGTCAGGCGCACCCCCAGGGACGGCGAGTGCTTCCGACACTTCACCGGTGTGCGCATCGATAACGGCCCCCTGGTCCAGGGTACCGACTTCACGGTGTCAGAAGGTCCCAACGGCGGCACTGTCGTCACCCTGCTGCCCGCGTATCTCAGCACCCTGAACTCCGGTAGCCACATCATCACCATCACCTTTGACGACGGCAAAGCCACCACCGGCCTCACCGTAAAAGCCGGCGCGGGCGGCAGCAAGCGCGGCGCAGGCGCCAACGGGGATTCCCCCGACACCGGCGATCCCGGTATGCCCATCCTCTGGGCGGGCCTCCTCTTCGGCTCCGCCATCGGTCTGGGCGCGGTGGCCCTCAGCGGCCGCAAGCTCCGCCGGGCGGCAAACCGCTGAACCCTTCCGCATCCGGGCAGAGCTGCCTGAAGAAAGCGAAAACCGCCGTAGGGACGGCTATGAGCTGCCCGCGCGGCACAAGCTGGAATAACATAAAATGTGAGGCGAATCCGTACGGATCCGCCTCACATTTTCATTTTCACGAGATCATCCTGCCGGGCGACCATAGCCGCCCTTACGAATCGATGGGTTCTCCGCAGCGCCGTCGGGGACCTTTGGCCGCCTCCTTTTGCCTCTCTGTCAGGGGCTGCAGCTTCACATCCGCTCCAGGATGGCGTCCAGCAGGGCGTCCGCCGCCGCGTCCTTGGACATGAGGGGCAGCTCCTTCTCCCCCTCCGCGGTGATGAGGGTGAGCACATTGGTCTCCACCCCAAAGCCCGCGCCTTCCACCTTCACGTTATTGGCGGCCACCATGTCCAAGTTCTTTTTCGTGAGCTTCTTGCGGGAGTTTTCGATCAGATCCCGGGTCTCCATGGAAAAGCCGCAGAGGAACTGGCCCTCCCGCTTTTGCTGGCCCAGGGTGCCCAGGATATCCCGGGTCCGCTCCAGGGGGATGGAGAGGTCCCCATCCTTCTTCTTGATCTTATCCTCGGCCACGTCTGCGGGGCGATAGTCCGCCACGGCGGCGGCCTTGATGATGATGTCCATGTCCGGAGCACGGCTCGTCACAGCCTCAAACATCTCCTGGGCGGACTCGATATCCACGATCTCCATATAGCGGGGCCTTGGCAGAGAAGTGGGGCCGGAGACCAGGGTGACCTCCGCTCCTCTTCTGGCGGCTGCTTTGGCAATGGCATAGCCCATGCGGCCGGAGGAGCGGTTGGTGAGATAGCGCACCGGATCCAGGGCCTCCCGGGTGGGACCGGCGGTGACCAGAACGCGCTTGCCGCTCAGATCCTTCTCCCGGGCGATGGCGTGGAGGCAGAGCTCCAGCAGCTCCTCGGGCTCCGGCAGCCTCCCTTTGCCTTCGGCGCCGCAGGCAAGGTGCCCGCTGGCGGGCTCAGCCACCTCCCAGCCGTAGCGCCGGAGGATGGCCAGATTATCCTGGGTCACAGGGTTTTCATACATTTTGGTATTCATGGCCGGGGCAATGGCCTTGGGGCAGTCGCAGGCCAGCACCGTGGTGGTCAGCATGTCGTCCGCCAGACCGTGGGCCAGCTTTGCGATGATGTTGGCCGTGGCCGGGGCGATGAGCACCAGGTCTGCCCGGTCCGCCACGGCGACATGCTCCACACTGTGCTGAAAGTTCCGGTCAAAGGTATCCGTCAGAGCCTTCTGGCCGGTGAGCTGCTCAAAGGTCAGGGGCGTGATGAATTTCGTGGCATTCTCCGTCATGATCACCTGGACCGTGGCGTGCTGCTTCACCAGCATGGAGGCCAGGGCCGCGGCCTTGAAGCAGGCAATGCCGCCGGTGACGCCCAGCACGATGGTTTTTCCTTTCAGCATGGAACTTTCCTCCTCACAAATCGTCTGTTTCGTTGGCTTCACTATACCACAATCGGGCGGATTTGCAAGGGAAAAGCCCCGCTGCACAACGGTTCAAATTTCTGTTGCATCTGCCGCCCCTTTGGGATATAATGAGCCCTGGCTGTGAGGGAGAGCGTTCCCTGTACCCGCTGCGGACAGGAGGACAGCCGCTCCGCTCTCACCGCCGCATTCTGCAGCAGCGTATTCGGAGAACCGAAACGCAAGCAAGGAGGTAATTTCATATGGAAAAAAGATCCTATGCTCCCGTGTTTGACGCACGCACCATTGCGGAGTACGCCATCTTCATCGCCATCGTCCTGGTGATGCGCATCACCCACCTGACCTCGATCCCGGTGGGTCCCCTGGTGATGACCCTGGCCATGATTCCCATCGCCATCGGTGCTATGCTCCTGGGCCCTCTGGGCGGCGCCATTCTGGGAACGGTCTACGGTTTCACCAGTCTGTATGACGCCATGACAGGGGCGTCCGCCATGACTGGCGTTTTCTTTCAGCTGAGCCCGATCCTCACCGTTATCCTCTGCGTGGTGATCCGGGGTCTGGTGGGAGCCGCCACCGGCTGGCTCTTCCAGCTCTTCAAGAAGCTGGACAAGCACCGGATCTGGTGCTACTTTGCCGGCGGCCTCGCCGCCCCCATGCTGAACACCGTCCTCTTCATGGGCTATATCGTGCTGGTCTTCTACCGGACGGACTTTATCCAGAACATGGTGGCCGCCAAGGGCGCCGTGAACCCCCTCATGTTCATTATTCTCGTGGTGGGCATCCAGGGTCTGGTGGAGTGGATCACCGGCTGCATCGTGGCTGGCGCCGTTACCAAGGCCGTGGCCCACGCATTGAAGCGGGACTAAGCATTCTTGTCCCCGGCTCCCCCTTTGGGGGAGCTGTCACCGCCGGAAACGGCGGCGACTGAGGGGGTTCTTTGTTCCCCCTATCGGCCTTCGGCCACTTCCCCCACAGGGGGAAGCAAGACGCTCGCTTTCCCGTTCATACCCCGAACTATCTTAAAGGAGGGATCCCCATGATCCTGGCCATCGACGTTGGCAACACCAATATCGTCCTCGGCGGCATCGAGGACGGCAGGCAGCTTTTCTCTGTCCGCCTTGCCAGCGACAGGAACAAGACCGCCGACCAGTACGCCCTGGACATCCAGGGGATCCTGACCATGCAGAAGATCAAGCCCGAGGACATCGAGGGCGGCATCCTCTCCTCGGTGGTCCCCTATCTGCAGACGGTGATCCCCCAGGCGGTGAAGTCCCTCACCGGCATCGATCTCATGGTGGTGGGTCCCGGCATCAAGACCGGGCTCAACATCCGCATGGACAATCCCGGCACCGTGGGCAGCGACCTGATCGTGGCCGCGGTGGCCGCCCGGGCCAAGTACCCCGCTCCCATCGCCATCATCGACATGGGCACAGCAACCACCGTGACGGTCGTGGCGGAAAACGGCAGCTACATCGGCGGCATGATCATCCCGGGCCTCTGGGTCTCGGTGAACGCCCTGTCCGCCCAGGCGGCCCAGCTGCCCTATATCGACCTCTCGGGTCCCGCCAAGCTCCTGGGCACCAACACCGTGGATTGCATGCGCTCCGGCGCCCTCATCGGCTGCGCCGCCATGCTGGACGGGGTCGTGGACCGGATGGAGGAGGAACTGGGCAAGCCCGTCACCGCCGTGATCACCGGCGGCGTCAGCCCCCTGATCCTGCCCTACTGCAAGCGCCATTACCACCTGGAGCCGGATATCCTCATCGCCGGCCTCCAGATCCTCTACGAAAAGAACCGGACGAAGTAAAACGTCAGACAAATCCCCGCAGTTGAAAAGCAAAGCTTTTCAGCTGCGGGGATTTTTAGTCCGATGATTTGAAAACGCGTTTTCCTGCCCGTCCTGCGTTGGGTCTCACCTTCGGTCATCCGCCGGATGATTGAGGCGATAGGGGGACGGACAGCCAATGATCGGTCCCTGCGGCTGTCTGGGTCTCGCACCGATCGCAGGGACGAGCATCGCTCGTCCGCTGTGCTTCCCCCAGCGGGGGAAGCTCCCGCGGAGCGGGTGATGAGGGAGAATCCCGGATCACCGCAGGCAGTGAAAAGAGAAGATTTCGACATCGTTCTCCCTCACCTGTCAGCTGCGCTGACATCCTCCCCCGCTGGGGGAGGAACAAAATGGCGCAACGAATTCGTAGCATTGTACGGATTCGCCGCACTACTCTCGTTTACAGACCCGTTTGCCGCCGGGCGGGGACAAGCCGCCGCCCCTACGCAGAAACCCACGATCCCGCCGTAGGGGCGACCCTTGTGGTCGCCCGCCTCAAGCCTTCCCCCAGCGAGGGGAGGAATTCCGGCTTCTCGCCAGCGAAGAATGACAGGGCAGGAGCCGCCTGCCGTTTGCGGCAGTGGCGGAAGGGTTTTCGACAGGCCGCAGTTCCTCTTTCTCTCAGCCGTAGTGCTCGGACATGTAGATGCTCAGCTTGCTCTGGAGCAGCCCGGCCGCTTCCTCCGCGCTCTCTTTTCCGGCAAGGAAGGCCCGGATCTCGGTTTCCAGCGTGTCGATGACCACCTCGTCCCGGAGCACCATACGGTCCGTCCCATAAACCAGCTCCCGCATCACGGCGGCGTCCTTCTCGTTGAAGGAGGCATAGTCGCTCACATTGCTCTGGGGCCGCTGGGTGTTGTTCTCCACCGCCTGCTCGAAGCTTTCACGCAGGACGGGAATGCCGTCGTCCAGGGTCGGTTCCGCCCCGCCCAGCACGAAGGTTTTGACGAAGCGCCAGGCGCCGTCTCTGTTCTCACCGGAGGCCATTACGCCGAGGCTGGTATTGCAGCCTCCCGTCCAGAGAAAGCCGTCCCCCAACTTGAGCTGTCCGATGTGTCCCATCCCGTCGGCGGGCAGCAGCTTCATGAAATAAGCGCCGCTTCCCCCGGAGCCGGGGAAGCCCAGCACCGCGGCCTCGTCCTGAAAGTTTCTGCGCGGACTGTAGCCGGCTTCGGAGGCAAAATCATAGGAGATCAGCCAGTCGCAGCCCTGGCCGTTGAAGCCGGCCCCCTCCGGTGAAAGGACGGGGATGCGCTTTATCAGCTCCAGCCAGCTGATGAAGGTCGGGCTGTCAAAGCTGCAGGTGCCGCTTTCCCTGTCCATAAACTCCGCGGTGGCGGCCCAGGAGAACAGGAGAAGCATTTCGTCCTGCGTCAGAGACGGCGCGCCGTCCTCCCGGGAGAGCAGGTCCATAGCCCGCTCTGTGGTCCAGTCCTCCCGGCTGAGGCCTAAGTGCTCCGCCGCGAGTATGGTGAGCATGGTAAAGCGATCTGTATACTCGTAGAGGCCGCCCCGCTCGGTGAGGGCCGCAAAAAGGCTGGGGATAAAGTCATCCCGGCTGATGTCCGGATCCGCGTCGATGTAAGGCAGAAGATCCACCAGAAGCTGCCGATCCACCGCGCCGGGCGGAAGGAGACTTGTGTCCAGCACGTCGATGCCCTTCTCCGTCGCAAGCTGGATCATCAGCCGGTCCCGCTCCGCCTCATCGTGCCAGATCCTAGGGTTGAGGACGATGCGGTACTCCGGGTCGCTCTGGTTGAAGCGCATGATCGCGTCCAGCAGCCGCTCCGGGCAGGTGTAGTCAGTGCCGCTGTACTCGTAGCCCTGGGCTGCGGCGTTGGCAAAGCAGCCCAGTGTCAGCGTCTTCTTCACCGGCACCATTCCGGGGCTGACCCTGGTAAGCCTGCCGTCGGCCAGATAAAACAGATCCCCGTCGGTGTTTTCCAGCCCGAGGAAGGCGCTGTAGCCCTCCAGACTTGCGGTATTGAGGGCCACGTCCATCCAGTTGAACACCGGGCTCATGCTGCCGGTGCCCGGGTCATATTCCTGCAGCACCCGTCCCTTCGTGACCAGGATACGGCCCCGCTGGCTGCTGTACACCGGGTCCCACAGGATCCCCGCCAGGGGCTGGCCGCATCGGAGCGTTTCCGGGTCAAAGGGGCAGTACCCGTCACGGGTGGAGAGATACTGCGTGTCTCCGATCCACACCCGCTCGGTAAAGCCGACCAGCGGCAGATCGAGCGCAGCGAGGATCTGCGCGTCGGGACCGATGAGCCGCACCGTCTCATCGTCGTTCAGGATCGCCCGCTCCCGATCCAGGGCCACGAGCCCGGCGAGATAGGGGTCCGTGTCATTTCCGTTGCGCCAGAAGTCGATGCGGGTGCAGCTCTGTACATCCGTATGCGTGTCCAGCACGATCAGATAATAGTTCAGCCGGCGGGAGAAATCTTTGCGGAGCACTTCCTCCCCGGAATAGCCCTCCATCAGCCGGATCCAAACGGCGTCCTCCACCGCGGAAAAGGCCTCGATCCGCGGATTTTTCGCCTCCCCCGTGTCGAGGAGCCAGCTTTTCCATTCGTCACCCAGCGTGTCATAGCGAAGAACGGCGAAGGAACCTTCCGGCGTCCGGGCGTGGAGAACCAGGCTGTTTCCGCAGCTCTGCAGACCGCCGGGATCCTCATAGCCCACCGGCATGGGAAGCTCCGTCGTCACATACCCGGGCTCGGTCTCAGCGGAGATCTGCGGCTGGCCGATCACAACGATCTCTGCGTCGTCTCCCGGCGCCTCTTTCCCGCAGGCGCAGAGCGGCAAAAGCAGCGCCAGCGCCAGCAGGAACACCAAAATACCTTTTGTCTTTCTCATACTTCTCCTATTTTGTTTTTCGGGCCAGGGGAGGAACCCCCCTGGCCCGGTTTTTTCTTTTCCGATCAGTTGTCTGCCTCCCAGAGGACCAGGTCGCCCAGGAGGATGCGCTGCACGTCCCCGATGTCGATAGCGCTGCCCCAGCCGCAGAATTGGTTGACGGTGCCGTTTTCATAGGGGCAGGTCAGGGCTCCGCCGGTGGAGAACTCCGAGCCATCGGAGAAAACCAGCCTTGCCTCCAGGCAGATCTTGTCCTCCAGCAGGCTCCAAGGGCCGTAGGCATCCTGATCCACACCGGGGGTGTGGAGGGCGGCGTCGCCCTCGTAATGCACCTTCCACACAGCGCTGAAGGGCGTGAGCTCCAGGCCCACCAGTTCGATCTCACGGTCCGTTTCCTCGTCGTGGTACAGGGCATGCCCGAAGTCGAAATATCGCATTTCCTGCTCCGTGGGGGTAAACCACAGGCTGCCAAAACTCTCCTGCCCGTTCAGCCATGCGGTGGAGGAACCGACTCCCGCGTCGGCCTGGGCCTGGTGATCCCAGAGCGTCACGGTCAGAAGCACGCTTTCGCTGTCGTGCGCCGCCTGGGCCTGGGCGATGGCCTGGTTGGAGATGAAGCACTCCAGCGTCAGGGTTTTGGTGCTTTCCTCGTAAGCATCCCGCAAAACGGCCTCCCGGATCTGCTCGCGGCCGCTGACGGAAATGCTGGACTGCAGCTTGGGCCCTGCCGTCATCCAGTAGTCCTCCCCGTTTACCGTCATCCCGTCCAGCTTCCAGGCAAAAGCCACGCTCTCCGGGAACCGTTCCACCACGTCCCGCTCCACCGGGGAAACATTGACAAAGACCCGCTGGGATTCCCCGTCGTTCACGGTGGAGAGCAGCACCAGGCCCGCGTTCTCGCTTTCCTCCGGGACCTGATATTCCAGATAGCTGCTTACGTGATTCTCCTCGATCTTCAGATCCTCTTTCAGCTCCTGCTGCCTTGCCGCATGCACGCTCCAGGCCGCATAGGCCGCAACGCTCAGCGTCAGGAGCAGCGCCGCTGCCAGAGCCAGGGTGATGATCCGCTTCTTTTTCATGGATATGATCCTTTCCGGGGGTTCTTGTACGGCCCCGGGGTCAAAGGATGCCGTGTCGCTGATATGCCGCTCCTCCAGCAGGTTCAGAGCCTGGGAGATCGTTTCCCGCTTCATACAAGCAATCCCTCCTTCATCAAGTAGTGTTTGAGCTTTGCCTTGATGCGGGTAAGACGGACGGATACCGTCTTGTAGCCCAGGCCGGACATGGCCGAAATGTCGGTCAGGGAGTCGGCGTACCAATAGCGGCGCATGAACAGGAACTTATCCGCATACGCCAGGGTGTCCAGAAAGCTGCTGATGGCCGCCGCCAGCTCCTTGGCCCCATAGGCGTCTTCCACGCTGTTCCGGTCTGGGATGCAGGCGGCAAGCTCGTCCAGGGCCAGGTCGTACTGGCTGTTCCGTTTCTCCGCTGTGTTTGCATGGTAGCGCTTCGTCGCAAGATTGCGCGCGATCCTGCAGACAAAGCTTCTCAGCGGCGCGGGCCTCTCCGGAGGGATCGCGTTCCAGGTCCCCAGCCAGGTATCGTTGACACACTCCTCCGTGTCCCGGCTGTTTCCCAGGATGTTGTAAGCCACCCGGCTCACCGCGCCGCCGTGCTTTTTGGCAAGCTCCTCGATGGCCTGCTCCGAACGTTCAAAGAACAGGTCGATGATCTGAGCGTCTGTCATGTTCCGTCACCTCTTTCCGCCTCACCTATACACTACGGATCCGGAAAGGATTTCTACATAAAACAATGAGATTATATCACACGGATGCATAACAGCACCAAATATTCCGCTGTAAAAATAGGCGCAATAATGTGTCTCACCGTGAGACACATTTCATGGAAAAGCCCGCCCCTCCGAGTAGGAGAGACGGGCTGCGGATAGTTTAGCTTTATGTGATTAACGGATCGTGCTGAAATCTACCATATCCAGAACGGCGTCGATTTCCGCGTCACTCATTCCGCCGATCTGCGAGACATGCAGCGTAACAAAGGAGTTCTCCAGATAGATGTAAGCGAAAGCCTCCGTACCGTTCTGCAGGACGGTCAGCTCCGCGCCATCGGGGGTGGTGTGGCTCCTGACCGTAAAAGCGTTGACGTCCTTGACCACATCGAAGATCTCATAACCGCTGGACAGGGTGCCATAGGGGGAATTATAGAGATAGCAGTTGGTTCCGGTGTAGCTCTGATCCTCGCCGGTGTAGAAACTGACGGCGAAAGTCCCCTCGTCGAAATAGTAGAACTTGTCGTAGCCGGTGGGCTCGGTGCGGAAGAAGCTCTTCCCTCCGGCGCAAATCTCATTGATCTTCGATGTTATTTCTTCAAAAGAATAGAAATCCGTCTGCTCATCGAAATCCTGAAGCATCACTTCCTGCTTATGGCGGAGTTTCAGGCCATAGCGTGCTGCAATCTCTTCCAGCTTATCGGCCATTTCTTTGGTATAAATGTGATAGTTAAAGTCGTAGCCGGAGAATCCCCGGGCTCTGAGATCCCTATACTCCTTGAAAAGCTGGTAGTCCTCGGCAGAGATGATGCGCCGCTCGATCTCCTGTTCACCGTTCAGGAAGATAAAGGTCACTGTGCCATCTTCGTTTTTCTCTTCAATGATACCACTCGCATTTTCTGGCGCGCGGCAGCTCTCCGGCTCGCGTGGTGCGTTCTCTTCGCACCAGGCGCGCCACTCCGCCCAGGCTTTGGAAGAGTTGTCGATCTTCTCGCGGATCGCGCTGTCCATCTCCTCCGGCACAGCCTGAGGCTGGGTAATGGACAGGCGGCCGCCGTTAGTATTATCGGGAGATGATAAGCTTCCGTTTGTAATCAGCAGTGCTTTCAGGCCGAAGAGATCCGCGGCATATGCAACGGCCCCCAGCGCCAGAATCAGCGCCGCAGCGAGGGCAAAGGTAATGATCCGTTTCTTATTCATGTGGACGATCCTTTCCGGGCTTTCCTGTATGGACTCCGGGCAAAAGGCCGCCGCTTCGCTGATATATTCGTCGGCCAGACCGTTCAGCATCAAAGTGATCGTTTCCCGCCTCATACAAGCAATCCCTCCTTCACAAGATAGCGTTTGAGTTTTTCTCGAATACGGAAAAGGCGGACAGTCACACTGTTGGGGGTTGAATCTGCCATTTTGGCAATGTCCCGCACCGGATCGGAATACCAGTAACGCCTCGTAAAGATAAACCTGTCAGAATAATTCAAAGTTGCCATGAAGCCGTTGATCGCCTCTGCGAGTTCTTTCGCTTCATACGCTTCTTCTACGCCGCTACTATCAGCAAGATATTCTTCCAATTCATCAAGCGCAAGGTCGTACTGGCTGTTTCTGATCGCAGCTGTATTGGCGTGATACTTCATTGTTGCAAGATTGCGCGCGATCCTGCAGACAAAAGTCCGCAACGGGCTTGGCTTGTGGGGCGGGATGGCATTCCAGGTGCCGAGGTATGTATCGTTCACGCACTCCTCGGTGTCCTGCGAGTTCCCAAGAATATTCCGCGCCACTCTGGCCACGGCGCTGCCGTGCTTTTTGGCAAGCTCTTCGATCGCCTGTTCTGAGCGCTCAAAGAACAGGTTGATGATCTCCGTGTCTGTCATAGGCTGTCACCTCTTTCCGCCTTCACTTATGTACTATGGAAACAAGGCCCGAACATTAACAGGAAATAAGAAAAAAATCAAAATAACATTACGGCCACTATATCACAAAAATGTGTCTCACCGTGAGACACATTTCAAGGAAAAGCCCGCCGCTCCGAAAGGAAACGACGGGCTAAGGTGTTTTGAGCTTGCTACATCTGAGTATTGCTTCTGAAGTCTACCAAATGAGCCTCAACGCTCTAAAGGAAATCCGATCTCTTCTCTGGCGTTATCCAGCCATGGTGCTTCATTATTGTTTGTCCTGGCTACATAACCGCCCATCCAATCACCTTCTGGCGGCTGGACATACTCTGCGTAGCCATAATGCCAAAGCTCTGGGCCGTTTTTCCCCACGATCCAGTAGTGGATTACTCCCTCTGAATCGGTGAACTGATAGATAAATGCTTTTGTCTCCGAAATCTGATCCGTAATATCGATATGCTCATCGTTGACAATAAAAAACATGCGGTCATCTTCAAGGCAAACCGGCTCTGTCAAACTGTCCGTATGAACAAGTATATTGGTTTCTATTCCCCGATCAGTTTTTGTGGCACGGATTTCCATGTTGTTTCCCCAACCGAAGATCACATTTCCCGCTGCATACGCAGCGACACCAAGCGTAATAATCAGCGCTGCAGCTAAAGCAAAGGAAATAATCCTTTTCTTGCCCATGTGTACGATCCTTTCCGGGGCGTGCCCGCCGCGGGCGGGATCGAATTGATAGGCTTCGGCGATCTGGCGATCCTCCAGATTGCCGAACACACGCGACAGTTGTTCCCGTCTCATGGGAGCAGGCCCTCCTTTTTCAATGTTCGGCGCAGTTTTTCCCGCGCACGGAAGAGGCGGACGGAGATGCGATGGCTGCTGAAGCCCGTCATGGCGGCGATCTCGGAGACGGCGTCCCCGTACCAGCAGCGGCGCACAAAGCAGAAGCGGTCCTCATAGCTGAGGGTGTCCAGGAAGCGGACGATGGCGGCGGAGAGCTCCTTTTCCTCGTAAGCCGTCTCCACGCTGCAGGCGGCGGGGATGCATTCCTCCAACTCATCCAGCACCAGATCATACTGGCTGTTTCGCTTTTGCGCCGTGTTGCTGTGGTATTTCCAGAGGGCAAGCCTGCGGGAGATGCTGCAAACGTAGGCGATGAGGGAGTCCGGGTTTTGAGGCGGAATGGAGTTCCAGACCCCAAGATACGTATCGTTTGCGCATTCCTCCACATCCTGCCTGCTGCTGAGGATGTTGGACGCCGTTTTCCGCACGGCTGCGCCGTATTTCCGTTCCAGTTCCGCAATGGCCTGTTCCGAGCGCTCCAGGAACAGGGCGATGATTGCGCGATCCTCCAACTGCGTCACTTCCTTTCCGCCTCACCCTGACAGTAGGGATCCGGCGGGGAGATATCTCACCAATTATGAAAAATTGTAGCATTTTTCTGCTGGGCGGACAAGAAACGGGGACGCCGCGGCGCTGGCACGAAGCCGCCTGCGCGTAGGGAGCGATCCCCAGATCGCTCCCTGCCCGCTCCGCCGACGGGGGAGAAAAAAGGACCTCTTTCATCCCCGGCAGAATACGGAAGACACAAAAAACCTTGGGCAAATACGCACTGTGCATGGTACGCATTCGCCCAAGGTATCTTTTGACCCGCGTCCCCGTGCCGGGACGTCCGGAGGCCGTCCCCTACGCATGATCGCCTGCAAGGCGGATGACGGATGAGGTGGCATGCTCTCTGCCGCCCTTAGAGCGCCCGGAGGATCCGGCCGCCGCCCAGGACCAGGTCTCCCTGATAGAGGACCACCGCCTGCCCGGGGCTCACCGCCCGCTGGGGCGCGTCAAAGAGCAGCTCCAGCCTTCTTCCCGGGAGGGGTCGGGCCAGAGCGGGAAACTCCTTCTGCCGGTAGCGGGTCCGGGCGGTCACCCGGATGGGTGCAGCCGGTTCCGGAATGGAGAGCCAGCGGAAATCTCCTGCCAGAAGCCCCGGACTGTAGAGAGCGCTTTCCGGCCCCACGGTGACGTTGTTGCGGGCCATGTCCTTTTCCAGCACATAGACCCGCTCCCCTGCGGGCAGCCCCAGGCCCCGGCGCTGGCCGGGGGTATAGCGGATGGCGCCCCGGTGCTGTCCCAGCACCGCGCCGCTTTGGTCCAGGATGTCTCCGGGCGGAAAGCTCCTGCCGGTCCAGCGCGCCAGGAAGGCGGCGTAATCCCCGTCCGGCACAAAGCAGATGTCCTGGCTTTCCCCCTTGCCGGCGGTGATGAGGCCGCTCTCTTCCGCAAGGCGCCGCACCGCCGTCTTCGAAAGCTCTCCCAGGGGGAAGCGCAGATGGGCGAGCTGCCGCTGGCTCAGGGTATAGAGCACATAGCTCTGATCCTTGTTCTCGTCCAGGGCCTTGCGCAGCTCATAGCGCCCGCTCTCCCGGTTTTGGGTGATGCGGGCGTAGTGGCCGGTGGCAAGGCAGTCAAAGCCCCGCTCAATGGCAAGGTCCAGCAGGGTCTCGAATTTCAGGAAGCGGTTGCAGTCGATGCAGGGGTTGGGGGTCTCGCCGCGTTCATAGGTCTCGGCAAAGCGCCGAATCACAGTGGCGCGAAAAAGGCCGGAGAGGTCCAGGGTCTCATGGGGGATGTCCAGCTGGAAGCACACATAGGCCGCGTCCTCCGCATCCCGGTCCGCACAGCAGCTCTTGTGGCAGGCAAGCCCCAGGTCCCCGCTGCGGTACAGCCGCATGGTGACGCCCTCGCAGGCATAGCCCGCGCGCTGCATCAGCAGGGCGGCTGCGGAGCTGTCCACCCCGCCGCTCATGGCAATAAGGGCCCGCATCAGTCCAACACCAGGATCTCGTCGCCGGGGCGGGCTTCGCCCTCCTCCAGCACCCGGGCAAAAATGCCCTCCCGGGGCATGACGCAGTCCCCCGCCTGCTGCCGGATGGCGCAGTCGGCGTGGCACTCCTTGCCGATCTGGGTGACCTCACAGAGGGCCGTGCCAACCCGGAGCCAGGTCCCCACAGGCAGGCGGACCAGGTCCAGCCCCTGGCAAAGGATGTTCTCCGCAAAGGCGCCGGGGGCCAGGAGAAAACCGATCCGCTGCTCCATACGCTTCACGCTCTCCATGCCAAGCAGGCTCAGCTGCCGATGCCAGGCGCCGGCGTGGGCGTCTCCGGGGATGCCCCAGTTTGCCTGCAGGCGGATCTCGGCAACCGCGTGCTTCTGCTGTCCCTTCTTCTCACTGACGCAGACCGCCAGGATCTTTCCCGATTTTTCGTTCATGGGTTTCCCTCCCTATGCTTTAATCATATTTCCCCGCTGTTTTAATAGGTTTATTGCGCAAAGAAAAATGGCCTGTTTCTCGCTGCAGACCTTAGCTCCCCTGAAAGGTGAAGGCCGACAAGGCGAGATCCTTCGACTTCGCGACGCCATGACAGGACGGGGTATGCGGACGAGCATTGCTCGTCCGTCTCCCGCGTAGGGGCGCTTCACGAAGCGCCCGCCCAAAGTCCCCTTGCCTAAACGGACATCCGGGCCATACCCCTCTGTTTACGGCCGCTCTTCCCGCATCAGACTGCGCAGCGTGAATTGGCCCAGGTAGGCCCGCACGGTCTCGTCCAGGCCCTGCCAGAGGGGCAAGGTCCGGCAGGTCTCCGTCCGGGCGCAGGGCCTGGCTCCCGCCTCCAGGCAGGCCACCGGGGCCAGGGTCCCCTCCATACGCTCCAGCAGATCCAGCACGCCGATCTCCTCCGGGGCGCGCAGCAGGCGGTAACCGCCGCCTTTGCCGCGCAGGCCCTCCAGGACCCCGGCGTTTACCAGCGCCTTCACGATGCTCTCCAGGTATTTTTCGCTGATCCCCTGTCGCTCCGCCAGCTCCCGGAGGGTCACCTTCTCCTCCGTCTGTCGTTCAGCCAGGTCCACCAGGATCCGCAGGGCGTAGCGTCCCCGGGTTGAGATCATCATGGTCTGTTCCTCCCGTGCTCTCGTTTATGAATCCTATTATACTGCAAGGTTAATAGGATTTCAACCGGGCATCCACCGGTTCCTTCTTCTCTATTCCCTCTACCCTATTCCTTGCCTATGCTCTCCCCCCACACCGGGGTGGTCTTCACATAGGTCCAGTGGAAGGGAAAGTCCGGCTGCTCGATCCGTCGGACCAGAAGCGTGGCGGCAAGCCGCCCGATCTCGGCGCTGGGGATGCGGGCGGTGGTGAGAGAGGGTGTCACCACCGAGGACTCCATGGACCCGTCAAAGCCCGCCAGCATCACGTCCCCGGGGACCGAAAGCCCCAGCTTTTTCAGCGCCGTCATCAGGTGGATGGCCAGATAGTCGTTGGCGCAGGCAAAGCCGTCCGGGATCTCCGGCAGGGCCTCCAGCTGCCGCAGCAGCCAGGCGGGATCGCCGTAGTATTCGCCGTCCTCCGCCAGGATGCTCAGGTCCTCCCGAACGGGGAGCCCCGCCTCCCGCAGGGCCATGCAGCAGCCCACCCAGCGTTCATAAAAGCTGTTGCAGTGCTCGATATCCCCCACAAAGCCGATTTTCTTCGCCCCATATTGGATCATTCGCTCCACAAGCGCTGTTTCGCTGGCCAGGTTCTCCATGGACACGAAGTCGCAGTCGATGGGACTGCGGGCGGCCCGGGGGTAGCCGTCCACAAAAACCGTGGGCTTTCCCAGGGCGCAGACGCTCTCCAGATAGGCCCGGTCAAACAGCTCGATGCCCAGGATCCCCGCGGTCTCCTCCAGGTCCAGATGGGGCGGAAGGCGCTTTTCCCGGATCTCCGCCCGGGATACCTCGTACATTTTCAGGGTGTAGTCCGCCCGGGAGATCTGATCGGTAAAGCTGGTGATGAAAAAGGCCCCAAAATTGTGGCTCAGCAGCTTGTGCTGGGTGAACAAGGCAATGCTTTTCCCCTGTTCCGACTCCTGGGGCAGCTGGGCATAGCCCAGTTCCCGGGCCTTGTTCAGCACCAGGCGTCTGGTCTCCTCCGGCACGGCGCCCCGGTCGTTGAAGACCTTGGAGACCGTGTTCCGGGACAGACCGCAGGCTGCGGCAATATCCTGCATGGTGATCCGCTTTCGTGCCATTTTCCTTCCTCCCCCCACTTTCATATAATTTAATGTATAATAGCATGGCAGCCGCGGAAAAACAAGGTTTACAATTTGTAAAAACATGATCGTCTGTTCTTGTCTATTCTGTGCAAACAAACGCTCTGCTTTTCGGTGAAACCGTGCAAATGCAAGGTAATGCAGGCAAAAAGATTGACATTATGTTAATTGCACGATATACTTATTCTGTATCTTAGTTTACATTTTGTAATCTTCTTTTCGCAAACGCACACATTCGGATGCCATGAGGAGGTTTTGTCCATGAAAGCAACAAGAACGTTCCTGGCTGTTCTGCTTCTTGTCTCCATGCTGCTGACCGCTTCGGCCTTTCAGCCGAACACCGCGGCGGCGGAAGCACCGGCAGCGCAGGCCCGGGCCGCGCTCAGCGGAGAGCTGACCCCGACCCAGGTAAAAACCACCATGTTCAACGCCAAATTCGAAGGCAGCGCGGTTGCCGGCAAGGGCGAGCAGGTAGACGGCGTCTACCGCTTCACCGCCACGGAGACCGACGGGGAAGCCTGGCACGTGAAGCTGGAGTGCAACTACCCCACCGTTTCCGGCCGGGACTACCGGGTGACCTACCGCTTCAACTCCGACGTGGCCGGCAAGATCAAGTTCGGCGACTTCCAGGAGTTTGACATCAAGCAGGGCGAAAACAGCGTCACCGGCATGATGATCGCCAGCAGCGGCACCAGCTATCTGGACCTGCAGCTGGGCATGCTGCCTCCCTTCACCATCGACTTTACCGAGATCGAGGTGGAGGAGTTCGCCGACGAGGTGGACTATGAAAACGCCCTGGAGACGCCCGTGAACTTCGAGAAGGAGCTGCTGGTCTACGAGCGGCATGATCAGGGCTATGCCCCGGTGTTCACCAGAAGCCCCGACAAGGTCAGCATCGAGTATCTTGCCACCGCCTGGGATGCGGGCGTGTGGAAGTCCCGGCTCTACATCAACACCGGCCTGATCCCCGAGGCAGGCGTGCGCTACCGCATCCGGGCGGACGTGACCTGTGACGAGGACATGCCCTTTGAGCTTCTCTTTAACAACGACGAGGTGGAGAAGGGCTACGGCGCCCTGTACGGTCAGAATCTCACCGGCAAGGAAACCAAAACTGTGGAGGCCGTGATCATCGGCGGCGGCGACGGGGACGAGCTGGTGCTGCAGTTCTCCCTGGGTCAGGTGCCCGAGGGCTCCACGGTGAAGGTGGAGAACCTCCATATCGACAAGATCCTCGACCACTACAAGAACATGCTCCCCAAGGACTTTGCCCTGGACAAGGAGATCGCCACCGGCAAGACTCTGAAACGCCTGGTCCCCACCGCCTACAAGAAGCTGCCCCTGCCCGCCTCCTTCTCCTACGAGGGAACGGACACGGTCTATGAGGGCCATGACGGCGACTATGTGGTGCAGCTGGAGGAGAGCGCCAGCAGCGCCACCCTGAAGATCCTGCAGGCCCCGGCCGAGGGCAGAGGCGTCTGGAAGGCCAAGCTCTATGCCGCCACCGGCGTGACCCTGGACCCCGGCGCCACCTACCAGATCAAATTCGACGTCAGCGCCACGGCGGACCAGGCCAAGTACGAAGCCTGCTTTGACGGCGACTATGAGAACGCCTACGGCGCCCTCTACGGCCGCAGCCTCAGCGCCGGCGGCACGGACCATGTGGAATACACCGTCACTCCCGACGAGAGCCACGGCGCCCTGACCCTGCGCCTGCAGCTGGGCGAGACCGACACCACCGCCGGCAACAACGTGACCCTCTCCAACATCAGCATCACCAAGCTCAGCGAGGGTGAGGCCAAGGAGATCGAGCTGCCCGACTTTGCCTACCCCGTAGGGGAAGAGGGCAAGACCGAGCCCAACTCCTTCTTCCTGGAGGCAAACTCCGGCGCCCAGGCTGAGCTCACCGGCGACGGCAGCAGCGCCACCGCCACCGTCACCAAGCCCGGCGACGACTGGCACGTGAAGTTCTATGCCCAGCCCGGCCTCAATCTGGAGGCGGGCAAGACCTACCGGATCAGCATGGACGTTTCCGGCGCCGCCGGCTGCACCGCCTGCTACAAGAACACCGCCACCGGCGCCGAGGACGGCTTCGGCACCGAGACCATCGCCGACGGCACCGTGACCCACACCGTCACCCCGGCGGAGAGCGGCACTCTGGAGATCCTGCTGAAGATCGGCAATGTCCCCGAGGGCACCGCCGTCACCGTCAGCGAGGTAAAGATCGAAAAGGCCGACACCGGCTTTATCCCCGTGGACCTGGCTGGCTTCGGCTATCCCAGCGTCACCCCTGCCAGCACCACCAAGAATTCCTTTGACCTGGAGACCAACGAGGGCACCCAGGGCGAACTCACCGGCGACGGCAGCAGCGCCACCGCCACCGTCACCAAGCCCGGCGACGATTGGCATGTGAAGTTCTATGCCAAGCCCGGCTACGAGCTGAAGGCCGGCAAGACCTACCAGATCAGCTTTGACGTCACCGGCGCCGCCGGCTGCACCGCCTGCTACAAGAACACCGCCGGTGAAGGCGAGGAGGGCTTCGGCACCGAGACCATCGCCGACGGCACCGTGAAGCACACCGTCACTGCCGAGGCGGACGGCACCCTGGAGATCCTGCTGAAGATCGGCAATGTCCCCGCGGGGACCGCCGTGAAGATCAGCAACGTGAAGATCGCCGAGAGCAAGCCCGTCACCACCAGCGTGCTGCCCGGCGCCATCTCCTATCCCGACTCCTTTGCGCTGGAGGCCAATTCCGGTGCTGAGGCCGCGCTCGCCGGCGAGGGCGGCAGCGCCACCGCTACCGTCACCAAGCCCGGTGCGGACTGGAACGTGAAGTTCTACATTAAGCCCCACACCAAGCTGGAGGCAGGCAAGAGCTACCAGGTGAGCCTGCACGTGCAAAACGCCGCCGGCTGCCCGGTCTGCTTCAAGAACCTGGCCAGCAGCGACGAGGAGGGCTTCGGTGTGGAACGGATCGGCTCCGCCGACCAGACCGTGACCCACACCATCACTCCCGAGAGCGAGGGTGAGCTGGAGCTGCTGCTGAAGATCGGCAATGTGCCCGAGGGCACCGCCGTCACGGTGAGCTCCGTCCAGGTGGGCGAAGTGAGCTATGAATTCAGCGATGTGGAGCTCTCCGGCTTCGGCTATCCCAGCACCACCCCCGAATCCGTGACCAAGCGCTCCTTTGACCTGGAGTCCAACGGCAGCGCCTCCGCCAAGCTTGGCGGCGACGGCAGCAGCGCCACCGCCACCATCCTCGCTTCCGGCGACAACTGGCATGTGAAGCTCTATGCCAAGCCCTACGTCTCCCTGGAGGCCGGCAAGCGCTACCTGATCAGCATGGACGTCACCGGTGCCGACGGCTGCACCGCCTGCTACAAGAACACCGCCACCGGCGATGAAAACGGCTTCGGCACCGAAACCATCACGTCCGGCACCGTGAGCCACGCCGCCGTCCCCGAGGAGAGCGGCACCCTGGAGATCCTGCTGAAGCTGGGCACCCTGCCCGCCGGCACCACCGTCACCGTCCGCAACGTGCAGATCTCCGAATACAAGCCCGGCAACGTGGACGTGACCCCCGAGGACTTTGCCTATCCCGTCACCACCCCGGGCAGCATCGAGTACAACTCCTTTGACCTGGAGGCTAACGAGGGCACTGTGGCAAGCCTCACCGGCGACGGCAGCAGCGCCACCGCCACCGTTACCAAGCCCGGCGACGACTGGCACGTGAAGTTCTATGCCAAGCCCGGCATTGAGCTGGAGGCGGGCAAGACCTACCAGATCAGCTTTGATGTCACCGGCGCGGACGGCTGCACCGCCTGCTACAAGAACACCGCCACCGGCGCCGAGGACGGCTTCGGCACCGAGACCATCAGCGACGGCACTGTGACCCACACCGCCGCCCCCACCGAAAACGGCACCCTGGAGATCCTGCTGAAGATCGGCACTGTGCCCGAGGGCACGGAAGTCACCGTCAGCAACGTGAAGGTGGAAGAGATCGCCTTTGCCCCCGGCGAGGACGTGCTCCCCTCCTTCAGCTATGACAGCACCGGCAGCGTGAACTACGCAGCAGACGGCGGCTACATCGTTTCCCTGGACAAGGGCAGCTCCTCCGCAGACTTCCACATCCACCAGGCTCCCGAATCGGGACGCAACCCCTGGAACGTGAAGCTCTTCGTAAACACCGGCTTCACCCCCGCAGCCAACAAGGGCTACCGGGTCAGCTTTGACATTCAGTCCGAGAAGGACCAGAGTGTGATGGAGGTCTTCTACGACGGCTCCTCCGAGGCCGCCTACGGCGATCTGTTCAACCAGAAGCTCAGCGCCGGCCAGAAGAAGACCGTGGCCTACACCATCATGCCCGGCGCCTCCAAGGGCGAGCTGAACCTGCAGATCCGTCTGGGCCAGACCAACGGCGCTGACGGCAACAACTACACCATCAGCAACGTGAAGCTGGAGGAGGTCACCTTCAAGACCGAGAGCACGCCGGAGAAGAAGGTCGTCACCACCCTCTGGACCCACGAGACCTACAAGTCCACCCTGGAAAAGACCCCCGACAAGGCCACCGTCAAGGTCGGCAAGATCCCCGCGGAAGGCCGGGAGCCCTGGAAGACCAAGCTCTTCGTCTACACCGGCACCCAGCTGAAGCAGGGTGAAAAGTACCGCGTCAGCATGATCGTCAAATCCATCATCCCCACCCCCTTCGAGGTCTGCTTCAATAACGGCGACGAAGAGAAGGGCCTGGGCGCCATGTTCGGCCTGATCTCCAAGCCCTCCGGCCAGTATGTGGAGTACGTGACCTACGCCAAGCAGGACACCGACCTGGTGATCCAGCTGTCTCTGGGCAACTGTGCGCCTCCCAACAGCATCATTCTGGAGAAGGTGGCGGTGGAAAAGGCAGGCCGTATCGACCTGGTTTCCGATACCGTCTATACCTTCTGATCGCCCGGCAAATCCGGATCATCAACTGAGAAAGGTGTGTGAATCATGAAAAATCGGCAATACTGGCTGGCCCTCCTGCTGATGATAGCCATGCTCCTCTCCGCCTGCGGCAGCGGCGCCGCCCCGGCAGAACAGGCCCCCGGCACCGACGGTAATCTGGCCGAAGCCCCGGCGGAAGAAGCCGCGGAAGAACTGGGCGAAGGTCTCCCCGACGAGCCCTATGAGGCGGTGGACTACACTCTGTTCCCCGCGCCCGAGGGCGGCTATGTGGGCGACGTGATGCCCTTCATCACCGAGGAAAACGAGCTGGAGCTCTACTACCTCTATGACACCGACCACAACGGCCAGGGCTACCACCCCATCTACAAATACAGCACTGACGACCTGGTAGGCTGGGAAGACCACGGTATGGTGCTGAACTACGGTCAGATGTCCGATCCCGACCCCGCCCTGGGCACCGGCTCCGTGATGCAGGATCCCACCGGACTCTACCATCTGTTCTACACCGGCCACAACGACACCGGCAACGGCGGCAAGGGCAAGGAGTGCGTGATGCACGCCACCAGCACTGACCGGGAAAACTGGGTCAAAGACGAAGAGGTCGTGTTCTTCGCCCCCGAGGGCTACTCCAAGGACGACTTCCGGGATCCCGAGGTCTTCTGGGTGGAGCGGGACCAGTGCTACTGGCTGCTGATGGCCGCCAATGAGAACACCCTGGGCGGCGTGGTGGTGAAGTACACCTCCACCGACCTGAAAAACTGGGAGTTCATTGGCCCCATCTTCGCTCCCATGTCCCAGTTCATGCTGGAGTGCCCCGACCTGTTCCAGATCGGCGACAAGTGGTATCTGACCTACAGCTGGGACTGCGTCACCTACTATGCGGTCAGTGATTCCATGGACGGCCCCTTCGTTCCCCCGAAAGACAACATTCTGGACGGCAAGGGCACCATGGAGGGCAACGGCTTCATCTACTACGCGGCGAAGACCGCCGAGCTCAACGGCCACATCTACCTCTGCGGCTGGCTGGGCCGGGCGGGTCTGAGTTCTGACTCCGGCATGTACCAGTGGGCCGGCAGCGTCCTGGTCCACGAGCTGGTCCAGCACGCCGACGGCACTCTGGGTCTGAAGGCCCCCGAAACCCTGAAGGATTACTTCACCATGGACAAGCTGGTCCCCGCCGCCGCCATCAAGGGCGATGTGGAGATCCAGGGCAACAACATCTCCCTCTCCGCTGAGGAAGGCGACTACGCGCTGGCGGATATGGGCACCCGCCCCGCCACCATGACCCTGGAGTGCGACGTGACCCTGAGCGAGACCGGCCGCGTGGGCTTTGCCTTCGGCGGCAGCCAGAAGGATTCCACCTGGACCGCCCTGTGCCTGGACATGAGCCGGGGCAACATCCACTACGAGGGCTATGAGATCGAGGAGCTGGACCGCTACGATCCCGCCGCCTACACCCGCTTCAACTTCACCAAGAGCGATACCCACCATCTCAAGCTGGTCTGCGAGAACGAGATCGTGATCCTCTACATCGACGATGTGAAGGCCCTCAGCTCCCGCATCACCCACTCCACCGACGGCGCCCACATTGGCGTCTTCGCCCTCAGCGGCAGCGCGGACTTCCAGAACATCAGCATGAAGATCCCCGGCTGAGACAAGACCAAAAACGTAAAACAGCACGTCTTCAGGCAGCTCTCTGTAAGGAAGTTGTTTTGAAGGAACGATACCCGTCCATCAAGCAGGAAACAGGCGTGGCCGCAGCGGTCACGCCTGTTTCCTGTTTGTTTCGGATCGGGGAGCACAATCCGATGCTCGTTATTTGATTATGGACAAGTTGCGAAACAGGAGAATTTATTGTAATATACAATTGATATCTTTTTTTGGCCACTGCGTGGATACAAAGACGGGGAAGGAGAAGAAACGTGCCAGACATAGTAAAGTTTGTTCTTTTTTCTGTTGTTCCCATCATACAGGACGTGCTTCTTGTCCTGCTGTTCGTTCGCGGCATGGCTCTTCGCCAAAAGCGAAAAGATACCCGATATGACCTCCTCGTATCCTTGAGTCCTGTACTCCTGTGGGCAGGCGCAGTCTGCGGTGGGATGCTCAGCGTTCCTGTTACGTTATTTGGACCGGATGATATGTCCAGCGGCGTGTGGGTTTTATTTGAGGTGGTCGTTCTTGCTTGTATCGCCATGTTGCTGGCCTACTGCAACGAGACGGTCACATACGATAAATCAGGATTTCATGCAAG
>CAMOXK010000022.1 GCA_946629065.1 uncultured Clostridia bacterium
ATCAAGCGCTCCCGCCAGATCGCTCTCCTGCCTTACGTGCTGGATTAATTCGTACGAATCGTACAAGCTTAACGCTCCCTTGGAAAAACCAAGGGAGCGTTTTTTCGTTGTATCATGCCGCCTGACTGCCCTTCTGAGCGAAGGGAGAGATCCGGCCAACGGCCCCTTGCTCCCCCCTCCGGGGGGGAATGGCCGAAGGCCGATAGGGGCTGCGCCCCCGCGTCGGGGGAATTGCAGCGCATACTTGCCTCTCCCCGGGACGGGGGAAAAGCGCCATCGCGCTGCCAGTGGCAGAAGAAGCGATGGTGCTTTTTCCGCAGCGGTCGGAAAACACGAGAATCAGCGTAAGCCCGATGTGTTTTCCGGGCACCGCAAGGTGGAGGAGGTGTCGCGAAGCGACGGAGAGGGGTCGCTTGATCCAGTGTTTCCCCTCTCAGGCGCTGCCGCGCCAGCTCTCCCCACGCTGTCGCGCGGGGCGAGCCAAGGGGATGGGTGCGCATTTTACAGTCTATCTCGTATTTCTCGGTCAATCAGCTCGCACACAGCGGCAAATTCCCGGTCGATCTCTCGATTGCTGAAGCGTAATACCTGCAGGCCCAGCTCCTTCAGCCTTTCGTCCCGGAACAGATCTTTTTCTTTTCCGGTTTCTTCATAATGCTGCCAGCCGTCAAGCTCTATCACAAGCTTGGCCGCCGGACAGTAAAAGTCCACTATATACCGGTCCAAAATCTTTTGCTTATAAATCTTTACCGGATATTTGCGCAGGAAGAGGTACCACAGTTTTCTCTCATGGGGCGTCATTTCCCGCCGAAGCTTCCTGGCACGCGAGAGCATATGCTCGCTATTTTTCATCTGCTTGCTCCTTGCCGTTCCCTCCGCCCGGGCACTTGCCTCTCCCCGGGACGGGGGAAAAGCGCCATCGCGCTGCCGGGGGCAGAAGGAGCGATGGTGCTTTTTCCGCAGCGGTCGGAAAACACGAGGATCAGCGTAAGCCCGATGTGTTTTCCGGGCACCGCAAGGTGGAGGAGGTGTCGCGAAGCGACGGAGAGGGGTCGCTTGATCCAGTGTTTCCCCTCTCAGGCGCAAGCGCCAGCTCTCCCCACGCTGCCGCGCGGGGCGAGCCAAGGGAATGGGTGCGACTCCTCCGGATACTCTCTCCGATACATCAAAAAACCTTTAGCCTGTTTCCATACTGATCGATCAGATTTCAGAATCAGACTAAAGGTTTTTGCGCGTTCTGTCAAGAATCACGGGGGATTCTTAAGACTTCTTCATCTTCCCATGACGGTCTGCTTTCACGCCTCGGATCGTCGGGGACGCCGACCCTTACCGGATCACGCTCTCCGCCAGCTTCTGCAGGGTCAGGGAGTTTTCCGGGCTCGCGGCCAACACGGAGGACTTGCTCCCGTCCCAGGCCACGGGGCTGCCGTCGATCTTCGTGACGATGCCGCCCGCCTCGGAGACGATGAGCGCTCCGGCGGCATAGTCCCAGAGGGAGAGGCTCAGCTCAAAGTAGGCTCCCGCCCGGCCTGCGGCCACGGTGCAGAGGTCCAGGGACGCGGTGCCCTGGCGGCGAATGTCCAGTCCCGTGCGGTAGGCCAGCTCCGCGAGAGCAAAGCTTGGCCTGGTGAGGGCGGTGTTGTAGGGCGCGGAGCCGAAGCAGATCAGCGTATCCTCCAGAGGCAGGGTCTCCACATGGAGCTTCCGGCCGTTGAGAAAGGCACCCTCGCCCCGGACAGCAGTGAACATCTCGTCCACGTAGGGGTTGTAGACCGCGGCGGCCTCCAGCACCCCGCGGCAGGTATAGGCCACGGAGATGGCGCTGTGGTTCAGGTGGTGGACAAAGTTCATGGTGCCGTCGATGGGATCGATGATGAAAAGCTGCTCCGCCATCAGATCGTCCTGCCGGTCGTTTTCCTCACAGAAAAACTTCGCCTCCGGCAGGGCCTCGCTGAGCCTTCGGATCAGCAGTTCCTGGACCTGCCCGTCATAGACGGTGACCAGGTCTCTCCGGTCGGTCTTGTCCCGGGCGGCGATCTCCTTCGACGCGCCCAGCATGATCTTCGCCGCTTCCCGCTGGGCCAGCTGGATGGCGGCGCAGACTTCCCGGGGACTCATGCCCGCAGGCTCTCCACAGCCTGCTTGAGGGCATCGGCCCGGTCGGTGTCCTCCCAGCGGACGCCCAGATCCTCTCGGCCCATGTGACCGTAGGCGGCAAGCTTCCGGTAGATGGGACGGCGCAGATCCAGATCCCGGATGATGGCGGCGGGGCGGAAGTCAAAGACCTGCTCCACGGCCTTGGCCAGGATGTCGTCCTCCACCGTGCCGGTGCCAAAGGTCTCCACCAGGATGCTCACAGGCTCGGCCACGCCGATGGCGTAGGCCAGTTGGATCTGGCAGCGGCGGGCGAGACCCGCGGCCACCACGTTCTTCGCGGCCCAGCGGGCGGCGTAGGCGGCGGAGCGGTCCACCTTGGTGGGATCCTTGCCGGAGAAGGCGCCGCCGCCGTGGGGAGCGCTGCCGCCGTAGGTGTCCACAATGATCTTGCGGCCGGTGAGGCCGGAGTCGCCCTGGGGACCGCCGATGACGAAGCGGCCGGTGGGGTTGGTGAAGATCTTGGTGTTCTCGTCCAGCAGCTCTGCGGGCACGGTGGGCTTGATGACCAGCTCGATCAGGTCCTTGCGGATCTGCTCCGGGGTGGCCTCAGGGGCGTGCTGGGTGGAGATGACGATGGTGTCGATGCGCACCACATTGCGGTTTTCGTCGTATTCCACGGTGACCTGGGTCTTGCCGTCGGGCCGCAGATAGTTCACCACGCCCTCCTTGCGGATCTGGGCGAGGCGCTTGGCCAGCTTGTGGCTGAGAGAGATGGCCATGGGCATCTTCTCCGGGGTCTCGTCGCAGGCGTAGCCGAACATCATGCCCTGGTCGCCGGCGCCGCCCACCTCATCGTTGGTGCCCAGGGCGATGTCGGCGGACTGCTCGTCGATGCTGGTGATGATGCCGCAGGTGTCGCAGTCGAAGCCGTACTTGGCCCGGTCATAGCCGATGTCCCGCACCACGTCCCGGACGATCTTGGGGATGTCCACATAGCACTCGGTGCTGATCTCGCCCATCACGTGGACAAGGCCGGTGGCCACGGTGGTCTCGCAGGCCACGCGGCCGTTGGGGTCGTTTTCCAGGATGGCGTCCAGCACGGCGTCGGAGATCTGATCGCAGATCTTATCGGGATGCCCCTCGGTGACGGATTCGGAAGTAAAGAAATAGTGGCTCATAATATATCTCCTTTTCTATTTTTTCGAACCGAAAAGCGGGAAAAAGAAAACGCGCGCTGTCCCGGACAGTGCGCGTCAAAATTGCCTTTTCAGCCTCATCTTTCGTCTCACCGCCGGATTTGGCACCTTAAGTCTCCTCAGGTTGCCGGGCTTCACAGGGCCGTTCCCTCCACCGCTCTTGATAAGGTGTTCAATTGTGGAACCGATTATAGCAGGCTTTTTTCGTTTGTCAAGGGAAAAAGTCCCTTACTCTCGCTTCTGATCCTCTAGATCCTGGAGAGCCAAACGAACTGCCGCAATTACAAAAGCAGAAAAGCTGCTGTCCTTCCCCCGGATCGCTTCTTCTACCTGGGCAATTACATCGTCCGGGAAGCGAATGGTTTTGTTCGTGGTGCTCGGCGTTTTAGGAATCTGAAATCTGCCCATAACCATCCCTCTTTTCTTTCATAGCATTATTGTAGCAATACATTTGCATCGCATCTGCATTGCGTTTTGCATTGCAATTTGCTATGATGCCCGTGAGGTGATCAATTATGGATCTTTACAAACAATTATATCTAAAGCTTTTCAATCGCGTAACAGACGCGCTGATTCTCCTGGACCGTGAGGAAACGACTTCTGCAAATAATCTGTTGATTCTAGCACAACAGGAGGCAGAGGAGAGGTATCTTGATGCAGGAGAGGGTGAGGCCCCAGATCAATAGCCTAGTGCTCCGGGGAATTCCAAAAGGGGCTCGCAAGCCCCGTTTGGTCGTTTGAATGAGGGAGAGTCCAGGGAGGGGGAGAAATCGAAATCTTCCCCTCCCTGGTGTCGTTTTCTTTGGTACCTTTCTTTTGGACAAGCAAAAGAAAGGTACTCCCCCGTTGCCGGGGACGACTCCCTCCGTCAGCCGTCTCGCGGGAGACCGACGGCTGACACCTCCCTCAAAGAGGGAGGCAATGGCGGGCGGCTGATAGCCGCCCCTGCGACGAGAGGGGACGACGGAGCTTTTCCAAATTCCGAATTCCGAATTTCCCTTGACAAGCGTGTGTATACTGTGTATACTGTGCATACACAGTATACATGAGGTGAACCCATGACCATCCTGATCGACAACAAAAGCGGCCAGCCCATTTACGAGCAGATCGTCTCCCAACTGCGGGAGCAGATATTCTCCGGCGCGGTGAAAGAAGACGAGGCCCTGCCCTCCATCCGGGACCTGGCGCGGGATCTGCGCATCAGCGTCATCACCACGAAGCGGGCCTATGAGGAGCTGGCGGCGGCGGGACTCATCTATACGCTTCCCGGCAAGGGCAGCTTTGTTGCCGCAAGAAATATGGAGCTGCTGCGGGAGGAACATCTGCGGCAGATCGAGGAGCATCTTTCCGCGGCCCTGACCCTGGCCCGCGGGGCGGGCCTCAGCACGGAGGAGCTGCGGCAGATGCTGGACACCCTGGAGGAGGAAAGCCTATGAACGCCATCGAACTGAAAGATCTGGAAAAACACTATCGGGACTTTGACCTGCGCATCAGCCTGACTCTGCCCCAGGGCTGCATCCTGGGCCTGGTGGGCGAAAACGGCGCGGGGAAAAGCACCACCATCCGCATGCTGCTGGGCATGACGAAGCCCGACGGCGGCAGCCTCCAGGTCCTGGGCCAGCCCCGGGCGGACAAGGAGCAGATCGGCGTGGTGCTGGACGAACCGGCCTTTCCAGAATGCCTCACCGCAAAGCAGGTGAGCAAAATCATGGCCGGTATTTTCCGCAACTGGGACAAGGAGGCTTTTGAAGGCTATCTCAAAAAGCTCTCCCTGCCGGAGAACAAGACCTTCAAGGAGTTCTCCCGGGGCATGAAGATGAAGCTCTCCATCGCTGTGGCCCTGAGCCACCACCCCAAGCTCCTGGTACTGGATGAGCCCACCTCCGGCCTGGACCCGGTGGTGCGGGACGAGGTGGTGGAGCTCTTCGCGGATTTCGCCCGGCAGGAGGATCACTCCGTGCTCATCTCCTCCCACATCGTCAGCGACCTGGAGAAGCTCTGCGACTATGTGGCCTTCCTTCACAAGGGAAAGCTCCTCCTCTGCGAGGAGCGGGACGCCCTGCGGGAGAAATACGGCCTGGCACAGCTTTCCAAGACGGACTTTGACGCCCTGGATCCCGCCAGCGTGGTGGGGGCGCGGCGCAGTCCCTACGGAGTCTCCGCCATCCTGCGGAGAGAGGACGCCCCGGCGGGGGTCCCCATGGAGCCGGTGAGCATCGAGGACCTGTTTATTCTGATGGTAAAGGGGGAAGCGCAATGATCGGTCTGCTGCGAAAAGATCTGTACATGGCCTGGGCCTACTGCAAGACCTTTCTCCTGATCCTGGCGGTGTTCATCGCCGTGGGACTTTCGGGAGAGGAGAACAGCTTTTTCATCCTCTATCCCATGATCATCGGCATGATGCTGCCAGTGAGCCTCATCTCCTATGACGAGCGCTTCATGTGGCACCTGGCCTGCGACGCCATGCCCGTGAGCCGGGCCATGGTGGTGTCCTCCAAGTATGTGCTGACGCTGCTGACGGTGCTGCTGGTCTTTGTCTTCACCATGCTGACCCAGTGGTTCCGCCTCTCCCGGCTTGGCGCCGTGGAGCGGCTCTGGGAGCTGCCCGGTCTCCTGCTGCCCATGGGCCTGGTTGGCCCCGCCATCCTGATGCCGGTGATCTTCCGGCTGGGGGTGGAGAAGGGACGGCTCTTCTACTTCGTGCTGGTGGGCGTGGTCTGCGCCGCGGCGGTGATCTTCGGCTCCGGCCAGAATCCCGTGAATCCCGCCGCCCGCATCGCCCTTCCCGGCTGGGTCATGATCCTGGTGAGCCTTGCCATCTTCCTGCTGTCCTGGCCCCTCTCCATTGCCCTATACAAGAAAAGGGAGCTGTGATGTGCCCCTTCAAAGCGAACACCCCACCGAAAGGTGGGGTGTCATGCGTTCTGCGGGGAATCAGGCGTCATCTGCGCCTGCGCCGGGGATCGCATCTGCAGGCACAGCGGGTTCGGGCGGGCGGGGCGGATAGACTTCCTCCGGCTGAGGCGCGGCAGCTGCAGCCTCCGCGGCGAGCAGGGCCTCCAGCTCTCCGGTGAGACGCTGGCCGTCCCATTCGTAGTCCAGACCGCAGAGCAGTTCCAGGATCATGTCCGTCAGGGTGGCCACCAGCTGGAACACGGAGAAGGCGACGAGGCCGATGAAGAGATAGGACAGGATGTACTTGAAATCCCAGTCCTCGCTCTGGGGCTTCACGATGAAGAGCGTGTAGACCACGGCGGCGGCAAAGGCGGCCATGATGAGAAAGCCGGAGAGCAGGGTCCAGTTGGCCTTGCGGCTTCGGGTGGTTTTGGAGAGCTCCCGGACGTCATCCAGCAGCACCTGGGGATCCTCCGTCTCCGGCGGCGCGGACTTTTTTGCAAGGAGAAAGCAAAGACGCAGCAAAAGGGCCAGCAGCATGCACACAAGGGGCGGCACCAGCACGGCGGCGGCAAGGCCCCAAAGCTCTGGCAGCTTCAGCTGCAGTCCGAAGCGCTGGGGCAGGGTCTCAAAGCAGAAGACCAGGACCTCCTTCGCATGGGGGAGCCGTTCCAGCGCGGCCCGGTAGGGTTGGGCGGTGAGTCGATCGTATAGCCCTACGGAGGAGAGGATCATCATGGGCGTGTGCAGCAGAAAGCACACAAAGCCCAGCAGACCGGAGAGCAGCTTCCGGCGGCGGACCCGGGTTTTCAGCCGGGCAAAGGAAGCGGCAAGGTCGGGGAGGTTTTCCCGGCTGAGGGGACGCGCATAAGACAGAAACAGCATGGCGTGATCCTCCACTTCTGCAAGGTTTATCTTTATGATCCAGTTTAGCACGGGCCTTTTGGCATTGCAAGGAGACTGCGGGAATAAAATCTTTCATTTTTTGAAGGGAAAATCTGTTCACGGGGGAAAACTTATGATATAGTTGATTGCATACAAGGAAAACCGCGGAGGGGGGAGCCTTTATGGACGAAAAGCAGCAGCGCTGGTGTCTGGAGCGGCACAGGCGCGTGCGAAAGATCTTTGCCTTTCCCATCTGGGCGCTGACCCATCTGCGCTACCCGGTGCGGATCGAAAAGGCCCCGGACGACAGCCAGGCTCTGATCCTCTTCAACCACCAGACCGCCCTGGACCAGTTCCTGGTGGGTCTGGCCTTTCCCCAACCGGTGTACTATGTGGCCTCGGAGGACCTGTTCTCCATCGGGCCCCTGGCCCGGGCCATGGAGTATCTGGTGGCGCCCATCCCCATCAAGAAGCAGTCCACGGACATCCGGGCGGTGAAGACCTGCCTGCGGGTGGCCAAAGAGGGCGGCAGCATCGCCATCGCCCCGGAGGGGAACCGGACCTTCAGCGGCCGCCTTTGTTACATGAACCCGGCCATCGGCTCCCTTGCCAAAAAGCTCCGGCTCCCGGTGCTGCTCTTTCGCATCGAGGGCGGCTACGGCGTCCACCCCCGCTGGAGCGACGGGGTGCGCAGGGGCCCCATGCGGGCCTATGTGGCGGAGCGGATCGAGCCGGAGGAGCTGAAAAGCTTGACGCCCGCCCAGATCTGCGAGCGGATCCGCCGGGGTCTGGACGTGGACGAGACCTTGATCCCCGGGCGCTATCGGGGACGGAATCGGGCGGAGTATCTGGAGCGGATGCTCTATGTCTGCCCCAAATGCGGTCTGAGCCGCTTTGAGAGCCGGGGCAACACGGTCCGCTGTCTCTCCTGCGGCCTGGAGGCAAGCTATGGGGAGGACAAGACCTTTGAAAGCACCGACCCCGCCTTTCCCTATCGCTTTGCCGCGGACTGGTATGCGGCCCAGGAGGATTTCGTGAACGCCCTGGACACCCGGGACTATTGCACAAAGCCCCTCTACCGGGACAGGGCGGACCTCTCCCGGGTGCTGCTCTACAAGCGGAAGGAGCTTTTGCGAAAGAACTGCGACGTGGCCCTCTACGGGGACCGGATCGTCCTGGACGAGGGGACCGAGCGGGAGCTGCGGCTGCCCATCGAAGAGCTCTCCACCGTGACGGTGCTGGGACGGAACAAGCTGAACCTCTATCACGGAGAGGAGATCTATCAGCTCAAGGGCGACAAGCGCTTCAACGCCCTGAAATATGTACAGATCTGCGCGCGCAGCAAAAATATCGCCAGGGGGGATTTTGATGACAAATTTTTGGGACTCTAATGTGTGGGGCTTTTTCAACATCGTTGCCCTGCTGTTGGTGAGCCTGCTCACGGCCAACGCTCTGAAGAGGGCCTTCCGCTTCCTGGAGGCGTCGCTGATCCCCACCTCGGTGCTGGCGGGCGCCTTGCTGCTGCTGATCTCCGAGGCGGTACGGCTCATCACTGGGGTGGAGATCTTCGAAACCGCCTTCTTTGACGGCCGGGGCATCGAGCATATGGAGCTGCTGACCTATCACATGCTGGGCCTGGGCTTTGTGGCCTCCACCTTCAAAAGCGCCAGCGGGAAGCTGGGCAAAAAGCGGACGGGGGAGATCTTCGACACCGGCGTCACCACCGTCTCCAATTACCTGATCCAGGGCGTGCTGGGCCTTGCCATCTCCCTGATCGCGGTGCTGGTGACCAAGGACTTCTTCCCGGCGGCGGGTGTGCTGCTGCCCTTCGGCTACGGCCAGGGCACCGGCCAGGCCATGAACTACGGCAACATCTATGAGACCCAGTACGGCTTCGCGGGGGGCAAGAGCTTTGGCCTGACCATCGCGGCCCTGGGCTTCCTCTCCGCCAGCATCGGCGGCGTCATCCACCTGAACATCCTGCGCCGCCAGGGCAAGATCAAAGCCCGGCGGAATCAGGAGGGCGGGCTCCGCTCCGAGGAGATCCAGTCCGCCAACGAGATCCCCATGATGGACAGCATCGATAAAATGACCATCCAGGTGGCCCTGGTGGCGGCGGCCTATCTGCTGGCCTATCTTTTCATGCTGGGCCTGGGCGGGCTGCTGCCCGGGATGAAGGCCGTGGTCTATGGCTTCAACTTCCTGCTGGGCGTGCTGGCCGCCTCCCTCATCAAGCTGGCCCTTCGTCTTCTCAAAAAGGCCGGGATCGTGAAGCGGGACTATGTGAACAGCTTCCTCATGACCAGAGTCAGCAACTTCTGCTTCGATCTCATGGTGGTGGCGGGCATCGCCGCCATCCGCCTGGGCGTGCTGGAGCGCTACTGGGGTATCATCCTCATCATGGGCGTTCTCGGCGCGGTGCTCACCTACTACTACAACCGCCTGGTGGCCCAGAAGCTCTTCCCGGACTATGAGCAGGAGCAGTTCCTCATGATGTACGGCATGCTCACCGGCACCGCCAGCACCGGCACCATTCTCCTGCGGGAGATCGACGAGGACTTCCGCACCCCCGCGGCGGACAACATGGTGTATCAGAACTTCCCCGCCATCGTCTTCGGTTTCCCCATGATGCTGCTGGCCACTCTGGCCCCGAAAAAGCCTGTGCTGACCCTCGTCATCCTGGCCCTCTTCTTCGCCGTGATGAATGTGATCCTCTTCCGGCGCAGCATCTTCGGGAAAAAAGGGAAGTAAGGCAGATGAGGTCTCGCCCCCTGTAGGGGACGGCGTCCTCCAGTGCTTGCGCCGCAAATCACAGCCTTTACAATCGAAACATGTGCTTTTGTGGCATACTATCAAAATGAAGGAGAGACTTTGAACATCTCTCCTTCACTTTTTTACATCCAAAAGGGCAAATGATTGCCACAGTTAAGCTAATGTGATATAATAATTATATAATAACAATTTCGGGGGAGCTACTATGATATATCATTACAGAACAGTAAAGTGCCCCAAATGTGGAGAAGTAGCAGACAGGACTAGAACTGTTGACTCCCAAGAGCTAAGAGGAACTCCGTTCCGTGTGTGCTGCCATTGTGGAACGGTTTATTTCGACCCTGACTACAAAGAAGAGGCTATTTCTGTTTTCAAAGATAAGGGCGGAGATACTTCTATCACGTCATATCTGTGGCTTATCATATCCAATGTATCGGCTGTTTACCTTCTTGTTGAAGCAGCTAAACTCAGTTTTAGAGATTTAGGAGGTATGTGGATCGCCATTCTTGTGGCATTGGGCTTAGCTGTAATGTTTGATGTCGGATTCTTTAGAGTTATTCGCAACAGAATCCGTGCAAAAGAATACCATCAGAAATCAATAGATGTGCTGGAGGGAAGGTCTGGAGAACAAACTGGTGAATTAGCCGCTTCTATGGAGAGAATGAGCAACAAAGCATACTTAGATGCTTTGCGGGCCCATGGGGTGGCAGTTCCTGAATACTTTTATGAAAGACTAACTAATTCATCAGCGAGTAGTTTCGTTATTCCTAAGGAAATAGCATCGATAGACAGTAGAAGTGTCCAGCAAGAAACAAAAGATAATGAAGAAAGAAGCGAGTCAATATCTTCAAGTGACGAGCAAAGAGAAGAACAGAACGCCGCTGTTGCTGCGGCTTTTTGCAGAAGTCTTAGTGAGAAAGTAGAAAAGGATAAGAGCGCGGTCCAGCAAGAGACAAAAGTTGTTGAAGAAACAAGCGAGATTGTATCTTTAAGTGACGATCAGAGAGAAGGACAGAATGCCGATGTTGCTGTGGCTTTTTGTAGAAAGTGTGGAGCAAAGATTCCTGCAGACAGTGCTTTCTGCCCCAAATGCGGAGTCAAGGTTATTTCTTTTTATTGTAGGAAGTGCGGTGCCGAAATCTCTGTCGATTCTGATTTTTGCATCAGGTGCGGTGCGCCGATATCTCCACGAAATAGAACTAAAGATAAAGAAGAAAACTCGCCTGTTAAGATAAAGCAAACCACAACCGAACCAGCGCTTGACGACAATAAAACGGGCTCTCCAAAACGTAAATTTGGTCCAATTATAATCGCGTCGATTCTTGCAATATCCCTTCTCATAGGCGGCTTGTATTATTTCAAACAGAGTAAAGAAATAATAAACAACAAAGAAAAACTCGAGCAAATATCGGCTTCTTGCATACAGATTAAATGTTATGGTATTTCAGGCTCGCTTGAATCAAACGGCGGTGGATTCATTGCGTTCAGTGATGATACAATTGTTACCAATTACCATGTAATTGAAGATCACCCCTATTCGATTAAAGCAGTAGCTGAAAATGGTAAATCGTATTCAGTCGATCAGATTCTTGCCTATGACCCAGACGCAGATATCGCCATCCTGCATCTTCAGAAGCACTCTGACCTATTGCCATTAACATTCTCCAAAGAGCCAGTAGCAAAAACAGATAAAGTCATAGCGATATGGAGCCCCTTGGGCTTAGCGAATGTAATCTCAGAAGGGAATGTTAGTGGCATTAAGCAGATAGAAGACCTCAGCGCCATTCAGTATACCGCATCCAGTTCCCTTGGTTCGAGTGGAGGTGTTTTACTGAATAAATATGGTGAGGTAGTTGGAGTTCCGTTTGCAGCTTCCTCAGATGGGCAATTTGTGAATATGGCAATCCCGATTGATTATGTCGAGGCGTTGTTTGCTTACAAAGGGTCATCCATTTCAATTAGAGACTATTTCAGTGAAAAGGTTTATTCAATAAGCGGGCTCTTTTTCGATAGTAAATATCTCGATGAGAAAAAAGTTACAGTCCAGGGCTATATTTCATCTGTTATCCCAGATGATGAGAGCGGACTTCTTGCCATTATTCTAGTGTCAGAAAGAAGAGATGTTATTGGCTTTGATGGCAGAAAGGTTACTATGGAAAACTATGAAAACGACCCCTTTGAGATTGAAAAGGAAAAATTATGTGACCGCTCTGCTATTGTGGTATTGGCAAACTCCACGCTGTCAAATATACAAACAAAACCAGGTTCCTATGTAGAATATTCAGGCGTACTATATGAATATGAGGATGAAGTCGAAGACATCAGGATACTAGGTGTGGTATTGAATCAATAACGCCATTCGCCTTTATTGAGATGACATCAATTTCAGAAATAGTATAATAGTGAACAATTATCTCGGTTATCTACATGTCCCATGCTGCTGAGTGGGGTTACTGATGGCACGTCGAAGCTTGCGGAATGCTTTAGCGCGGCGAAAAAACAGATTTCCCTGACATGTTTGGGCGGATTCGTGCCGAAATGGGACAGGAAACCGTCTCCCTGCCGCATCCCCCTGTCCCATATATTTCGGCAAGGTCCTCCATGATGAGAAACCGCCCAGAACGAACACAAAAGATAGGAGGATGCCTGCCTATGAGACGCTTCCTGCTCGTACTGCTCTGCTTAGTCTTCGCGCTGTCTCTGGCGTCCTGCGGCGGCATTCCGCCTCAGCAGGAGACCACCGCCCAGGCATACCAGCGCGGCTATGACGACGGCTGGCAGGAGGGCTACGAGGCAGCCAAGGCGGCATCAACACCGAAGTACAAAACCAGCCCTAGGTCCTCCGCCAGCAGTTACTCTACGCCAAAGCCGGCAGCAACAGCAAGGCCAGCGGCAACGGCAAAACCTGCAGCAACTGCAAAACCTGCTGCAACGCCGAAGCCAACAGAACGGCCTGTGGCCACGACGCCTCCGGCTACGGCCACCTATATTCTGAATAAGAACACACACAAGTTCCACAAGCCAACCTGCTCCAGCGTCAAGCAGATGAGGGAATCCAACAAGATCTATTTTGACGGCACTAGGGAAGAAGTCATCGCTATGGGCTATGATCCCTGTGGCCGCTGCCATCCGTAGGGAGGATGCCATGAAAAAAAGGACATATGTACGCATCTTTGTATTTCTGTCCATTGTCTCGCTTCTATGTCTTTCTGCATGTCTTGGTCCTTCCCAAGAAAGCATGGAAGAGATGGAACAGCGACATGAGGAGGAACTGGAGTATGCCTACAACCGTGGCTATGATAATGGCAAAGATGACGGCTGGAGCAAGGGGTATAGTGAAGGGTTTGAAGAGGGTCAAGACATGGGGTATTATGACGGCTACAGCGACGGCTACGACGAAGGATACGCCGACGCGGAATATAATTATACACACTGATGAAAAGCATAAAATGTAAAGCCACGGACCTCCGGGCGCACAGCCGCATCTGCCCTCTGGTTGTAGTTCTCTGTTAATTGACAGCAAAGCCGCCTTCCGGACCGGAAGGCGGCTTTGCTGCGAAAAACTGAACAAATCCCGCTTTGCTCTTGCGAAAAGCGCCTCTTTGTGCGATAGTTAGTATGAAAGAATATGAGAATATGACGGCGGGTCCTGCCCGCCGGAAGGAGGAGTCATGAAGGTCCAGAAGAACTACAGCGAAGAGGAACTGCGCTATCTGCGCCTGCTGGCCCGCCAGTTTCCCACCGTGCGGGAGGCGGGACGGGAGATCATCAATCTCCAGGCCATCCAGAGCCTGCCCAAGGGCTGCGAGCACTTTATCTCTGACGTCCACGGGGAGTACGAGGCCTTTGAGCACATCCTGAATTCCTGCTCCGGCGTGATCCGGGAGCGGCTTGACCTGCTCTTCAAGGACAGCATCCCCCGGGCCCAGCTGGACCAGCTTGCCACCCTGATCTATTACCCGGAGGAGAAGATGGCGGATCTGCGTCCCCAGATCGAGGATCTGGACGAGTGGTACCGCATCACCCTGCACCGCCTTGTGGAGGTCTGCCGGGCCGTCACCTCCCGCTACTCCCGCTCCAAGGTGCGCAAGGCCATCCCCCAGGGCTTTGAGTACATCGTGGAGGAGCTGCTCCACGTGAACGATGAGGAGAAGGACAAGCGGGATTACTACAAAAACATCATTTCCACCATCGTGGAGATCGGCCAGGCGCCGGACTTCATCAAGGCCCTCTGCACCCTCATCAAGTGGGCGGCGGTGGATCATCTCCACCTGGTGGGCGATATCTTTGACCGGGGCCCCCGGGCGGACATCATCATGGACGCTTTGCTCCGGCACCACAGCGTGGACATCCAGTGGGGCAACCACGACGTGCTGTGGATGGGCGCCGCCTCCGGCAGCCGCACCCTGGTGGCGACGGTGCTGGCAAACTCCATCCACTACAACAACCTGGAGGTGGTGGAGACCGGCTACGGCATCAGCCTGCGGCCCCTCTCGGTCTTTGCCAACGAGGTCTATCAGAACTGCGACGTGTCCCGCTTTGCGGTGAAGCTTACCGGGGACGATGCCGGGCGCTACAGCGAAAAGGACAAGCTCCTCTCCGCCCGGATGCACAAGGCCATCACCGTGATCCTCTTCAAGCTGGAGGGGCAGAAGATCCTGCGCCACCCGGAATACGGCATGGCGGACCGGCTGCTGCTGGACAAGATCGATTACGAAAACCGCTGCATCACCATCGACGGCAAAACCTACGCCCTGGAGGATACGGACTTCCCCACGGTGGACCCGGCCGATCCCTATGCCCTCACCGCCGAGGAGGAAGCGGTCATCGACCAGCTGACGGAATCCTTCCAGCGCAGCGAGAAGCTGCAGCGCCACGTCCACTTCCTCTATGCCAAGGGCAGCCTCTATAAGATCTACAACGGAAACCTGCTCTTCCACGGCTGCATCCCCCTGGACGAAAAGGGCGAGTTCCTGACCTTCTGCCTGGACGGCAAGGAGCGCCGGGGCAAGGACTTTCTGGACTACGCCGACAAGGCCGCCCGCAAGGCCTATTACTACCGCCCGGATTCCCCGGAGCGGAAGCTGGGCATGGACTTCCTTTGGTTCCTCTGGGCCGGGCGCAACAGCCCCATTTTCGGCAGGGACCGGATGACCACCTTTGAGCGGCGGCTCATCCAGGACGAGAGCGCCTGGACCGAGCCGAAAAACCCCTACTACACCCTGTATAACGACCCGGAGGTCTGTGAGCGTCTGCTGAAGGAGTTTGGCCTGGAGGGACCCCACTGCCACATCATCAACGGCCATGTGCCTGTCCGCACCAAGAAGGGGGAGAGCCCCATCAAGGGCGGCGGGAAGCTCATCGTCATCGACGGCGGCTTCTGCAAGGCCTATCAGCCCACCTCCGGCATCGCGGGCTACACCCTCATCTACAATTCTCACTCCTTCCGCATCGTGGCCCACCAGCCCTTTTCCGGCAAGGAGCGGGCCATCCGGGAGAACCTGGGCATCGCCCACTCCACGGAGATCTTTGAGCGCCTGGAATCCCGGGAGAAGGTGGAGGAGACGGACGTGGGCCGGGAGCTGGAGCGGCAGATCGCCGATCTGCGGGCCCTGCTGGACGCCTACCGGGACGGCGTGGTGAAGGAAGAACACCGGGGCTGAGAAAGGGGAGCAAGGCCTGTGTTCACCGTATTTGCGGAAAATCTGCAGAGCTTCGGCCCGATCTTTCTCACCGTCTGGGCGGTGACGATCCTCTGCATCCTGCTCTGGCCCCAGCGCTACTTCAACAGCCTGCTGCTGATGGCTTCCCTGCTTGTCACCATGCTCTTCGTCTCCGGCTTTTTCGGGGAGAACGGGGGAAGCTTCCTGATGATCTGCTTTCTGCTGGTCATGCTGGCTCTTTTCCTGGTGCCGGTGCTGCTCATCATAAATGGGATCCACCTGATCCGGCGGGAATCCCGCTCTCCGGCCCACCTTTTGAGCCTGGCTCTGGGCCTTGTGATCGGCGTGGGAGAGATCGCGGCGGTGGCCTATGTGCTGTGCACCGCTTATTCCCTCCACTGGGAGACGCTGAATCTTTGGCTGCTGGCGCTGACCCTTACGGTGTTTTACTTCAGCTTCCTGGTGCTGAGCTTTGTGGTGTACAGCGTCTTTATCCAGATCCTGCCCCATCGCATGGACTTTGACTATGTGATCATCCACGGCTGCGGCCTCTCCGGGGGCGAGCGGATGACCAGGCTCCTCTCCGACCGGGTGGACAAGGCCCTGGAGGTCTACCGCAAGTGCCGAAATAAGCCCATTCTGATCCCCAGCGGCGGCCAGGGCCCCGATGAGAAGATCAGCGAGGCCAAAGCCATGACGGACTATCTCCTGGCCCAGGGCATCCCGGCGGAGCACATCCTGCCGGAGGACCGGTCCGAGACTACGAGAGACAATCTGCTGAATTCCCGGGACCTGATCCTGGAACGGCCCGGGCGGAAAAAGACGGCCCTGGTCTCCAGCAATTATCACGTGTACCGCTGCCTGCGGCTTGCCAGAGAGATGGGCTTCCGCTGCACCGGCATCGGCGCGAAGGTGGCCTTCTACTACTGGCCCTCCGCCCTGATCCGGGAATTCATCGCCATTTTTGTGACGCCCGGTTTTTTGCTCTGGGCGCTGGGGGGCTGGCTGCTCTGCCTGTGCCCGCTGCTGTTTTTCTGAATCGGGACATCGGATGCTGGCCGGATGAGAGCACAGATCGCCGCGGCAGGGAGCGCACCGTCCCGCCATGACAGCGCTGTGTGAGGAAAAAAGCATGAAAAAGCTGGTACTCTACCTTCACGGCAAGGGCGGCAGCGCGGAGGAGAGCGGACACTACAAGCCCCTCTTCCCGGGCTGTGAGGTCCTGGGCCTGGACTATCGGGGTTCTGTCCCCTGGGAAGCTGGGCCGGAGATCCGCGCCGCCGTGGAAAAGCTGAAAGCAGAATACGGCAGCATCGTCCTCGCGGCCAACAGCATCGGGGCCTATTTCGCCATGCACGCGGGGATCGAAGAGCTCATCGACCGGGCGTATTTCATCTCTCCCATCGTGGATATGGAAAGGCTCATCCTGGACATGCTGGGCTGGGCCGGGGCCACCGAGGAGGAGCTGCAGGCGCAAGGAGAGATCCAAACCGCCTTCGGGGAGACCCTCTCCTGGAACTATCTCTCCTACCTGCGGCGGCATCCGGTTCGCTGGGATGTGCCCACCCGGATCCTTTACGGGAGCCGGGATAAGCTGACTTCCCGGGAGACTATGGAGGTCTTTGCCCGGGAGCATGGCGCCGCCCTTACCGTGCTGGAGGGCGGGGAGCACTGGTTCCACACGCCGGAGCAAATGGCCTTTCTGGACGCCTGGATCCTCGGATGTCCGGCGCGTCTGGCGGCAGACCGGGAGGACGGACAGCGGAGCGATCAGGGGATCGCTCCCTACGCGGGAAAGACTCCCTCCGTCATCCGGCGGGCGTGACACGCCGGATGACACCTCCCTCAAAGAGGGAGGCTATGGCCGGATCCCTTCGCTGGGACGGGAGGCTAATGCGTAGGGGCGGCGGCTTGTCCCCGCCCGGCGGTAAAAAGGTCTGTAAATGAAAATGGTGCGGCGAATTCGCAGCTGTGTACGAATTCGCCGCACCATTCTGTTCTTCCCCCAGCGGGGGAGGATGTCAGCGCAGCTGACAGGTGAGGGAGCGACACCTCATCCGTCATTCGGCTCGCGGGAGATCGCCGAATGCCACCTTCTCCTCAAGGAGAAGGCCTTGCCGGACTTACACCGTTTCGATGCGGATCACGTTGGTGTTGCCGCTCTCGCCGCTGGTGTTGCCGCCGGTCATGACCACGGTGTCTCCAGGCTGGAGGCCCAGGGAATCCCGGGCGGCCCGGAGGGCGTAGTAATTCAGCACCTCCATGTTGGGGAACTGCTCTGTCAGCAGGGGCTGCACGCCCCAGGAGAGGGCCAGCTTGTACCAGGCCCGCTTGCCGGTGGCCAGGCCCAGGATGGTGATGGGCGCCCGGAAGCGGGACACCATGCGCACTGTGAGACCCGAGAGGGAGGTGACCACGATGGCCTTGGCCTGCAGGTCGATGGCCATGGTGCAGGCGGCGTGGGAGATGGCGTCCACCCGGTTGTGGATCACGAATTCCCGGGTGCGGAACTGCTGTACATAGTCGATGTGCTTCTCCGTCTCCTCGGCGATCTCGCCCATGACCCGCAGGGCCTCCACAGGGTATTTGCCCGCGGCGGACTCGCCCGAGAGCATCACGGCGCTGGTGCCGTCATAGACCGCGTTGGCCACGTCGCTGATCTCGGCACGGGTTGGCCGGGGATTGGTGATCATGCTCTCCAGCATTTCCGTGGCGGTGATGACCCGCTTGCCCAGCATGCGGCACTTGGTGATCAGGTGCTTCTGGATGGCGGGCAGCTCCGTGAAGGGCACCTCCACGCCCAGGTCGCCCCGGGCCACCATGATGCCCTCGCAGACGGTGCAGATCTCGTCGATGTTGTCCACGCCGTGCTGGTTTTCGATCTTGGCGATGACGTCGATGTCCCCGCCGCCGTTTTCCCGCAGGAAAGCTTTCAGATCCATCATATCCTGCTTGCAGGAGACGAAAGAGGCGGCCACAAAGTCCACCCCGTTGCGGATGCCGAAGAGCAGGTCGGACTTGTCCTGCTCGCTGAGATAGACCTGGCGCATCACCTTGCCGGGGAAGCTCATGCTCTTCCGGTCGGAGAGAACGCCGCCGGTGAGCACCTTGCAGTTGATCTCCGTGCCCTGGATGGTTTCGACCTCGAAGATCACAAGGCCGTTGTTAACAAGAATCTTATCGCCGGGGGCCAGGTCCTCGGCCAGACCCTTGTAGCTCACGGAGACGATGTGCTCGTCCCCCTCCACCTCCCGGGTGGTGAAGGTGAACTCGTCCCCGTCCTGCAGCTGGATCTTGCCGTTTTTGAAGGTGCGGATGCGGTACTCGGGACCCTTGGTATCCAGCATGATGGCGATGGGGAGCTTCAGCTCCTCCCGCACGGCCTTGATCATGTCGATTTTTTTCTGGTGCTCCTCATGGGTGCCGTGGGAGAAGTTGAGCCGGGCCACGTTCAGGCCGTTCAGGCACATGCGGCGGAAAACCTCGGGATTTTCGCTGGCGGGGCCGATGGTGCATACGATCTTGGTTTTTCTCATCTTGTTTCTCCTCCGTTGTATTTGATAGGGGGAAAGCGGCCAACTCTCAAGTGGCCGCACAAATTTCTATCTTAACCATATCATGGAAGGAATCGTTTCGCAAGGAAAAAAGGAGAAAAAAGAGGATCGGACGGCTTCGCACAGGATCTCTCCTGCGGAACCGTCCGCTCCTTTTTTTCACACAGGCTATCATGGCGTCGCGAGCCGGAATGGCGAGGAAGGAAAGCCCCCCTTGCCTAAAGGGGGGTGGCCCGAGCTTGCGAGGGGCGGGGGGATACGCCTGCGACCCTGTCATCCTGAGCGAAGCGAAGGATCTCGTCCCTGCATCTCGCGGGGGTGTACCTTTCTTTTGCTTGTCCAAAAGAAAGGTACCAAAGAAAACGACACTTAGGAGGGGAAGATTTCGGTTTCTTCCCCTCCTAAGAACCACCCTAATTGAAACGACCAAAAGGGGCTTGCGAGCCCCTTTTGGAATACCCCGGGTTTTCTGCGTGGAACGATAGCTGCTTCGAGTGAGACTACGGCGGTATCGACAAGCTCCGCAGCAGCGCTAAAGCGTAAGCGACCCCGCGCGGACGGCGATGCCCAATAGACTATAGACCACGAGCGCCCTTTTCTTTCTTACACCGGGCGCGGCGCATTCTTTCTTTTCGGCAAGACGAAAAGAAAGAATGGGGGGCGCATTGACCAGCCAAACGCCTGCGCAGGGGTGAGATCCTTCGCTGCGCGAAGCCATGACAAGCCGGGGAAGGCAAGTTTCTCTCTTCCTCCGCCTTAGCGGAAGAGGAAGCCGGCGGCCACGGTGCCGACCAGCATGGCAAGACCCAGCCAGGGCACCAGCCATTTGAGGGCCTTGTCCTCTGTTTCCACCCGTTTTTTCACCTGTTCATATTCCATGGGCTTCATATCCGTCGCTCCTTTCCGGAAGCTGTTTCTGCCTATAGCTTAGCCGATCCTGGCTCCCTGACAAGCGAAAGCGCATATCAAAGGATGGAACCGCGTCTCATTCGAACTGGCTGGCGTAGAGCCTGTAGTAAAAGCCCTTTTGCGCCATCAGCTCCGCATGGGTCCCCTGCTCCACCACGTCTCCGTGGTCCACCACCAGGATCTTGTCCGCGTTCTGCACCGTGGAGAGCCGGTGGGCGATGACGAAGCTGGTCTTGCCCTGCATGAGACTGCGAATGGCAGTCTGGACCTGGCGCTCAGTGTTGGTGTCCACGTTGCTGGTGGCCTCGTCCAGGATCAGCATGTTGGTGTTGTAGAGCATGGCCCGGGCGATGGTGAGCAGCTGCTTCTGCCCCTTGGAGATGTTGCCGCCGTCCTCGCTGATGACGGTGTTGTAGCCCTGGGGCAGGCGCATGATGTAATTGTGGATGCGCGCTGCCTTGGCGGCGGCCACCACCTCCTCGGTGGAGGCGTTCTCCTTGCCGTAGGCGATATTATCGAAGATCGTGCCCCGGAAGAGCCAGGTGTCCTGCAGCACCATGGCGTAGTTCCGGCGGAGAGAGTCCAGGGTGTACTGCCGGTACTCCTTCCCGTCCACCAGGATCTGCCCCTGCTGCACCTCGTAAAAGCGCATCAGCAGATTGATGATGGTGGTCTTGCCCGCGCCGGTGTGGCCCACGATGGCCACGGTCTGGCCGGGCTTTGCCTCCAGGGACAGGTCGTGGAGCACGGTCTTTTCCTTGGTGTAGCCGAAGGACACGTCCCGCACCTCCACCTGACCCCGGCAGTCGGCGAGAGGTCGGGCCTCCGGCAGGTCCGCGGTCTCCTCCGGCTCGTCCAGCAGCTGGAAGACCCGCTCGGCGGCGGCAAGGGCCGAAAAGATCTCGTTTACGATGTTGGAGATCTCGTTGATGGGGCCGGAGAACTTGCGGCTGTAGAGCACGAAGCTGGAGATCTGGCCCAGGCCCACGATGTTCAGCAGATAGAGCACCGCCCCGCCCATGCCGATGGCGGCAAGGCCGATGTTATTGATCATGCCGATGGTGGGGCCCATGCGCATGCCCATGCTGTCCGCGTTCCGGTAGGACTCGGCAGCCTCCCGGTTGATGGCGCTGAAGCGCTCGGTGATGGTATCTTCGTTTGCGTAGGCCAGGATGGTCTTCTGCCCGGTGAACATCTCCTCGGCAAAGCCGTTCATGCTGCCGTAGGCGGCGCTGCGCTTGGCGTAGAGGGGCCGGGTCTTCTTCGCCATGTAGCGGGTGAAGAAGATGGAGGCCGGGATGGTGAAGAGCATGCAGAGCACCAGGGGCGGCGAGATCACCACCATCATGACGAAGCTGCCCACCACCGTGACAGAGCTCACGATGATCTGGATCACGTCGGTGGAGAGGCTCGTGGACACCACGTCCACGTCGTAGCTCACCCGGCTGATGATGTCGCCGGCCTGCTTGCGGTCAAAGTAGCTCACGGGCATGCGCTGGAGCTTGTGGAACACGTCCCGCCGCATGTTGCGGGCCACCCGGCGGCCCACCCGGGTCATCCAGATGCGCACCAGGAAATTCAAAATGTTGCTGCCCACATAGAAGAGGGCCATGAGCAGGGCATAGTGGATCACGGTGTCCATGTCAACCATTCCCACGCCTTTGCGGAAGCCCTCCTCCGCGATGCCGATGGCCTTGCCCGCAAAGCGGGGGCCCATGAGATTGCCCAGGTTACTGAGGAAGGAGAGGACCACCAGAAGGATCACGATCCAGAGATAATCCGAGAGGTATTTGGCGATGCGGATCAGGGTGCCCTTGGTGTCCTTGGGCTTTTTCTTCACCGCGAAGCGTTCCCGCTGTACCATATTCTCTCCCCTCCCTTCACGCGATGGCGCCCATCTGGACCTCATAGGTCTCCCGATAGGCGGGGCAGCTTTCCAGCAGCTCCTCGTGGGTGCCGTAGCCGATGCATTTGCCGTCGTCCAGCACCAGGATCTTCGTCATGTGCATCACGCTGGACACCCGCTGGGCGATGAGGATCACGGTGCTCTCCGGGTGATTTTCCCCGATGGCCCGGCGCATGGCGGCGTCGGTCTTGTAGTCCAGGGCCGAGGAGGAGTCGTCCAGCACCAGGATTTCCGGATCTGCCGCCAGTGCCCGGGCCACCAGGATGCGCTGCTTCTGCCCGCCGGAGAGATTGGCCCCCTTGATGGCAGCCTCGTAGTCCAGCCCCTCCGGGAGGCTGTCCACAAATTCCGCGGCCATGGCGTCCTCCACCGCCCGGCGAAGGCGGTCCTCCGCCACGGCCCGGCCGAAGACGATGTTCTCCCGCAGACTGTCCTGGAAGACCATGTCGTTCTGGAAGGCCGCGCCGAACTTGCGCCGCAGCTCGTCCTTATCATAGCTCCGCACGTCCCGGCCGTCCACGAAGACGCCGCCGGCGCCCGCGTCGTAAAAGCGCATGAGAAGGTTGATGATGGTGGTCTTGCCGCAGCCTGTGGGGCCGATGATGCCAAGACTCTCCCCCTTCCTGATGGCAAAGGAGATGTCGCTGAGGGCCTTTTCCCGGCTCTCGCCCAGAAAGCCTGCGCTGTCGCCGCCGCTCTCGCCGTAGCTGAAATCCACGTGCTCGAAGCGGATGAATTCGTCCCCGCTGGGCTGCAGGGCCTCCTCCGGCGGGAGGATCTTCTGGTCCGTGGAGGTCCGGATCACGGCGTCGATGCGGTCGGCGGAGGCGCCGGCCTTGCTGAGGGACATGAAAATGCGGTTCACGCCCATGACGCCCATGGTGATCATGTTGAAGTAGGTCAGAAAGGCCAGGATCACCCCGGGCTTCATGAGCCCCTCGTTCACCCGCCGGGCACCTATGATCACCACCAGGGCCAGGCCCATGTTCAGGCAGAGCTGCATGAAGGGGCCGGGGATGGCCATCACGGTGGCGGCGGCAATGTCCCGGTCCGCCATTTCCTCGTTGGCCTGGGCGAAGCGGCGCTTTTCGAAGTCCGACTTGCTCAGGGCCTTCACCACCCGCATGCCGGTGATGTTCTCCCGCATGATGCGCACCACCGCGTCCAGTTTCTCCTGGACGGTGACGAACATGGGCATGCCCTTGGAGGAAACGAACAGGATGATCCCCAGCAGCAGGGGCAGCATCACCACCATGATCATGGCCAGGGGCGCGTCCATGGTCATGGACACGAACACCCCGCCCACCAGCATGATGGGCGCCCGGACGCACAGGGTCTGCAGCTGCTGGGCGGCGGACTGCACATTGTAGCTGTCTGAGGTCATGCGGGAGATAAGGCTGGGCAAACCGAAGGCGTCAAACTGGCTGCCGGAGAGGTTCACCGTCTTGCGGAAAAGCTCCTGCCGCACGTCATAGCTCACCCGGTGGGCGTTGTTCACCGCCATGGCGTTGGCTTTCACATTGGTGTTGCGGGTAAGCACCGCCGCCGCGAACATGAGCAGCCCCCAGAGCAGCACCATCTTCAGATCCCCGGCGGGCACCACATAGTCCAGAATGTGCTCGAAGATGTAGGGGAGGGAGAGCTCCATCAGCGTGGCCATCAGCTTCACGAAAATGGCAAGGGCCACCCACTTTTTGTAGCGCCCCAGATAGCGGAATATGAGCTTCACCGGATCCCCCTCCTTTTCTTCCAGGCCTCGTGGCCGTCGGCGATCTTCTGCAGCAGGGCGCGGAGCTCGGCCTGCTCCTCCTGGTTCAGGGCGCAGAAGAGCTCCTGGTCCCGGGCATTGCTGTCCCGGGCGGCCCGCTCCCGCCCGGCCTCGGTGAGCCGCAGCAGGATCCTCCGCCGGTCCGCCGGATCCTGCTCCCGGGTGAGAAAGCCCCGCTCCTCCAGCCGGGCCGCCAGCTCGCTGAAGCTGCCCGCCTGGACGCCCAGGGCCTCCCGCAGCTCCCGCTGGGGCATCTCGCCCCGCTGGGAGAGCAGGGAGAGCACCCGCTGCCGGGACACCCGGATCCCCACCCGCCGGCTCAGAATGTGGGAGCAGCGGAAAAACAGGGCGTAAAGCGCCGATTCGTCATAGTCCAGATCCCGGTTCACGTCCGGAAACTCGTCCCCCGGACCCTTGTCGTGTTTCTTCTCCATGTCCGATCCTCCGATCGTTCTTTCGTCTGTTATCGGCTTTCCGGCCCCTGGATCGCCACCCCGGCAGCGGCCCGGGACTTGTTGACCGGCCCTGATCGGGCCGGCTGTCCCGCAATAGCCCGGACTTGCCGCAAGCCTCCGCTTTTGGACCCTCGCCGCACCGCTGGCGCGGCTCGTTTATTGCTTCCAGTTTAGGCCGACGCAAGAAAAATGTCAAGGCTCCTAAGTAATTTGGGCAAGAAAAAAGCCCCCCTGCCGAGGGGATCGTCACCCATGGCTCCCGCCGGGGGCTGTCACCCATGGCTCCCTCTCCGAGGGAGCTGTCGCGGCGGCTTGCCGCCGTGACTGAGGGAGTCAATTCCACGTCCTCTCGTAGGGGCGCATCACGATGCGCCCGTTTCCTCGCGCTGCCGTCTGCTTTGTAGGGGCCGGCGTCCCCGACGGCCCGTTTGCGCGGTTGCGTGACGTCAGCAGACCGGTACATCATCCGCGAGCGTGTGCGTAGTGGTATGCGGAACGCGAGGGCGAAGGGAATTGCGGCCTTGCGCTGCCGGTGGCAGATTCAGCAATGCCGCAATTTCCGCAGCGGTCGAAAAACGCGAGGAGCAGCGCAAGCCCGAAGCGTTTTTCGGGTACCGCAAGGCGGAAGAAGTGTCTCAAAGCGAGGGAGAGGGGCCGCAGCGGCTTCCCTGTTCACGATTTCTTCTCTCTGCTGCCCTTGGGACAGCTTTTTTCTTTTCCCTGAAACCTTTTGGCCCTCTCAGACGTTATACTGACAGAATGGCAAATTCTTCTTCTAGGTTTATCAAAGATGTGTTACAATGGTGGCAAAAGAAAAGAGAACCTGTTTTGGTGAGAACCAGCGAAGGTGATCGAATGAAGTCTCAAGTTTTATATGAAGCTTCCTTTACTGTTCAAGAAGGATGGCTTCTTCTGCTTGTTCTGCTCGTTGCCTTTCCCTGCATTGCAGTCCACCATTTGAAAAAGTTGAAAAATCCTCGTAAATATGGAACAAGAGACGCGAAGGCTGGCGTGATCGTTGGTGTTCTTGGAACGCTATTCGTGATCGCGGTGATGGCATTCGTGGTGCCAGACCAAATCAGAATGTATCGATGCACGGTAGGCGCTTATGAGCGCGGGGAATACCAGATTGCAGAAGGGTACGTAGAACAGTATAAACCTGCGCAAAAGCGTGGAGAGGGAGAGTCGTTCTCAATCGATGGGGTCGATTTCGAATACTATGACAACGTGGTACAATTCGGGTATCACAACACAAGTGCTCTCGGCGGCGTCATTACAGGCGATGGGCAGCACCTGCGAGTCGGCTATACACAGTATAGGTCGCTTGGCAATGTGATTGTATATATTGAAGAACTGCCATAGCGTGAATGACGATGGATCGATGTGCTTTTTCTCCCTGTCATTTTCTACCGGTTCAATGGCAAGTGAGGTCACTGTTTTCCTCGATGTGTTTGTGGTATGATACAGGAAACGGGCGATTCGTGAATCGCCCCTACGAATGACGGGGAGGCCTGCGCCATGGATCTGCCCAAACGAAAACAAATCCGCCTGCGGACATACGATTATTCCGCCCCGGGCGCGTATTTCGTCACCATCTGCACCCAGGAACGCCGCTGCATCCTCTCGTCTATCGCCGTAGGGGCGCTTCACGAAGCGCCCGCCATCTCGGTAAGACTTACGCAGCTCGGTCAGATCGTTGATGAGACCATCCGATCGCTTCCGGAACGGTATTCCAATCTGACGGTGGATCAATACGTGATCATGCCGAACCACATTCATCTGCTCCTGCGGATCGAGGCGGAACGGGCGCTTCGTGAAGCGCCCCTACGGGAAGACGGAACGCGGTCGCTTCTTGCCAAGGCAGTCGGATATCTGAAAATGAACAGCAGCAAACGGATCCATGAGAAGCATCCGGGCTTACAGGTCTGGCAGCGCTCCTACCACGAGCACGTGATCCGAAACGAAGCGGACTATCGCCAAATTTGGGAATACATCGACACGAACCCCGCCAAATGGGCGGAGGATCGGTATTACGGCGAATAGACGGAGCGCTCATGTGCACACAGGATCTCCGGGGAATTCCAAAAGGGGCTCGCAAGCCCCTTTTGGTCGTTTGAATGAGGGAGGGTCCAGGGAGGGGGAGAAATCGAAATCTTCCCCTCCCTGGTGTCGTTTTCTTTGCCACTTTCTTTTGGACAAGCAAAAGAAAGTGGGAGCGTATCAATCAGGAGGCGTGAACGGATAACAGCGCATCCTTGGTAAGGATGAGGCCCGGAGCTGCTGGGCAGTATTCGTTTGCATTCTGTTTTCCCTTGTGGGGGACGGGAAAACAGAATAGAGGTATCGACCAGTGTTTGCACTGGTCGATGCAGGCCACCTATGTGGCCTGCGGACATAATTCGAATCTGCCCAGCGCGCAAAAAAGCAGATACCCGAATGGGTATCTGCTTTTTTGGAGCTGCTGGGCAGATTCGAACTGCCGACCTCATCCTTACCAAGGATGCGCTCTACCTACTGAGCTACAGCAGCAAAGTACATGCCCCTTAAAAAGGGGCATGTGTGGCGACCGAGAAGGGACTTGAACCCTCGACCTCCGGCGTGACAGGCCGGCGTTCTAACCGACTGAACCACTCGGCCACGGCTCAGTTAATATACCAAAAGAACGAGGATTTGTCAATATCTTTTTTTCAGAATGGGAAATTTTTTCAATCTTCCCTCGCTTTGTCCCGGCGCAGCAGCAGAAGGAGCGCGAACAGCAGCAGAGGGATCCCAGCGACGAGGCCGTGCATGGCGGGGCCCAGGATGGTCTCGTTGGCATAGGCCGGGTCCAGAAACAGCAGCGGGATGCCCGCCACGGCGTTCACCGCCCCGTGGCCCAGGGCGGGATACCAGATGGAGCCGGTCTTCTCATACAGCAGGTCCAGGAAGATGCCCAGGGCCGTGGAAAACAGGCAGAAGACCAGCATCCCCAGCACCGGGAAGCCCCAATAGGAGAGCCCGTATTCGTAGCCCGCCAGCAGCATCACCGGCCAGTGCCAGGCGCCCCAGATGAGGCCGCCCAGCAGCAGGCCCTTCCGGCGGCCGAAGCGCTCCTTCAGCCGCGGCAGCATGACGCCCCGCCAGCCGATCTCCTCCCCCAATGAGGGGAAGATGTTGATAAAGGGCGCGTAGGTCAGCGCGGCGGCCGCCTGGACCAGCAGATAGAAGCTCACCGGCAGGGCCTGGGCCTGATATTGGGCCAGGGCCTCGGGACCGGCGGCCTCCAGCTGGGCCAGGAAGGTCTTGCCGCTCAGATCGAAGCGGCCAGGGAAGCAGAGGAAATACACCCCCGCACCCAGGACCATCAGCAGCGCGGGAAGAAGCCAGGCGGCCAGGAGCCATCTCCAGTTTTGCCGGAGGCGGGGCTTCCAGCCCAGCTCTCCCAGGGGGACCCGGGCCAGGACCGCCGCCAGCAGCGGCATGAACATGCAGACGACCATGATGATCTGGAAGGCCCCGGTATTGCCCTGCAGCGCCTGCCAGGAGGCCAGCGCCTGGATGGGCCAGGCAAGGGCGAAGGACCAGAGCAGATAGGGGAGCAGCTTTTTATCGCGCATGGGAACCTCCTTTCGCGGATGGAGCGGATGGACGACGAGGGCCTTGCGGTGGACGGAGAACTCCCTCCGTCATTCGCCTTGCGGGGGATCGGCGAATGCCACCTC
>CAMOXK010000023.1 GCA_946629065.1 uncultured Clostridia bacterium
TGATGATAGCGCTTTCTTTCTCCGGCTGTCCGTCCGGGCCGATCACGGCGTTGCCTTGTGCGTCGAGCTTATCCTGCTCCATGAGGATTTTCTGCGGACAGGGTGCGAGGATCTGGATGCCCTTTTCTCCTTTTTTCACCGAGCGCCCCAGCTTCTTCCATGTGGAGTATCCTGCCACGGCCTGTGCTTCGGGGCATTGAAAGAAGATCAAAAGGCAGTTGCCGAAGCTGTAATGGTGAAACTTGGACATAGCCTCCAAATAGCGGGCGTAGTCCTCACTCGCAAAAACGGCCTTGACGCCGTTTTCCAGTTTTTCCGTCAGCACCTTGATCCGTTCCTGCCGCTCCGCCAGCGCATCAGCGTTCCGGGTTGTGATGTTGTTTTTCATCGGGAGGATTCTCCGGCTTCTTCGGGTGTGAGGATACTTTTAGGGTATATAGCTTGTCTCCCTCCGCTCCGATCAGTATTTCAGAATGAGCATACTCGCTTTTGAAGCGTTCCATCAGATCGGGCGGCAGCGAGCAAAAGCTATCCTCACTCAGTCCACAAATGAAGAACGTACCAAATACGCCGCCGTAGCCGCCGGGGACGCTGCGGTTAAAAGGCAGGCCATTGATAAGTCCTTCCTCGTTGCAGACGATAGCCACTTCTTCGTCATAAGGGTAAATCGCTTCGATCCATCCACCGACGATTTCCTGCAAAGCCCGCAAATGTTCATCCGAATTGAGCGAATCAGAGATTTCTTTTTCGTAGGGAAGATAGCCAGGCTCAACTACAAGCACATTCATCCGATTACTTCACCGGGCCTTTCTTCTCCTTACTGAAAATTTCAGCTTTCTGCTTTGCCTTTTCTTCGCGCTGGCGCCGTTCTTCCAAAGCATCGTAGATGCTGTTTTCAATGGCAAGCGGCGTCATAGAAACATCCGGAAAATACTTACGGAGTCGGTCGCCGCGCAGGACGATCTTGGTTTCGTAGCTGTTCTCCCGATCCTGCGCGCCGCTTTCGGGTTTCTCCGGTGCCGCGGGCGCCGCTTGCATCGGAACAGCGGGCATGGCGTTCTGGCCAGGCGCGGCAGGCTCAGTATTCTGCGCAGGCGCGGTGTTCACAGCCGGAAACGGAACGACCGTCCCGGTGGGCTGGGCAGGAACAGAAGGAGTTGCGGGAGGTGCGGGAATGTCCGGAGATTTGGGGACGCTGGTCGGAGCCATTGACGGAGCCGCAGGCGCAGCAGGTACGGGCGGCGTGACGGGCTTGGGTTTCTCCACAACTTTCGGCGGATAGTTGCCCTCCAACACGTCCCGGATCTTTTTCTCCGTCAGACTTTCTCTCTCTGCAACCTTTTTCAGAAGCTGGGTATTCTCATTGTTGACCTTGACATTGATCCCGATCAGATCCGCAACGGTGTCCTGGTGCTTGGGAATCAGAAAGGCGATGTTGTAGGCCACGGACAGCGGGATCGTGTTGTCGTCGACCAGGTCGCAAATCTGCTTGGTCGCCTCGGAGAGCTTCATAAGGCGGTTGAGCTTTGCCGTACTCATGCCCATCTCGGCGGCGATGGCCTCGTCCGTGTACTGCTTCTTGGGGCCGGTATCAAACTTGCTGCGCCGACCGACCTTGTGCTTCATGCTCTCGGACTTCATTTTTACTGCGCGGGAGAGATCATAGGTGGAAATATGTTCGCGGTGCAGATTGCCGTCCGCGACGAGGATACGGGCGTCGTCATCGTCGAGCTGCTGGATGATTGTGGGGACGGGATAGTTCAGCTCGGTGGCGATCAGATGGCGGCGCTGGCCGGAAATGATCTCCAGCTCGCCGTCCTTGCCGAAACGGGCAAGCACAGGGTCTTTCACGCCGAAACGCTTGATGGACTGAAACAGCTCCTTGAAATCGTCGCTGTTGCGGTCAACGGAAAAGGTGTTGATGTCCGCCTTTTTCAGATAGGCCGGGTGGAGCGTGACGGCAAAGGCTTCGCCCTCGCCGGGGATCGGGATCGCTTTCTTATCCTTTTCGGTGGGCGGGTTGAGCTTCTCGCCCAGGAGCTTGGTGATCAGCGTTCCCGTCGGGCCAACGGCGGCGGTGCCGATAGGCTTTTCCTCTTTCTTGGCAGGCGCTTTCGCCGGGGCGGGCTTTTTCTCTTTATCTGATGCGGCGGGGGCAGGAGCTTCCGCCGTTTTTTTCTCTTTCTGATCGGCGGCTTTCGCATCGGGAGCCGGCTCGGTCTTGGGCGCTTCCGCTTTCTTCTCGGCTTTGGGCGGCTCGGCGCTTTTCTTTTCAGCCGGGGCATCCGCGGTCTTTTCAACCTTTGCGGCTTCGCTCTTGACCTCGGCGTTCTTTTCCTCCGGCTTCGCAGCGGGAGGAGCTGCGGCCTCCGCATTCTTCTCGGCGGGCTTTTCCACCGTAGCTTTCGCCGGAGCAGGAGGAGCGGCCTCCGCTTCCTTTTCGGAAGGCTCGGCTTTCTTCTCCTGCGGCTCGGCAGCTTTGGCGGGCTGCTTTTTCTCGGCGGGAGCTGCCTTGCTGTCCGCTGCCTTTTCCGCTTTGGGAGGCTCTTTGGCAGAGGCGGGCGTCTTGGCGGCCGGGTCGATCAGCTTTCCGGGGATCGGCGGAGGATTTTCTGCGTTCCGCTTCTCGCAGTATGCCATAGCCTCTTTTTCGGTCATGTCATAGACCAGGGCGGGCAGCTCTTTGAGCTTGGCGAGCTCCGCAGCCTTGCGGCGGCGAAAACCGGACACAAGCTGGTATTCTCCGTCCTCCCGCTGACGCAGAATCACGGGCTCTTTCACGCCGTCAAGCAGCATGGAAGTGACAAGGCCGCCGTAGGACTTGTCCGGGAGCTTGACGATGGGGATGCCGGGGAGATCGTGGATCTTCTCGATGGGGATTTGCTGGGGAATGGGTTTTTCGTTGGGCATTTACGTCCTCCTTCATAGTGTGAGATATGCAAAAATGTGTCTCACGGTGAGACACATTTCAGCCAAAGTCATGCCGCACGGCAGCGGCGTAATACGGGCCGATGGTCAGCGGCGCGTAATAAAGCGCCGTCAACAGATAGCCCCGTATGTTTTTGATCTTCGTGGTGGTTTCCCGGAGGGAGTCCATCACATAGGTAACGTGTTCAAAGTCTAATCGTCGGTATCGCTCCTTGACTTTCGATGCCGGTATCTGTTCATTCCCAATCTTGATACTTTCAGAAGTGCTGCACAGAATGTCACAAATGAGCTGCAAGATACTGTCCGGGGCATCATAGGGATAGCTCTCGGCCAGGCGGGGGTAGTCGATCTGCTCCCGCACGTCCGCTTCGATCACCGCTCTCTCTACTTTAGGGCAGTACGATAGATGGATAGATGGATCAGTATAGCTATTTTCAGTTTGATTCCCATCAGTATAATTACAGTTCTCTTTGAGAACTTCTTGACTTCCCGATCTGGAACTTCTTAAAGTTTCGGGGTGGAACTTCTGGACTTCTTCTTTCGGAACTTCTGGAAGTTCTGTTTTGGGAAGTCTGGGCGGAGCATGGCTGTCCCTCGGCTCCGGCGGCGCTGTGTCAACGAACTGCTTGACGTAGATCATGGTCGGCTTGCCTTGACCCTGCCTCTTGCGCTCTATGAGGCCGATGCCGGTTTTCCTGTCCAGCTCCTTGAGCAGACGGACGGCTTTGGCTCTACCGCATTGGAAATCCTCTTGGATCTCGTCCAGCGTGTAGTAGATATAGACCCGGTTGAGATTGTCATACCAGCCGTTTTTAGCGGACAGCCCCATACGGTCAAGCAACAGCCCATAAAGCAGCTTTGCGTCCGTGGAGATCTCCCGGTAAGCTGCCCCGGTCAAGAGCTGGCGCGGGATGCGGCAAAACGAAAAGCTCTCCGATTGGGAGCCGTAGAAAAAGTCATGCTCCATGTCATTACTCCTTTACTCGCTCACAGAAAACCAGGTAGCGATATTTCCCGCCGCTGGCGTAGGGGTGACAGGTCAGCAGGGTTATCATGTCTCTGTCCTTCTGAATGAGGATGGCGTTCACGTCATTCGGATTGATGATCTTGATCTCCGTCACAACGTAGGTCAGCGTTCCCCAAATATTCGTGATCGTCACCTCGTCGCCCGCCTCCAGCAGCTCTATCTCCTTGAAATAGGGGTAGCCGCTGTACCCCCGGTGTCCGGCAATCACGGCGTTGCTGTTGACGCCGCCGAGGGGGACGCTGGTCTGGGACAGCACCGCCGCTCCAGCCGCCATATTCGCCTCGGACGCGCCGAGGAACAGGGGCATTTCCAAGTCCATTTTCGGGATCGTAATGATGCCGAATTTTTCGTCGGGCAGGCCGTAATCGGTCAGATTGAACTGTGACAGCTCGTAGGCGCTCCGGCTGTCCAGCTTGTCCTGCTTGAAAAGATAGAGCTGCCGATTATAGAACTGCATATCCTCGTAGAGCTGGGCGTATGGGATAGGCTCATGCTGTTCCTCGGTTTCTTTGGCTTTCTCTGCTTCCTCCCGTATTTCGGAAATCGTTTCGCGGTATTCCTCTACAGCGTGCTTGACCTCGATGCTCTTTTCCGCGCCGTCAATCAGCGGCTTTAACGCAAAAGCGGCACTGGCAAAGGCGAGGCATACCAGGAGAACAAGAAGAATAAGCCGGAGTTTAAGATGTTTCATGTCGGCCCCTCGCTTTCGTCTGTCGGATGGCTCGCAGCCTTTGACGCGGCCTTTTCACGGCCTTGTATATCCCGTAGCCCGTGCTGATCCCGGCCACGGTCAGGCCGCCGTAGATCAAGCCGTGACGGTATTCGTCGCCCCAGGTGGATTCCTCCACGGGCGTAAATTCCGCGTCCTCGATCACGCTGACCGCTTCCTCATACTCGGTGCGCTCTCCGCGCAGCAGCAGACGGTGGCTGTTCACGCCGTAGGGCGTACAGGTGACAAGCGTACAGAGATCGCGCCCGGCGTCAATCGTCAGCTTGCCCGTGTCCTCCGGGAGAACCGTGTAAATGTCCGTGACACGGTAAGCCAGCGTTTCGCCCATCACGCGGAGAAAGAATAGGTCGCCAGCTTTCAGCAGATTCAAGTCGGAGAACATCTTTTGTCCGGCAAGACCGCTATGCCCGGTCAGCACACAATGGGTGGCTGTGCCTCCCACTGGGAGAGAAGAGCCAAGCAAATGCCCCACGCCCCGGTCAAGCGTGCTTTCCTCCGTACCGTGGTAAATGGGCAGATTTACGCCGATGGCGGGGATTTCCACATAGCCCATCAAGCCGTCCTCCCGCACATTCAAAAGCGTATCATAGCTCTCAGCAGCTTTTATAAGGGCGTCTTTCGTGAAGGGCTTTTCCGGGATTGTCACGAGTGTCTTGTTGTATTCCTCCGCTTCTGCGCGGGCTTCGTCCAGCACCGTGGTGTCCATCTGTTCGATGGCTTCCGTGTACTGCGTCTCAATAAGACTGCGGTTTTTCTCGGAGAGATAATTGGCAATCAGCGGGTAGAGAATGACGCCGAGGGAAACGACGAACAGGACGGCCAGAGATAAGATTTTCATTGTCTTATTCATTCTTCCCCTTTACAGGGCAAGAGGGCGGTGTTCCCGCCCTCTTGCGTGTTGGTTAGGTATTCTGTGCTTTCTTCTTGTTCTTGCGCGTCAGCGCGACGATACCGGCCACACAGAGCGTCAGCATGGAGAGTCCCGCCACGGGGAACATCCAGTTGCCGTAAGAGCCGGTCTGCGGGAGATCAAAGCCGCGGGTATTGATGACCGTGAACGGGACAAAGGCGTTGGCCGAGCTGCCGTCCGGCTCCATGTTGACCTTGTTGCTGTCCACGGTGGCCGAGGCTGTCAGCAGCTTATGCTCCAAATGGCGCTGGGGCATGTTGTGATACAGGCCGGGATCGACGTCGGCGTAGCGGGGGTCATTCTGAATGAGGCCGAGAACGTCCGTCCCGTAGATGCCGCACAAGGTTTCGCTTTCGGTCTGTGAGATCACGACCTTGATGCTGTTTTTCAGCAGCGTGTAGCCGTTTGAGGTCTGCACCTCCGTCCAGGTATAGGTATCGTCCTCCAAGCCCTTGAGGATCAGCTTACCGTCCTTCGTCGGGATGAAGTGGGTTGCGTCCTTTTCCTCGGCTACATGATCGGTCACATACCAAACGCCCTCGGCTTCGTTGAGCTTGCCGACGAGGAAATAGTTGTCCGTGTCGTTGTGAACGATGAACTCCACTTTGGAGAAGTCGCCGCGCCCGTCGGAAAACTGCTTCGTCATGTCGATTCCGTACACATAGACGTGACAATCGTCCACGAGGGTATCATAGTAGGCGCTGTTCGTGCGCTTCCATGTGAGGACAACATCGTTGGGATTGCCCGCGTCGCCGTAGGTCACGGATGCGTCGCTGTTCATCGTGGCCTTGTAGGTAATGCGGAGGGTGCAATCGCTGTACCCGCTGTTGACCATGCTGGCCTCGGTGTAGACGCTGCGGCTGCTGTTGATCTCCGCAAGGCCGGAGGCAGTCATGGAGATCGTCATAACGCTTGCGCCGTCCGAGGCGGTGTTGTAGCTCACGAGGAAGCGGTCACTCTGTTCATTCCAGGAGGTCACAAGATCGGTGCAGCCGTCGTCCCGGAAGAATTCTAACAGCACGTCGCCATTGTTGTAGGTGATGCCCTTGCTGAGCGTGTCAATAAAGGTGTAGTCAGTCAGATACGACGCGGCGGAGGTGATGCTGGGGAGAGTGCTGACGATCTGGTAGTCAATCACGTCGCCCGCCGAGGCCGTGCCGGTGTGAGCGTAGCCATCGTGGATGTCATTGGTACTGCCGTTGTTATGCCCGGTGTCGTCCTTGTCCTCGCGCAGCGTTTTTTCGAGGCTGGGGATGCCCGTGAGGTTTTTGGGGTAGAGCGTCACGTCGTAGATCCAGCGGGTGCCGCCGTCGTTGGCATTTGTGCCGTCAACGGAGGTCATGGGCAAAGAAACGAGGAAAGGGGCTGTCGTGTCCGTGACCATTTCCGGGACGCGGGTTTCGATCAGCAGATACAGGCCGAGGGGCAGATCGGCGGCGCTTGTGTGGCCGTAAGCATCCGTCTCGGTCATGGCGATGCCGTGGTTATCGTGGGCATAGCGTTCCAGGGCGTTCTTGACGGCAATCGAATTGGCGTCCAGAGAGGCTTTAAGGCCGTCGATCAGCACGTCGGAGCGGTAGTAATACACGGTCATGCCGTCTACCACTTCATCGGCGGGCGCGTAGCGATCTTCTGTGCTGACGCCGATTGCAGAGATAAAGGCGTTGTTCTGCTCGGTGGGGGCAATGCCGTAAAGCACTTCGACGTGTTCCGCGCCGTTCTCGCTCTCGGTAAAGGTGCGAATATCTGCGACCTTCACATAGGTAAACTCTACACCTTTGATGGCATACCCGTAGGCATTGCCGTTGGCGTTCAGCGCGGAGACACGACTGGGATCGCCCAGCACGGCCTCCACGCCGCTTTCATCTTTGACGCCGGTACTGACATAGGAGCTGTCCCAAACGCCGTCTTTCTCGGCGTTGGTGAGGTCATACTTGTAAATGTCCAGCGAGCCGGTCCGCGTGGTGTCGATGGTCGCCTCGTCCACGGGTGCGGCAAAGGCCGTAATGGAAAAGCTGCTCACTACCAAGATAGCAAGCAGCAGCGCAAAGATTTTTTTCAAGTTTCGCTTTCATCCTTTCGTTTTGTAATGATGTAAGGCATGGTCATAAAGCCCATGAACAGCGGCAGCCAAGCAAAGCCAGCACCGCCGGTTTCGGGGATGCGGAAAAGCGGGTCGTCGGTAGCGGTCACATAGAGTGTGTAGCAGGTTGTCACGCCGTCCACGGTTTCGCTGTCCTCGGCTGTGCCGCTGATCTCCACGGGCAGCGTACCGACATAGAGCGGACTTCCCAGCAACGAATGACCGACCGGGGCCTGTGTCTCGGTCAGACGGTAAAGAATGGAGCTGTCTGCCCGAAGGCCGCTGAAGGTCACGCTGCCGCCGTCGCCGGTGGTAAGCTGGCCGTCGGAGAGGCCGGAGCTTGTGCAGCCGCCCGCCTGAACATCGTCGCCGCTGCGTGAGAAAACCGCCGTCCAGCTCGCGCCATTGTCCGTGGAGTATTCCAGGAGGAAGGTCGCCCCGACAAGGGGCTTTCCGTTCTGATCCTGTTTCTTCACTTTCAGCGTTCCCGGCCTGCGGAGGTTGTCTCGCTCCTGCGTGATGGTTACGCCGTGCTCCGTGATGGAAAACGGGTACACGGTATCGTCCAGCTCGTAGCCTTTGGGCGGGCAAAACTCTTGATACTGATAGCTGCCGTAGAGCAGGCTTTCAAAGGTCAGCTCGCCGTTTGCGTCGGTATAGCCCTCGTCGATCAGATGCCCGCCGCTGTCAAAGAGCCGGAAGCCTGCGCCGGAAAGCGGGGTGTCCTCGTAGGCGTCGCGCTTGACAATTTTGAGGTTACCCCGGATCGGGGTGTTCTTGGCTGTGACAGAATAGGTCTTGCCGTGTTCGGCCACTTCCACGGGGATCGGGGTCGTGTCCAATACGAAGCCCTCCCGTGTGGCGGTTTCCTGCAGCGTGTAGCTGCCAAGCAGGAGCCCGCTGAATGTCAGCGTTCCGTCCTCCGGGGTGTCGCCCTCGGCCACAAGGGTTCCGCCGCTGTCCTTGAGCTGGAAATGTACACCGGACATGGGCTCGCCGGTTTCCTCGTTCACCTTGAGCACAGACACGTTTCCGCGGGCAAACTCGTTTTCTGCCGTCATGCTTACTGTCTGCCCGCCCTCGGTGATCGTCACGGGATAGAGCGCAGGATCAAGCACAAGATGGCGCAGCGTTTCCGTCTCGGCGTAGTAGTATTCTCCCAGCGGGAGGTCGTAAAAGACGAGCTTTCCGTGGCTGTCCGTCTTGCCGCCTTCGACCACGTTCCCGTCGCTGTCGTAGAGGACGAAACACGCGCCGGGAACGGCGTTTCCGTCCTCGTCCACCTTGTACAATTCGATGTTGCCGGTGCGGATCGGGGCTTTCGGTGTCCGAACGGTCATGCCTGCGTCAACGAGCGTACTCTGCATATCTATGGTACAGGTGACTACGCGCTGCTGTCCGTAGGTGGTGGGCGCATAGAAAAACAGCACCGCCTCGGTGCTGTCATAGATGCCGGAGGCATAGAGCGGATAAGACTTTTCCTCGTATTCCTCCGGGATGGAGATATGCAGCGTGTCGCCGCTGCTGCCGGTATAGCCCGTGATGCTCGTCCCTGCGGGGAAAGCGGAGCTGTCCAACGTGTAGCCTCCGGTCAGCCCGGTGAAGGTCACTTTCACGTCGCCCTCAAAGCTGTAATTCTGCTCGTTGGCTTCCAGCGTCAAATCTGTGTTGGAGAAGCGGATGGAATGATTCGTGTCCGGGTGTCTGCCGTATTCCAGAAGCTCCAGGCACCACGCAAACAGCGCCTCATACCCCGGCTTTGCGCGGGCGTTGCTGGTATCCTGCAGATAATAAGGCATTTCCTGTATTCCGTTTTCCGCGAGGAAAAAGCGGATCGCGTTTGCCGTTGCGTACTGCGCCTCGTTGTCCGTAAAGCCGCCTGTAGAAGCCGGATAGCCGTGCGCGAGGATCGCTTTCAGCCCGTTCAGAATGGTCGGAGTGTAATACTGCGAGCCGTCCGTCGCGTCATAGCCGTCTCCATAAGGGCTTTCCATGCTCATTTGCAGACAGTAGGCAGGCTGGCCGGTTTCCACGACCGAGTGCGGCGGCGTACCGAGATCGCCCCATACGCCGTCATATTTTTCAAAGTACATAAACGGCTGGTAGGCGGTGAAGATATGCACGTCGTCAGCGAAGGCGCATACAGGTAAAGCCGCGCACAAGAGAAGCATGGTACAAAGCGTCACGGCCAGCCGCTTTGTCCATTTCGTTTTTACAATAGGCATGATTCCTCCTTGTTTTGGTTTTGCTGGATTAAGAAGATGCTGGGGCGGCCTCACCTCCATTCCCCGGCGGATTGCCCTTTTTGATGGCGGTCACGCGACCTGGGGTGTAGGGACACTCGGCGTACTTGCAGTACCGATCTTTACGGTGCGGTCTGTGGCAGCGGCAGCTCCGGCACTCTGGAAACGGGCCGTCCGCGCCGCTGTCATAGTTGTCGCCGGGCTTGTCCCGCATGAGGCTCTCAAACGCCTGGTGATCGCCATTGGTGAAATACATCGGATTCCTCCTTTCGGAATTGGATTAGGGCTTGCGGGTGGGCTGCGATCTATATGAAAAAACGTGTCTCACGGTGAGACACGTTTTTCGACAGATTGATATGGAGTTGTCGGTGTGGTATAATCGAGACAACAAATCGGAATTTGCAAATCGACAAATCGGGACTTTGAAAAACCTGGAGAAAATAATGAATATACTTGTTAGAAATGCGAAGAAGACAGACTATCATGCAGTCAGAAAAATAATGAATCAGGTTCAGGAAATGCATGTGGCCTGGAGACCTGATATCTATAAATCCAATGATAATCTCATATCAGAGGATGTTTTCGATCTTATGATCAGTAGCGGAAATCTATATGTTGCGGATGTAGACGGAACCGTTGCGGGGATTCTGGAAGTAACATATAAGCATGTTGAAAGTCCCGCCCATGTTAGACGAGATGTGGTTTTTATTGAAAGCATGGCTGTTGACGCTGACTTTAGGGGAAAAGGAATAGGACATCAATTTTTCGAGAAAGTGAAAGAATTGAAGACTGTTTCAGGTTCTGATGGAATAGAACTTCAAGTAAACGCTAAGAACATTGCCGCATATGAAATGTATAAGAAATATGGTTTTACAGAAAAATCAATAAACATGGAACTGCTATAAATATGAGATATGGATAAAGCGTTTTCATAGGTTGAAATAATAAGAACGTCGAAATATGTCTCACCATGAGACAAGTTTTGAGGATTTAATATGTGCGGCAGATACTATTTTACCCGTGTCAGCGAGGATGAAAAGCTCAATGCGGTCAACAAGTACATGGAAAAGAACTATCCGGGAGAGTATAAGACCGGTGAGATTTTTCCCGGCGATATAGTCCCGGCGGTCATTGATCAGCAGGGTAAGATCGTTGCTGTCCCGGCTGGTTTCGGCTTTCCGGGCTACCAGGATAACAAGCTGATTATCAACGCTCGCTCGGAAACGGCGGCAGAGAAGAAAACCTTTGCCGACAGCTTGCGTGACCGGCGTGTAATCCTTCCAGCCTCCGGCTTTTATGAGTGGAGCCATCACGACAGGGAAAAGACAAAGTATCTGTTTACTGTTGACGCCATGCAGACGATCTATCTGTGTGGGATCTACAAGCTCATTGATGGTGTTTATCGTTTTGTGATACTGACACGCCCGGCCAACGAGTCCATGATCGAAGTCCATGACCGTATGCCGGTGATCGTCGGGGAAAAGGAAGTCCGGCCTTATCTGACGGAACGGGACGCCGCCGCTGAAATCCTTGCAACGGCTTCGCCTATGCTTTTGAGAAAGCCAGCATAAGAAAGAGAGAGAAATATGGACGTGAATATAGAAAACTCCGCATGGGACAAGCTGAACTATGCGGAGAAAAACAAGCAGCTATTCTTGAAACAGAAACAGACTCTTGAAATGTTCCTGGAGCGTGGGGCGATCAGTAAAGCCCAGCACGATAAGAGCCTCCATGATCTGATAGAGAAGATGGAGACTGAGGGATAATATTTGCCAAAAAACAACATAAGAGAATAATTATTGTTGGAGGAGAAAAATGCCAATAATTGATACATACAGAAATAACTTGCTTCGCAAACGCGACGAATTATCAAAGCTCTCGTCTGAAAAATCAAGAGCGAGTGAGAAAAGATCGCAGCAAAAGCAAAAAATCATTTCAGCATCAAATGCCATTAAGCGCACTTCTTCACAATCAACAGTCCGTACCAAAACAGCTGAAATAGAAAGGGCAGAAAAAGAAATTGCATCTATTGATAAATCAATTGCGGAACTTGATAAAAAGATAGCCCAAAAAGAAAAAGAGATTGCAGCGGAAGAAAGAAAAATTAATTCCGAGGAAGAAAAAATAAGAAAGAGACAGCTCCAAGAAGATAAAAAGAGACAGCAAGAAAATGAGAGGACACTAAAAAACCTTAATCAAGCGATAGAGACACAAAAGAAGCAGCAAGAAGCTATGATGGTCGATATTGACGCCCTAAAAGCTGTACCCGAAACAATTACAGTTTTATTCTTTGCGACAAATCCAAAGGGGACATCTCAATTACGGCTGGACGAGGAAGCTCGGTCAATTCAGGAAATGATCCGGAAATCCGAGCATCGAGACTCAATTTCTTTTGTCACACGGTGGGCAGTGCGGCCTTTAGATATTCTTCAAGCAATCAATGAAATTAACCCTGATGTTATTCATTTTAGTGGTCATGGAGCTGTATCAGGTGACCTGATATTGGAGAATACGGACGGCTCTCCGAAGCCTGTAACTAAGGAAGCAATTACACAAACAATAATGTCTTCATCTGATAAAATACACTTGTTGTTTTTCAACGCTTGCTTCTCATATGAACAAGCACAGGAGATCGTGCAACACGTTGATGCCGCAATAGGAATGACTACATCTATAGGTGACGAAGCCGCATGTACTTTTGCAGCACAATTCTATTCATCACTTGGGTTTGGTCATTCTTTGAAAAAAGCCTTTGAGCAAGCAAAAGGTGCTATGATGTTGGTATCTCCAACAGAAGCAGATACCCCTGCACTTTACACAAAGGAAGGCATCGATGCTGATACTACATATATAGTCCGACCAGCACTTTAATTTTTTAATGAATATTATTTGTAGTTACAACGATAATCTAAAGAGCTTTCTGGTTGAAATAGTCCAGTTTGTTCTTACTAAATATGCAAAGGATTTGGATTTATCGAATCTAACGGAAGTTGAGTTATTTAAGAAAGAAGATTTCCCATACTCGTTGGACGGAAGAACAACTAAAGGTGGAACAAAAATTATACTTACTTCTCGTTTGTTTGAACTGCTTCCTTGTTTCAGTATAGAGAAGCTAAACGGAAATGCCGACTTTAATCTTATATTAGAGACACTATACCATGAGATGGGTCATGTAAATGATTGGCTCTTGATGCCAAGGTTATACCGTGCCGTAGCAGACGCAAGTGATCCCAAAGATGTAATGGCTGTTCAGTTCTGGTTAGAGTACATTGCAGAAAAAAGATCCTGCCTTCTTGGACTATCGCAAAAAGCTCATATAGATTTTTGCGAGGTTTTCATCAGCTGGAAATGGCCTGCAAAACAGTTTAATTATGAAGATGCAAGCATGAACAACTATTTTTATTTAGTTAAAGTCATTCCGTATTTTTTGGCCAGATCAATTGATTCTATGGAAAGAGCAGATTATTTGCTTAGAATGCGAAATCCAATCCTTAAAGACTTTATTTCTGACCTCAATAAAGAGATAAAGCGGCTAGAAACAATAGGCTTATTTGATAGTGTAGAACCATTGAGGCCATTATCTCAGGTCATAAATAATTATCGCCCGATTTTCCTTAACAGTTAAACTAAAACAGAAAAGATGTATTGTTGATACTTGTCTCACGGTGAGACACATTTCCGGGACAACAAAAAAGGCCGCTTTCACGATCATAGAACGTGGAAACGGCCTTTTTCAGTAGGAGGGAGGATGCTTGAACGGCGGTGGAAGCTGCCAGCATCATCCCAATATTCATTTTTGGAGAAAACAAAAAGGCTTGATCTCCGAAGAAATCAAGCCTTTCATAATGCGTCTGGTGGAGATAAGCGGGATCGAACCGCTGACCTCTTGAATGCCATTCAAGCGCTCTCCCAGCTGAGCTATACCCCCGTAGGAGACGCATTATTATTGAATTAAAAGGGTTTTTGCTTTAAGAAGCTCTCTCAAACAGGGGGGGCTGGTTAAATACGGTGTGCGCTCCCAGCTGAGCTATACCCCCAGATCTCTTGGAGCCGGAGCCCCGCGAGCAAGGAGTATAATAGCAGAAGCGATATCAAATGTCAAGCATTATTTTTCCTTTTTTTAATAATCACGGGCAGGTGAAAAAGAGCGGAATCGGTTTTCCCTTTTTTGAAAAAATCTTAGCGATCGACAGGACCGCTGAGAGACGGGACGGCGGGAGGTGCGAGATGGAGAACAATGTGCCGCCGGAAAGCAAAGGCCGGCAATTGTTCGCGCAGGGGAGAGAGCTTTGGCGGCGCGTCGGTGCAAGAGCGTAAGGAAACGCGTAAGGTCCCGGGAAGAGACAGGCTTCGCGCTGTGGCGAAAAGGACGAGGTCTCCCGTTCCACGACAGAACGGGAGACTTGGAACAGCGTTTCATGGTTTCTCGGCTGACAGATCCTCAGCAGAGCGGTTCTGATGTTTGCGGTAGATTGCGTAGAACAGGGTGGAACCGCCGGCTACCAGCAGGTTCAGCGCGATTGCGCCCCAGAACCAGGGGGAACTGCGGTCATCCGCTTTCATACCCACTACCGTGGCGGTGAGGATATCCGGGAGGAAGCCCAGCACGCCGCCCAGCAGATACTTGGGGAAGGGCATGCGGGTGTTGCCCAGATAGAGGCTCACCACATCACAGGGCAGGATGCCCACGATGCGGATGAGAAAGGCGAGGAATAACTCATTGCGGTTGCGCATCTCCCGCAGCTCCCGCAGGCGTGGATGCTTTTGCTGCAGCTTCTCCGTCATATCGGGGCCGGCGCCCCGGCCGATGAAGTAGGGGATGGTGAGGGTGATGGCTGTACCCAGGGTCGCCACCAGGATGGCGACAGGCAGGGGGAAGAGAACGCCGCAGACCGTATCCAGCAGCAGGATCGGCAGCGTCAGCGAGAGACTCTTGAGACCGTAGAGCAGCAGGAGAAAGAGAGCTGCCAGCAGCGGCATCTTCGGCGTATAGCTCAAAATCGTGTCGACAGACAGCCTCTCCCCGCTCAGCCAGAGCCAGAGAAAGGCTCCGGCCATGCCCAAAAGGGGCAGGCAGCGGAGAAAGGAACGGCCGAAGCGCTTGAACGGACTTTCCTGTTGAGGCATGGAAATCTCCTTCGATAAGAGCGAAATTGAGACCGGCGAACGCAGGATGACAATTGAAAAGATGGGATCTGAAAAGATGGCATAACGCACCGGATCGTGCGTGCCCCGAGCAGTATCGCACAAGAATTGAAAAATGTCCAGTCCTTCGCGTTGAAAAAAACAGCGGTCTATGCTATAATATCTCTGTTTAGAGAAGGAGAGAGACCATGCAGCTGGAAGAACTGAAGCTGGTGACAGCCGGCAATCTCATCAATCTGCGGACAAGCGCGGGCATGACCCAGGCGGAGTTGGGTGCGAAGCTGAACTATTCCGACAAGAGCATTTCCAAGTGGGAGAGGGGAGAGGCTATCCCCGACGCCTATGTGCTGACCCAGATCGCGGAGCTCTTCGGTGTGTCCGTGGACTATATCCTGTCCTCCCACGATGCCTGGGAGCCCACGGTGACGCCGGAGGATCCCCGGCAGGACGTGGTGTACAGCACCAGCGTCATCACCGCCATCGCGGTGGTGGGGGTGTGGACCCTGGCGCTCACGGCCTTCGTGACGCTTTGGCTGGCAGTGGATCAGCTCCGCTGGCAGATCTTTGTGGCGGCCTTTCCCGTGTCGGTGCTGACCTGGATGGTGCTGATGTGCGTGTTCAAGCGGACAAAACACTTGAAATACATGGTTGCTCTCTTCGTGCTGAGCATTTTCGTGTCGGTGTATCTGCTGCTGCTGAACCGGAATCCCTGGCAGATCTTTATGATCGCGGTGCTGGCGGAAGTAATCGTGTTCCTCAGCTTCCATGTGCAGAAAAGGCCGAGAAAAAGCGGCCGAAACGAAGAGAGAAAGACAGAACAGAGCTGATGGAGCCGGGACCGCAAGGCCCTGAAACCACCGGATTCTACGAATTGTAGAGAAGAAAAAGCGCCCCCGGTAGAGCTGCTACCGGGGGCGCTCTCCATTGTAGAGGGAAAGAGGAAAAGAGTTACTTGTAACTTGACCGGAAAGCGGATACCCTATAAATTGGAAATCAAGGAAAGGAGCCATCCCTATGAGCTACATTCTCAGCTGCTGCTCCACCGCCGATCTGAGCAAGGAGCATTTCGAGTCCATCCATGTAAACTACGTCTGCTTCCACTACTCCCTGGACGGGGTGGAGTATCCGGACGATCTGGGCCAGAGCATCCCCTTTGAGGAGTTTTACGACCGCATGGCCAAGGGCGCGGACACCAAGACCTCCCAGGTCAGCGTGGCCGAGTATGTGGATGCCTTCACGCCTTTCCTGGAACAGGGACAGGACATCGTGCATGTGTGCCTATCCTCCGGCATCTCCGGCACCATCAACTCCGCCCGAAACGCCGCCCACATCCTGCAGGAGCGCTTTCCGGATCGGAAGATCTACATCATCGACTCCCTGGGCGCCTCTTCCGGCTACGGCTTGCTGATGGATACCGCCGCCGCCAAACGGGACGAGGGGCTGAACGTGGACGAGATGGCCGCCTGGATCGAGGAAAACCGGCTGAAAGTCCACCACTGGTTTTTCTCCACGGACCTGAGCTTCTATGTGAAGGGCGGACGCATTTCCAAGACCGCCGCCTTCTTCGGCAGCGTCCTGGAGATCTGCCCCCTGCTCAATATGGACAACCTCGGCCGTCTGATCCCCCGCTTCAAGATCCGGACCAAGAAGAAGGTCATCAAGGAAATCGTTAAGAAGATGGAGGAGTGCGCCAGGGATGGGCTGGACTATGACGGCAAATGCTATATCTCCATGTCTGCCTGCCTGCCCGATGCCCAGGCGGTGGCCGCGCTGGTGGAGGAGCGCTTCCCCAAGCTCAACGGCAAGGTCCTTATCAACTATGTGGGCACCACCATCGGCTCCCACACCGGTCCCGGCACCGTGGCTCTGTTCTTCTGGGGCAGCGAGCGAGTGGACTGATCAATCGAAAAGTGCATAAGAAATCCCCTCCCGTGCTGGGCAATGCCACTATCTTAATGACATTGCCCGGGTCGGGAGGGGGATTTTCAATGGCATCGAAAAACCAGCCTCCCTCCGGAGGCTGGTTTCATGTCTCAAAGTTAGGGAACGATGATGACGGCGGTGGGAGCCGGGGTGGCAGTGGGAGCAGGCGTCTCGGTGACGATGACGGGCGTCATGGGATCGGTGTAGCTCAGGTAGCTGCCATAGATGAAGCCCACGTTGTCGTCATAAACGACCTTGCACCAGCCGCTGGCCATTTCGTCCACGATCAGGACGGGGGTGCCGATCTGCAGACCGCAGATGATCTCATACTCCTTGCCGGGACCCACGCGGAAGAAGACGCCGTTTTCGGCTCTGACCACGTAGCCGGTCTTGCCGTGATTGAGCTCAAACTGGGTCACGGTGGCGTTGTAGGGCAGGCCGGGATCCTCGGTGGGCTCCGGAGTCGCTCCGGTGCCGGTGCCGGTTCCCTCGGTGCCGGTGCCATTGCCGGTACCCTCAGTGCCAGTGCTGGAACCCGTGCCGGTGCCGGTGCCGCCGGGGGCCGCGTTGGGCGCGGGGACGGAGGTGGCAGCGGGATCGGGCGCAGTGGTGGGCGCGGTGGTGGGCAGAGCGTTCACAGCGGGATAAGTCTCGGTCGGCGTATCGGGGCCGCTGACGATGGCAGGGGGCGTTTCAATGACCACAGAGTTGTTCACCGGGTCCACGTTCTCTACCACGTCGGCCTGCTTGGTGTCGCCGCAGGCGGCCAGGGCCAGGATCATGCCCAGGACCAAAATCAGAGTCAGAATCTTTTTCACAACAATGACCTCCTATTCAAAAGTGCATAGTTTATCAGTCTGTTCCGAGATTGTAACGGTATTGTAACACATCTTTCTGAAAAAGCAAATATCTTTTTTCTTAATTTACATAAAATTCTCGGAAAAGTGTGGAAAGTTCGGGAAACAGGAGGAATCAGCCGATGCTGAGGCTCTCGCTCCAGTAGTTTTGCTGGTAAAGATCGGTGAAGCGGTAGTTGAAAACGACCTTTTCATTGGCCAGGAAGGGGACGTTTGCCACGCGCACACCGTCACTGCCGATGACAAGCTGCTGCCCCAGCATGTAGGTGTTCTCATAGGTCCCGTCATAGTGATAGTAATCACAGAGGAAGTCCAGAACATCGCCGGGCTGGAGGAGACGAATGGTGGTTTCCGCGTCCGCGTCGGAGGGGTTCTCCAGATCCGCCGCTTCGCCCAGCTCGGTCTGGGTCTTGGGCAGCTCCAGAAGCTCATCGTCTTCATACACGGTGCGGATACCGGTGACGCTGCCGTTGCCGTCGGGATCGAAGCAGATCTGCAGTTCCACCCGCTCGCCGTTGAGCAGGGCGGGGGTGTAGCCGTAGTAATAGCCGTCCACCGCGTACTCGTGATAGTAGGCCACGGGGTGATTGTTGATGGCGACCCAGTTGGGCTCGGCAGGAGCCAAGAGATTGCCGTTGTCGTCAAAATCGAAGACAGCGTCAAGACCCAGATCCAGGTAACCCTGGCCGTCGTCCAGGAAGACGTTCAGGGCCAGGCCTTCCACCATGGACCACTGCTCTTCGCTCAGGTGGAGCACATAGTTGCCGCCGCTCTGCTGCCAGGTCAGGGCAGAGGGGTCGAAATGATTCCCGGCAATGTAATCGGCGGTCTCCTCGTTGCTCAAGCTGCGGCCGAAGAGGAAACTGCTGTTGGCGTCAGACAGGCCGGAGATGGAGCTGAAGTCTCCGCCACCCAGGAAAGCGCCCAGCAGGTCGTTGATGTCATAGCTGCTGGAGGAGGCGCCGCTGTAGCCGCTGCCGAAAAGGCTGGCGTAGGGGTTGGCGCTGCCGCCGGCGGCAACCTGGCCGCTGACTTCCATGCTGGCGAATTCGCGGATGCACTGGGAGTAGCTGCTGTCCATGCCGATGGCATCATAGGTCTGAACGGCCTTGTCCACGCTGGAGGTTTTGCGGTAGGGGAAGTAGATGGACAGACCGTAGGCGTTGGACATGTTGGAGGAGGTGCGGTTATACTTGATGGCGCCCTTCAGCGCGCTGACCAAGTTCTTGCCCTCCTGATTGCCCAGGTTCTGGGCGAAGTGGCAGAGGTCGATCTGGTCGATGGCGGTGCTGCGGGCAAACTCACGTGCGCTGTTGCGGGCGTTGGAGACCTGCTGGAAGCCGTCATTCTTGATGAGATCGGTCATGGAGAGGGAGAAGCTGCGCATGGCCTCCGGCGCGGTGGCGGAAAGCTCCGCCACATCCACCACGGACAGCGTGGCGGACTGACCGGCGCACTGGCTGGAGCAGGTGCTTACGAAATCGTCCACGATGTTCTTGCCGATCTCCACGGTGGGCATGGAGGTGTTGTTGGAGAGCTTGGTGAGCCAGTTGGTATAGTACCAGCCGATGCCGGGCTCGGTCTCCTCGGAGGCGACCATGTAGTCGGCATAGGGATCCAGCATCAGACCGGTCTCCAGGGTGGCCATCAGACAGGCGTCAAAGCCCACCACGTCGAACTGCACCCGGCCGTTCTTCAGGGCTTTGTTGATGCCGTCCAGGGTCATGGAGCCGCTGCTGCGCTTGGTCTCGTCATAGCCGTAGCCGCTGACAGAGCCGCCGCCGTGATCCCAGAGGATCAGCATGTTGCGGTTGGCGGGGTAGTTCTCACCGCAGAAGCGGATGAAGCGGCTGAGAGTCTCGGGATCGGTCATGGCGCGGTTTCCATCGTCATCCACGATGCGCTTGAGACCGCCGGACTGGACCTCGTAGACCTGGTTCTTGCCGGTGCTGATGATGTTGTTGTTCCAGCGGCTGCAGCCACCGGTGTAGACAACCACATGGACATTGGGGCTGATGTTGGCCTTGGCCATCTCAGCCAGGTCCCTGGTGGCCATGCCGCTGCGGGACTCCAGGTCCGTGCCGCACATATACACCATGATGGTGACCTCATCCTGACCGTTGCCCCGGATGGTGGTGTATTTCTCCCGGGCCTCGGAGGCGACGGAGGTGTCCACGGCAGTGGTGTTCACCTCGGCGGCGGTGCCGGAGGAGCTCATGTTGCCGAGAAGGTTAGCATAGGGATTGGCCGCCGCCGCGGTGGTGGTGCCGCCCTGGAACAGACCTTCCAGCCCACCCAGGGAGCTGCTGCCGGAAGAAGGAGTACCGGCGGAAGAGCTGCCGGAATAACTGCCGCTGTCCGTGTAGGAGCCGGTGCTGCCGGTGTTGCCGCCCAGCAGATCGCTGCTGAGCATGCTGCCGCTGCCGCCGCAGCTGCGGAGAAGGAAGAACAGCAAAAGGGCGACCAGAAGCAGGCCGCCACCGCCGCCGGCTTTGGCGGCGCGGCTCATGCCGGGCCTGGAGCTGCTCTGATTGGTGTTGAAGGGATTGCTGCCGCTTTTGCCGACGGGACCGGTATTCAAACCGTCTCCCCGGCGGTATGCGCCGGTGCTCTGCCCGGTCACATTGGTCTTGCGGCCCTGGGGTCTGTTTTCTGCCATGATGCATTCCTCGCTTTCTGAAGAAATACTTTCAAATCAGTATATCAGATTCTTTCCCGCCGCGCCAGTCCCCAGACGGACTTTTTTGCGGAAAAGAGGGAGCATTCGGGAGAAAAAAAGGAAGCGGGACTTGCAAGGGGAAACAACATGTGATAAAATAAACAAAGTGAAAGAGATGAGAAGGAGAGATCAGATTTGAAACGCCTAAAGGTTTCCAACAACGTCATCCGCCGTCTGCCCCGCTATCTGCGGAAGCTGGACGAGCTGACCGCTCAGGGCATCACCCGGGTCTCCTCCTCGGAGCTGGGGCAGCAGCTGGGACTTACGCCGTCCCAGATCCGCCAGGATTTCAGCTGCTTCGGTGAATTCGGCCAGCAGGGCTATGGCTACCATGTGCCCGCGCTGCGGGAACAGGTCGCTTCTATCCTGGGTATGGACCGGCATTACAGCGCGATCCTCGTCGGCGTGGGCAACATCGGCCACGCTTTGATCGACAACTTCTGCTTCAGCGACTGGGGCTTCCAGCTCTCCGCCGCCTTTGACGTGAAGCCGGAGATCATCGGTACCACATTCAACAAGGTCCCGGTGCTTTCCATGGAGGAGCTGCCACGGTATCTGGATGAGAACCAGGTGGATATCGCGGTGCTCACCGTGCCGAAGGACGCTGCCGTGCCTGTGACCCGGATCCTGACCGACCATGGCGTGGAGGCGATCTGGAACTTCACCAATGTGGAGCTCACGGAGCCCAACAGCAGCACCATCGTGGAAAACATTCATTTTTCCGACAGTCTGCTGTCACTGAGCTACTACGTCTCCGAGCGCATCGACGAGCGCAACGCCCGCGCCGCCCGGGAAGCCCGCAAGGGATAACGATCATTAACAGTAGGGGAGGGGCTTGCCCCTCCCGTTTTCTTTTCGGAGGATTCTTACATGTCAGACGCCATTGCAGCCATTGCCACCGGAAATCAGGTTTGCGCCATCGGGATCGTCCGCCTCTCCGGGGAGGGCGTGATCGACATGGCCCGGCAGCTCTTTACCCCGGAGCGAGGCCCGGCACTCCCGGAACAGCCGGACCGGAAGCTCTGCTACGGCAGGCTTTGCCGCCGGGACGGGAGCCTGCTGGACCTGTGCCTTGCCACCGTGAGCCGCGCACCCAACAGCTACACCGGGGAAGACACCGTGGAGCTGCAGTGCCACGGTTCACCCCTGCTGCTGCGCACAGTGCTGGAGGAGCTCTTCGCTCTGGGCGCCCGCCAGGCGGGACCGGGGGAGTTTACCAAGCGGGCCTTCCTCAACGGACGGCTGGGCCTTTCCGAGGCGGAAGCGGTGGCGGATCTCATCGACGCGGAGAGTGACGAGGCCCTGCGCAACGCCGCTGGGCAGCTCTCCGGCGTCATCCACCGGAAGGCGGAGGAAATCTACGCCGCCCTCTCCGACATCAGCGCCCATTACCACGCGGTGCTGGACTACCCGGATGAGGATATCGAGGACTTTCAGCTTCGTGCCTATGAGAGCGTGATGCAAAAGTCCCTGGGAGAGCTGGAACGGCTGCTCGGCAGCTTCCGGCGGGGAAAGCTCATGAACGCCGGGATCCCCACGGCCATCGTGGGGCGGCCCAACGCGGGCAAAAGCTCCCTGCTGAACGCCCTTCTGGGCTATGAGCGGGCCATCGTCACCGCAGTGCCCGGCACCACGCGGGACACCATCGAGGAGCGGCTGCGCCTGGGCGGGCTGTGCCTGCGCCTGACAGACACCGCCGGCATCCGGGAGACCGAGGACGAGGTGGAACGCCTGGGCGTCCAGCGGAGCCGCGCCGCCCTGGAGGGGGCGGAGCTTGTGATCGCGGTGGTGGACGGCAGCCGGGAGTATACCGAGGAGGACAGAGAGATCCTTCGGGCGGCGGAGCGGGCCGAACACGGCCTGGTGGTGCTGTCCAAACAGGACCTGAGCACAACTGTGGAGCACGTTGACACAAGCCTCTCGGTGATCCCGCTGAGCAGTGTCACGGGAGAGGGGCTGGACCGGCTGGAGAAGGCCATCGCCGCCCTTTTCCCCCTGCCGCAGACCCCGGCGGGAGAGATCCTGACCAATGCCCGGCAGGCGGAGGCCGTGGGGAGAGCGGCGGAGTCCCTCCGGGCGGCGCTGGAGGCCATGGAGGAGGGCCTGACCCCGGACCTGGTGCTGACCGAGTCGGAGGCGGCCATGAGCGCCCTGGGGGAGATCACCGGGCGCAGCGTACGCCAGGACGTGACCGACCGGATCTTCCAGCGCTTTTGCGTGGGGAAATAAGCGATGGAATACTGCATCAATCTTATCCTGCTGTTTTTTACTTATTGTGTGCTTGGCTGGTGCATCGAGGTGACGCTGAAATACATCCAGTTTCACCGCTTCATCAACCGGGGCTTTCTGACCGGACCCTGGCTTCCCATCTACGGAAGCGGCGCGGTTCTGATCACCCTGGCCGTGGATGGTCTTGCCCCGCTGGAATCCTCTGTCGGCACCACCTTTGCCTTGTCCTTCGTGCTCTGCGGGACGGTGGAGTACATGACCAGCTTCGTGATGGAAAAGCGTTATCACGCCCGCTGGTGGGACTACAGCCAAAAGCCCATGAACCTGCACGGCAGGGTCTGGATCGGAAACCTCATCCTCTTCGGCCTGGGCGGAGTGCTGATCGCGAAAGTGCTGAACCCGGTGTTCCTCGGCGTGCTCGGCATGCTGACACTATCCGGGCGGGAGATCCTGGCAGCCGGGCTGGGTGGGCTCTTTCTGGCAGACTGTGTCATGTCCCACTTCGTGCTGAAGCTGGTGAAGACGGGTGTGGAGAGCAGTGATGCGGACAATACCGAGGAAATCAGCCGGGAAGTCCGGCTGCTGCTAAGTGACCGCTCTGTGTTCCACCGCCGCTTTGCCGACGCCTATCCGGAGGTCATCTATAAGACGGAACGCATCGCCGCAAGGATGGAGGCCGTCCGGGAGGAGACCGAGCGCCTGCGCCGGGAGGCTGAGGCGCGGGTGGGCGAGGTGAAGGAGCAGCTTGCCTATGAGCTGGAGCCCATTGCCGCGGTGAAAAACGGCGTCATCCGACGGCAGGAGGAGCTGATCGACCGCCTCTATGACGAAAGCCGCGCCGACGAGGAGACGCGGGCCATGAAGCAGGAGATCGACAAAGAGCTGGCGCGCCTGCAAAAGCGCCGGGAGCGGATCCTGCCGCGCTGAGAATAGAATCATAAACGAGCATCAGCCTGCCGCAAGCGCGGCAGGCTTTAGACTGTCGACAAAGTCAGTTCCCTGTCATTCCGAACCAGTGACCGATGTCACTGGTGTGGGAATCCGCATCCCGAAAGCCTTGATAACACAGCTATTATGAAGGGGAACGGATTGCCACGACCAGTTTGCGAACTGGTCTCGCAATGACATTTTGGGGTTTGTCTACACATTGAAAAGGGGTGCAGGCAGGAACGCCTGCACCCCTTTTCCGGGTGTCAAAGAAATCCCTACTTTCGCTTCACGAAAGCAGGGACTTCTTTGACACCCGGAAGGATTCCTCAATTCGGTGGATGGAGTATCTCCTTTTTGGCGCTTCATGGAAGAGATCAAAATGAAGGCGTCGATTCCGATAGAGCTTTTCCGGAAAAAACCGGGCCTGATGATCAGGAAAATGTGGAAGGATGAAAATGATGCTTTCCTGTTATGAGTCCTGTTTGATCGAGTAAAAGCCTGCTGTAAGCTCGAACAGCTTTCCGCCGATCCAGACCGAAGCGCTGCAGTTTGCCGGGATCGAGATCTCAAATACGGTTTCCCCGTTTTCCTTTCTCCACCCGCTCTCCACTGTGCCGTAAACGCTGTCATAGCCGGCCCTGGCAAAGGTGAAGTGCCCGCCGGGATGCGGGACGATGGTGAAATGGTTCTCGCCGTCCACCCGGATGCCGCACATGGTTTTGAACAGCCATTCGACGGCTGCGCCCTTGGAGTAGTGGTTGAGACTCGCGATGCCGCCCTGGGCCTCGGTGCCCTCCCAGCTCTCCCAGATGGTGGTGGCGCCCGCCTTGGGCATGAAGAGCCAGCCGGGCATTTCCTGGTTTTCCAGCAGACGATAGGCCGCCTCAATGTCGATCTCCGTAAGCACATCCAGGATCAGCGGCGTGGAGAGGAAGCCCGTGCCCAGCCGCCAGCCGTAGTGCTCCAGCGCTTCGATGAGGCGCATTTCGGCAAAGCTTGTCTGTTCCTCATCCAGCAGTCCGAAGGCCAGCGGCCGTACCAGCAGCGCCTGCCGGTCGGTGTCGAGCTCTTTTCCGAATTCCTTCTGATAGGCCGCTTTGCATTTTTCCGAGACGGCGCGGTATTTTACTGCGTCTTCTGTGTGATCCAGTTCCTCCGCAATCTCAGCCAGGCAGCGCAGCACACAGGCGGTGTAGGCGGTGCTGACCTCGGGATGGGGCAGCACCATGTCCTTCCAGTCGTTGGGCTTGACGTCCGCGGGCTCGGCCCACTCGCCGTAGCTTTGTCCCTTGCGCACCACGCCGTCCGGGGAGATGCGCCGGATCATGAAGCCGGCGTATTTCTTCATGCGGTCGTAGTATCGCGTGAGGATCTCCCGGTCGCCGTACTTTTTCCAGAAGCGGTAGGGCAGCAGGATCCCGATATCCGACCAGCCCACCGAGCCGTTCATCGTCCACATGTAAAAGTCCACGCCGCCGTAGGGCGCGATCTGAGGCAAACGGCCGTCCCGCTTCTGCCAGTCGTACACGTCCCGCAGGTATTTCTGCGAAAAAGCCGCGTAATCAAAGAGATAAGAAGCCGTCTCAAAGAAGATCTGCGCGTCGCCCGTCCAGCCGTGGCGCTCCCGGGTGGGGCAGTCGGTGGGGATATCCAGAGAATTGGATTTCGTGGACCATTTGGTGGCCTCCACGAAGCGGTTTAAGAGCGTGTTGGAGCTTTCGAAGCGCCCGGTTTCCCGCATGTCAGAGTATACGGCGATGGCCTCGATGTTCTCTGGCAGCAGCTCCACATCCGTCTCTACCTCCGCATAGCGAAAGCCGAAGACCGCGAAGGTGGTTTTATAGTCGTTTTTTCCTTCCCCGCAGGTATAGTCGATCTGCTGTAAGGGGGAGGTCTTCTTTTTGCCCACGCACTGGATGTTCT
>CAMOXK010000024.1 GCA_946629065.1 uncultured Clostridia bacterium
TTTCGGTAGTTCCCATTTTTGCGTTTCAAGCTGTCGACACTTTGTCGACAGCTTGCGCGGCGGCACAGGCCTTGAGCCTGTACCGCCGCATTAGGAGTGTCAGTGTACGAGCGATTTTTACTTGACTGTCAGCTTGTTGGCTTCCTTGTAGGGCTTGAAGAGCTGCCAGCCGATGAGGCCCAGCAGGATCAGGGCCAGGATCAGGCCGATGACATTCATGCCGCCGGCGAAGAGACGGCCGATCTGCCACACGATGAAAGCCACCACATAGGCAAAGCAACACTGATAGCCGATGGCAAACCAGGTCCACTTGCGGCTGTTCATCTCGCGCTTGATGGCGCCGATGGCCGCGAAGCAGGGGGCGCAGAGGAGGTTGAAGATCATGAAGGAGTAGGCAGCCAGCTTGCCGTGTCCGCCGGAGAAGTCATTGAAGTCCGCAGCGACATTTTCCCAGATCTGGTCGCCGTTTTCCTCCAGCTCTTCCATGACGGCCTCGCCGTCCTCGTCAAAGAGCAGCTCTCCGGTCTCCTCGTCCACGGCCTGCTGGGCCCTGGCTTCAAAGTTATACAGCACACCGAAGGTGCCGACCACTTCTTCCTTGGCAACCAAGCCTGTAACGGTGGCAACGGTGGGCTTCCAGTCGCCAAAGCCCAGGGGCTTGAAGATCACGGAGACAGGCTGCGCCACATGGGCCAGGATAGAGTCGTCCATGGGCTCCACTTCATCCTCGGGGATACCCATGCGGTCCGCCACCCGGGCAACATATTCCTCGGTGACCACTTCCTCGTCCTCATACAGCGCATCCACCATGCCGAATTTGCCGTTGACGGTGCCGAAGCTGGAGAGGAACCAGATGATGATGGAGGCCAGAACGATGACCGTGCCGGCCCGCTTGATGAAGGACCAGCCGCGCTCCCAGGTGCCGCGCAGGACGTTGCCCACAGAGGGCACGTGGTAGGCGGGCAGCTCCATGACGAAGGGGGCGGGATCGCCGGCGAACATCTTGGTCTTCTTCAGCATGATGCCGGAGATGACGATGGCCGCGATGCCGATGAAGTAAGCGGAGGTGGCGACCCAGGTGCTGCCGCCGAAGAGGGCGCCGGCGATGAGGCCGATGATGGGCATCTTGGCGCCGCAGGGGATGAAGGTGGTGGTCATGACCGTCATGCGGCGGTCACGCTCGTTCTCGATGGTACGGGAGGCCATAACGCCGGGGATGCCGCAGCCGGTACCCACCAGCATGGGGATGAAGCTCTTGCCGGAGAGGCCGAAGCGGCGGAAGATCCGGTCCATGATGAAGGCGATACGGGCCATGTAGCCGCAGTCCTCCAGGATGCAGAGCATCAGGAACAGGACCAGCATCTGGGGCACGAAGCCCAGCACCGCGCCGACGCCGGCGAAGATACCGTCGGAAATCAGGCCCACCAGCCAGGGAGCCACGTTCCAGCTCTCCAGGATGGCGCGGGAGCCGTCGGTGAGCCAGGCGCCGCCCAGCACGTCGTTGGCCCAGTCGGTAAGGAAGGTGCCGAGGGAGATGCCGCCGTCGCCGATGGGGGCGCCCATGGACAGGGCGTAGACCAGCCACATGATCACGGCGAAGATGGGCAGAGCCAGGAAGCGGTTGGTGACGATCTTGTCGATCTTATCGGAGGTGGAGAGCTCGCCGCTGCCTTTCTTCTTGTAGATGCCCTTGAGCATCTTGGCAATGTAGACGTAGCGCTCGTTGGTGATGATGCTCTCGGCATCGTCGTCCAGCTCCTTCTCGGCAGCCTGGATGGCTTCCTCCACGGAGGCCTTCACGGAAGCGCTGAGATCCAGGTGCTCCACGGCCTTTTCGTCCCGCTCGAAGAGCTTCACAGCGTACCAGCGCTTGCGCTCCTCGGGGAGCTTGGAGAGGGCGATCTCCTCGATGTGGGCAATGGCGTGGTCCACCGGGCCGGAGAAGTTGTGCTGGGGCAGGGTCTTGCCGGACTTGGCAGCCTCAATGGCGGCCTGGGCGGCTTCCTTGATGCCGTCGCCCTTCAGAGCGGAGATCTCCACCACCTTGCAGCCAAGCTGACGGCTCAGCTCCTTGAGGTTGATGCTGTCGCCCTTCTTGCGCACCAGGTCCATCATGTTGATGGCGATAACGGTGGGGATGCCGAGCTCGGTGAGCTGGGTGGTCAGGTAGAGGTTACGCTCCAGGTTGGTGCCGTCCACGATGTTCAGGATGGCGTCGGGGTTCTCCTCGATCAGGTAATTCCGGGCTACGACCTCCTCCAGGGTGTAGGGGGAGAGGGAGTAGATGCCGGGCAGGTCCGTGACGGTGACGCTCTTGTCGACCATCAGCTTGCCTTCCTTTTTCTCCACGGTGACGCCGGGCCAGTTGCCCACAAACTGGGCAGAGCCGGTCAGCTTGTTGAACAGGGTGGTTTTACCGCTGTTCGGGTTGCCCGCCAGGGCAATACGAAGTTCATTTGCCATATGTATTACTCCCCTCTCTTACTGAACCTCTATCATTTCCGCATCGGCCTTGCGCAGGCTCAGCTCGTAGTTGCGGACATTGACCTCGATGGGATCGCCCAGAGGGGCAAGCTTCCGGACATAGACCTCCACGCCCTTGGTGATGCCCATATCCATGATGCGGCGCTTGACGGCGCCTTCTCCGTGGAGCTTGACGACCTTGGCGGTCTCGCCCACTTTCACATCTCGCAGTGTTTTCATCCTCATTCTCCTTTATTGTAATTTGTTTAAACCATGATTTTGCCGGCCATCTCCCGGCTGATGGCCACCCGGGATTCCTTGACCTTCACGATCAGGTTCCCGCCGATGGTGTTCAGCACGGTGACCGTGCCCCCCGCGACAAAGCCCATGTCCTCCAGGTGCTTTTTCATCTCGGGACTGCCGCCGACGCGCTGGATGATGTTTTCCTCTCCGGTGTTTGCCAGAAACAACGGCATCATCGCGTCCCCTCCTTTCCTGCCGACCCGCCGTTTGCAGTTAGAATACATTAACTGTCGGGCGAATTAAATGGTTAGAATCTTCTAACCTTGTGGTAGTTTAACACGGCTAACTGTCAATGTCAAGATTTCTTTCCTTTTTTTCGCCGAAAACAGGAAACGGTCCCGGAGAGCATGCTCTCCGGGACCGTTTCCTGTTTGATGGCATTCTGTCTGATCTCCGTTATTCGCCGATGTCGCTGCGAACCACCTTGCCGATGTTCCAGACATAGGCGGCCTTTTCCGCAGCCTCCCGGCGCTCCTCAGGGGTCCGGTACTCAAAATGGCCGGTCTGCGCGCCGCAGTCCATGCACATCACATACCAGCACCAGCCGTTTTCTTCCTCCAGCAGTCCGGCGCCCCCGCAGTAGGGGCAATCCTGCAGCTCCAGCTCCTCATGAATATTCAAGGCTTCTCTCCTCCTGTGCTTTGTTGCTGCCTGTATGATAGCAGATTCCCCTCCCCCATGCAAGTCCTTTCCTGGACCGTGGCGCCTCTGCTCGGCTTCTCTCTTTTCCTGTTGTAGCCGAACTCGCTCTGTGTTAGAATGTTCCTGTAACACCATCTCCGCCTGTCCCCTGAAAGCTGTCTCGCGCAAATCGATTTTTGATCGGGAGGAACCTTTCATGGAAGAGCACATCTGTCGCCAGATCGAGCAGATCCTCGCGGAGGAGCTGCTGCCCGCCACGGGCTGCACGGAGCCCGTCTCCATCGCCTATGCCGCCGCCAAGGCGCGAGAGCTTCTGGGCCGGGAGCCGGAGCGGCTGCTGGTGGAGGTCAGCGGGAATATCCTGAAAAACGTAAAGAGCGTGGTGGTCCCCCACACCGGCGGGCTCCGGGGTATCCGGGCCGCGGCGCTGGCCGGTGCCCTCATCGGAGACGCGGAGGCGGAGCTGGAGGTCCTCTCCCGGGCAAGCCAGGAGCAGATCGAAACCCTCTCCCCCGCCCTGGAGCGTATCCCGGTGGAGGTCCGTTTTGCCGACACGCCCTATATCTTCGATATCGGCATCTCCGCCTTCGCCGGGGAGGATTCCTCCTTCGTGCGCATCGCGGGGCACCACACCAACCTGGTCTGCCTGCGCCGCAACGGCGAGACCCTACTGGAAAAGCCCCTGGAGGAGCCCAGAGGCAGCGAGGCAGGCCGGGACATCCTTACCGTGGAGCGGATCGCGGACTACGCCGAGCACGCGGACCTGGCCCCTGTGGCGCCCCTGCTGGAGAGGCAGATCGCTTATAACATGGCCATCGCTGAGGAGGGACTGCGCCATCCCTATGGCGCCAACATCGGCAAGACTCTGCTCCGGGGCCACGAGGACTGTTTAGACTACAAGATGCGCGCTTATGCCGCTGCGGCCAGCGATGCCAGGATGAGCGGCTGCGAGCTGCCGGTGGTCATCAATTCCGGCAGCGGCAATCAGGGCATCACAGCCAGCGTTCCCGTCATCGTCTATGCCCGGGAGACGGGCAAGAGCCAGGAGGAGCTGCTCCGTGCGCTGCTGGTCTCAAACCTCATCACCATACATCTCAAAACCGGCATCGGCCGCCTCTCCGCCTACTGCGGCGCGGTCAGCGCGGGCTGCGGCGCCGGGGCGGGCATCGCCTGGCTCCAGGGCGGCCGCCTGCGTGAGATTGCCCACACGGTGGTGAACGCCGTGGCGGTCACCTCCGGCATCGTCTGCGACGGGGCCAAGGCCAGCTGCGCCGCCAAGATCGCCGCCGCGGTAGACGCGGGGCTGCTGGGACTCAGCATGTTCCGGGACGGCAACCAGTTCTACGGCGGCGACGGCATCGTGAAAAAAGGCGTGGAAAACACCATCGCAAACGTGGGCCGTCTGGCCCGGGACGGCATGCGGGAAACCGATCGGGAGATCCTGCGCCTGATGCTGGAGAGCTGACACAGGGAGGGTCCGGATGAAACTGAACTACTGCCCCGTCTGCGGCAAACTGCTGCAGCTGAGGCCCCACCCCACCGAGCCGCCCACCCTCTGGTGCGAGGGCTGTTCGGACTGGCGCTTTCCCCTCTTCAGCTGTGCTGTGAGCGGCATTTTGCTGGACAGAAGCGGCGCCCGCATGCTGCTCATCCGGCAGTACGGAGAGCCGGACCCTGTCCTGGTGGCGGGCTATGTGGACAAGGGGGAGACCGCCGAGAAAGCCCTTCTCCGGGAGGTCCGGGAGGAGCTTGGGATGACGGTCCGCTCGCCGCGCTTTTTGGGCAGCCATTATTATGCTCCCTCCGAGACTTTGATGCTGAACTTTCTGGCCGTGCCGGAGGAGGACGAGGCCTCCCCCGGTCCCGAGGTGGACAGCTGGGAATGGGTGAAGGTCGAAGACGCCGCTCGCCTGGTAAAGCCCGGCGGTCTGGCACAAAGGCTTCTGGCCGATTGGGATGGCCGTTTTGATTGTTAACCAATCGCGCCGTTTTAAGTTGACAATCATCGCTTTTCGCGTATAATAGGGAGCGCCAAATTCAAAGAGCGAGGTGCTTCTCATGAAGAACAAGTCTTTTCCTGTCCGCGATATGGCGCTGGCCGCCATGGGTGCGGCTCTGATCGCGGTTTGCTCCTGGATCTCCGTCCCCGCCCTGCTGCCCACCGGAGTGCCTTTCACCCTGCAGACCTTTGCGGTGTGCCTCCTTGCCGCCCTCTTCGGCTGGAAGCTGGGCCTTGTGACCGTGGCAGTCTATCTGCTGCTGGGCGCAGTGGGACTGCCGGTGTTTGCCGGCTTCAAGGGCGGTCTCGGCGCACTGATGGGCGTCACCGGCGGCTATCTGGTGGGCTTTCTCTTCACCGCCCTGGTGACGGGGCTTCTGGCGGACAAGGTCTCCCGCCGCTTTCCCCTGCTGCTCTGCTGGATGATTCTGGGGCTCGCCCTCTGCTATACCTTCGGCACAGCCTGGTTCGTGCTGCTCTATGCCAAAAACACCGGTCCCATCAGTGTGGCCACCGCCCTGGGCTGGTGCGTGCTGCCCTATCTGCTGCCGGACGCGGTGAAGCTCACCTTGGCGGCGATTCTCACGGGACGCTTATTCCCACTTCTGAAAGGAAGATCTGCATGACAAAAGACCGGGTCCTGGACTTTCTCTGGTCCCACGCGGACGAGAGTGTCTCCGGCGAAGAGCTGGCCTCCCGTCTGGAGCTGAGCCGCACCGCAGTGTGGAAAGCGGTGGACCAGCTCCGCAGCGAGGGTTATCTCATCGAATCCGCCCCTCGCCGGGGCTACCGGCTCCTCTCCAAAAGCGACGTGCTGAGCGAATCGGGCATCCGCAAGTACCTGCAAAACCCGGAGCTGCGCCTGCGCTGCTTTGCGGAGATCGGCTCCACCAACACTGCTCTCAAGGAGCTTGCCAACCGGGGCGAAGCCGCCGGCCTTGCCCTCATCGCCGGGCGGCAAACCGCCGGGCGCGGCCGCATGGGCCGCAGCTTCTTTTCCCCGGAGGACAGCGGCGTCTATCTGAGTCTGCTGCTGCGCCCCTCCCTGCCCGCATCGGAGGCTACCGCCATCACCGCCTGCGCGGCAGTGGCCGTGGCAGAGACGCTGGAGGAGCTTTCCGGGCGGAAAGCGGAGATCAAGTGGGTCAACGACCTGATGATGGCCGGCAAAAAGGTCTGCGGCATTCTGACCGAGGCCTCGCTGGACTGCGAAAACGGCCAGCTGAGCTATGCGGTGGTGGGCATTGGCGTGAACGCCCTGGAGCCGGAAGGCGGCTTTCCCGAAGAACTCCGGGACATCGCCGGGGCAGTCTTCCCGTTGCGGAGCCTCCCGGAGCTGCGCTGCAGGCTCGCCGCCGGGATTTTGGATCGGCTCTGGCGCTATTGCGGAGGCGACGTGCTGCAGGACTGCTTCCAGGGCTATCATGACCGTTCCCTGGTGCTGGGCAAGGAAGTGGAGCTCCTCTCCCCCGGGAGAGAGTCGGAGCGAGCCCTGGTGCTGGACCTGGAGCGGGACTACTCCCTGCGGGTGCGTCTTGCCGATGGCACAGAGCGAAAGGTCCTCTCCGGTGAGGTCCGGGTCCGTCTGGAGAAAAACTGACCCTTGGCAAACCGGAAAAGATAGGCTATACTTGTGATATCATGAAAAGTCACAGGAGATGATCCCATGAAAAAATGGACGATCCTGGCGCCCCTGGGCCTGGCCGCCGCCGGCGCCGCCGCTCTGGTGCTGCTGAAAAGGAAGCCCGAGGCAAAAGCCGCCTCCCCCAAGGCAGACCCGGCCAAAAAGGCCGCCCCCGCCAAAGCTCCCGCCAATCTGAAAACCGGCAGCTACAGCTTCATTTCCGGCTTCCAGAACGCCTCCACCGTGGAGATGACCCTGGATTACGACGCCGACAAGTTCAGTTTCGCCGTGGTGGAGGAGAACTTCCTCAGCTATTCCAGCGACTCCCATGTGGCCATTCTGGAGGGGGAGGATTTCAGCCTGCAGTTGGAGTACGCCGCCTTCTATCCCGGGGAGGATTTCGCTGCCCACTGCGCCTCTCTCGCCGAGAAACACCAGGACTTTGCCCCGGTGCGCTACGGCAGCGTGGACGCGGTGAAGTATCTGGAGGGAGACGCCCTCTCCTTTTGCCTGCCCATCCCGGAGGACGCGCAGAGCTATGTGCAGGTACTGCTGTTCAAGGCCAAGGGCAACGACACTCCCCTGCCCGACCTGGCGGAAGATCCGGACCTTGGCGCCATGCTCTCCAGCGTCCGCTTCCACCGGACCTGAACCACGAATGTGTTCCGAAAAAAGCAGCCGCGAGGCTGCTTTTTTGTTTCCCCCCTTGCTTCCCCCTCCGGGGGAAGTGGCCGAAGGCCGATAGGGGCCTTCCCCTCCAGAGAAGCGAGAGGCGCCTTATACAACGGCCCTAAATTGTCTATTTAATTCCTACCAAGCTTCTGGTATATTGAGCTTGTAAATCCCAGTGAAAAGGAGGGAATTGATTTGAATATCACCTCCAAGGGGCGCTACGCGCTGCGTGTGATGCTGGACCTGGCCCAGCACCCGGACGACGGATTTGTGTCCCTGAAGACCGTGGCCGACCGGCAGCAGATCTCCATGAAGTATCTGGAAGCCATCGTGGGCAGCCTCAAGAAGGCGGAGCTGTTGGAGAGTACCCGGGGCAAGGAGGGCGGCTACCGGCTGAGCAAAGCCCCTGCCGACTACACCGTGGAGGAGATCCTGCGCTCCATTGAGGACAACCTGGCCCCCGTCTCCTGCATCAAAGACGGCAGCATTCTGTGCGACCGGGCCGCCGCCTGCCAGACCATCCCCATGTGGAAGGAGCTGGACGAGATCACCAACGCCTACCTGAAAACCGTGACCCTGGAGGACCTGCTCACGGGCAAAAAGTGGAAAACGTGATTTGATGGGGAAACCCCTCATGCGCTTTGCGCCAGCTCCCCTTGCAGGGGAGCCCATAACCCTCAGGCGCTTCGCGCCAGCTCCCCTTGCAGGGGAGCCTATAAGGAAAGGAAGATTGAAATGTTTGTCTACGCCGACAACGCTGCAACCACAAGCGTGTCCAAAACCGCGCTGAACGCCATGCTGCCCTTCCTGACGGAGCAGTACGGCAACCCCTCCAGCCTCTATTCCTTCGGCCAGAACGCCGCCGAAGCCCTGCAGGCTGCCCGGGAAACCATCGCCAAATGCCTCAACGCCGACCCGCGGGAGATCTACTTCACCTCCGGCGGCTCCGAGGCCGACAATCAGGCCATCGTCTCCGCCGCCCGTCTGGGCGCGCGGAAGGGCAAAAAGCACCTGATCTCCACCAAATTCGAGCACCACGCCGTGCTGCACACCCTGAACAAGCTGGAAAAAGAGGGCTTTGAGGTGACGCTGCTGGACGTGCACGAGGACGGGGTGGTCCGGCTGGAGGATCTGGAAGCAGCCATCCGGGAGGATACGGCCCTCGTCACCGTGATGTTTGCCAACAACGAGATCGGCACCGTGCAGCCCATCGCTCAGATCGGCGCCCTCTGCCGGGAGAAGAAGATCCCCTTCCACTGCGACGCGGTGCAGGCCGCAGGCCACATGCCCATCGACGTGAAGGCCATGAACATCGACATGCTGGCCATCTCCGGCCATAAGTTCCACGCCCCCAAGGGCGTTGGCGCCCTTTACGCCAGAAAGGGCATGGTGCTGACCAACATCATCGAGGGCGGCGCTCAGGAGCGGGGCAAGCGGGCCGGCACCGAGAATGTGGCCGGCATCGCCGCCATGGCCGCAGCCCTGGAGGAAAGCTGCGCCAACATGGAGGAAAACACTGCCAAAATCATCCCCATGCGGGACAAGCTCTTTGCGGAGCTCGGCAAGATCCCCCACAGCAAAATCAACGGCAGTCTGGAGCATCACGTCCCCGGCACGGTGAACATGTGCTTTGAGGGCATCGAGGGCGAGAGCCTGCTGCTCATGCTGGACGACGCGGGGATCTGCGCCTCTTCCGGCAGCGCCTGCACCTCCGGCTCCCTGGACCCCAGCCACGTGCTGCTGGCCATCGGCCTGCCCCACGAGGTGGCCCATGGCTCCCTGCGTCTCTCCATTGGGGAGTACAACACCATGGAGGAGATCGACCACATCATCGAAACCGTCCCCAAGGTGGTGGACTATCTGCGGGCCATGTCCCCGGTTTGGGACGAACTGCAGAAGGGCCAGCGCCCGCACCTCATTTGAGGGAAGAGTGAATAGAGAAGAGTGAAAAATTGTGGTATCGCCTTCGGCGATGGATCAAATCGATAAAAATCGGGAGGTAATCTCATGGCTCTCTATAGTGAAAAAGTAATGGATCATTTCCGCAATCCCCGCAACGTCGGCCAGATCGAAGACGCCGACGGCATCGGCGAAGTGGGCAACGCCAAGTGCGGCGACATCATGCGCATGTACCTGAAGATCGACGAGAATCAGGTCATCACCGACGTGAAGTTCAACACCTTCGGCTGCGGCAGCGCCATCGCCACCAGCTCCATGGCCACCGAGCTCATCAAGGGCAAGACCGTGAAGGAAGCCCTGGAGCTTTCCAACAAAGCCGTGGTGGAGGCCCTGGACGGGCTGCCCGTGCACAAGCTCCACTGCAGCGTGCTGGCCGAGCAGGCCGTCCGCGCCGCCGTGAAGGACTATTACGACCGCAACGGCATCGCCTATGATCCGGAGGACTTCCGGGACATGGACGAGGAGGAGCTCCACGAGCACGTGGGCCACTGAGTTCTATCGGGCGAAAGCATAGCCTGATGGCGCCAATACGAACACGGTTTTGACGGGCCAATTTCCGCCAATCCTGCGTCAAAGGGTTTGACAATACACAAAGTATTCTCTGCACCCTTTTCCTTGTTTTGACGAAAATTGGCTCCGTCAAAACTGCAAGGCACCTCTCAGCGAGTTTTTTTCGAGGGATTTTTGCGCCCAACGAACGCCGCTGGGCTGGCGCCCAGCAAGTGAGGCGGGACAAAAAGCACCGAAAAAGGCCGCTGAGAGGCGTGTTCGTATTGGCGCCGTCAGGCTAGACGGGCGCGCTGCAAAATGCGTGATCCTGTCATTCCGAACCCGCCACGGGTGTAAGTTCGCCTTAGCCAAATCAAAGATTTGGAGGCTCACTTAAGTGACCGATGTCACTGGTGTGGGCGTAGGGATCCGTATCTCTCTATACAGATAAACGGATTGCCTCGACCAGTTCGCGAACTGATCTCGCAATGACAGTGCATTTTGCAGCGCGCTCTTTCTGCGCTTTGCCGGGCGGCGGCTCTTGTTGAATCTCCGTCCCGGTGATACAATGTGCTCATGAGAAACGGCCGGGAAAGGAGGCGGATCAGGTGGATCGGATCATTTTGCATGTGGATATGGATGCGTTTTACGCCTCGGTGGAGATGCGGGACGACCCCAGCCTCCGGGGAAAGCCCCTGATCATCGGCTCCCTGCCCAGCGAGCGGGGCGTGGTCGCCACCTGCAGCTATGAGGCCCGTCCCTTCGGGGTGCGCTCCGGCATGAACATCAAGGACGCCTATCGTCTCTGTCCCCAGGGGATCTACCGCCACCCGGATTTTGACAAGTACCGCGCCGTGTCCCGGCAGCTCCACGAGATTTGGGAAAGCTACGCCTCCGCCGCGGAGGCCATCGCCCTGGACGAGGCCTATCTGGACATCACCCAGCAGGCCGGGGACTGGGATGGCGCACGCCGGATCGCCCGGGAGATCAAGCGCCGGACCCGGGAGGAACTGCAGCTCAGCTGCTCGGTGGGCCTGGCCTATTCCAAAACCGCTGCAAAAACCGCCAGCGAGGAGAAGAAGCCAGACGGCTATTTTGAGATCCCCACGCCCCAGGCCTTTGTGGACCTGATCCTGGATCGGGACGTGCAGGTGCTCTACACTGTGGGAGAGAAGACCGCCCGGAAGCTCCACGCCGCGGGGATCGAAACCGTGCGAGACCTGCAGGAGAGCGGCAGGAGGACGTGATCCGGCTTCTGGGCAAGCAGGGCCGCTGGATCGTCCAGGTGGCCTACGGCATCGACGATCGGCCCGTCACCCCCTACCGGCCGGAGGACGCCAAATCCATCGGCCGGGAGCTGACCTTCCAGGAGGATGTGGCGGATATCTCCTTTCTCAAAGAGGTGCTGTTCCTGCTCTCCCTCTCGGTGGAAAGCCGTGCCCGGCGGATCTCCCTCTACGGCAGAGGGGTCAGCCTGAAGCTGACCTATGCCAACATGCGCTCCATCACCCGCTCCCGGGCCCTGCCTCCCTGTGACGACGCCGTAACCATTTTCCGGGAGGCGGTGAAGCTGCTGGACCAGGTGGATCGGGCCCCGGTGCGCCTCATCGGCGTGAGCCTCTACAATCTCAGCGACGATGAGGAGCGGCAGCTCTCCTTTGCGGACCTGACAGACGAGGAAGCCCTGGAGCGGCAGGCTGAGCAGGCGGAAATCCTTGCGGCATTACAGGAGCATTATCACCTGGACTTTGCCGGGCACCTGGAGGAGCTCAGACACACCCAGACCCTGCATCGCACCGTAGAGTATATGCGCAGACACCGGTGATGCGCCGCAGAAAAGCGCAAAAAATGGGAACTTTCGAAAAAGTTCCCATTTTTTGCATCCATCGGTGTCTTACTGGTCGAAGGGCTGCTCGCCGATGCGGCTGGTGATGTAGTTTTCCACCTCGCAAAGCTCCAGACCCAGCGCCACGGAGAGTTCCCCATGCAGCATGTCCCGCGCCCGCTTCATGGTGGCCTCCGCCCGGCTGCTGCGGGTCTTGCGGGTGGCCATCCGGGTCCGCAGGCCCTTGACGATGGCGACCAGCGCCTCACAGCTGTGCTGGCGGAAGAGCTCCTTATAATAGGCATCCACATGATTGAAGCGGTTGTCGTTGCAGATGGCAGGCTCGATGCCGGGCATGGCGTCGATCAGCGCATCGGCCTCCTCCCGGCTCATCACCGGCCGCATGTAGGCGCCGGAATCCACCGGGGCAAAGTACGTGCCCGAGCCGATCAGGGGGCTCAGATGATAATAGAGCTTGTCCTTGGAAGCGCCGGACATGCCCAGGGGCTCAATCTTCTCCACGGTGCAGACGCCATTCTCCCCGTATATGATTTTCTCTCCCACACAATACATTGCACTTACCCCAACTTTACCTTATATGCATGTATAATACAATATTTTTTTCCAGAAAACAACAAAAAGTTTGAAGGATATTTGCTTTTTTTCATTTTTCCTGAATACAATTTTTTGCAGATTGTGTTTCTTCCCCGTGTCTGATATAATAAGATATTCACATAAACAGCCGACTTTATCCCGAAACCAGGAGAGAAAACGTTGTGAACTTATACCTGAAAGGTCATACATATAAATATGCGGTGGAACAGATGCTGCTGACCCTCTTCCCCGAGGAGAGGCCCGTCTATCCCGAGGGAAAGCCCGCGGGTGAGCGGATGGAGATCTCCCTGCACCGGGGAGGGCGCTTCACCACCGCAAGCTGCCTGCTCTATACCGGGGCGGGACGCTTCTCTGGCCGGGCCGCGGCGGAAAACCGGGAGCTGACAGACGCGCTCATCACCGACAGGAAATGTCAGCGGCTGATCAAAAACGCCATGTACCGCGCCGCCCTCCGCGCCGGGCGGAAGAAGCCCGTTTGGGGCGCTCTCACCGGGGTGCGGCCGGGAAAACTGCTGGCGGGTTTCCTCCGGGAGGGGCTTTCCGAGGAGGAGGCCGCCCGCCGCTTCACGGAGGAATTTGACGTTTCCCCGGAACGGACGGCTCTGTGCCTGGACGCCAGCCGCCATACCATCACCGCCCAGGAGGGGCTGGGTCCGGAGGACGTGTGCCTCTATGTGGGTATCCCCTTCTGTCCCACTCGCTGCGCCTACTGCAGCTTTGTGAGCCAATCGGTGGAGAAGAGCATGAAGCTCATTCCCCCCTTTGTGGAGGCCCTGGAGCAGGAGATCCGGGCCACGGCTGCCCAGGTCCGTGCGCTGGGGCTCCGCCCGGTTTCCATCTACTTCGGCGGCGGCACCCCCACCACCCTCTCCCCGGAGGAGTTGGAGCAAGTCTGCACCCTGCTGGAGCGGGAATTTGACCTGAGCGCACTGCGGGAATACACCGTGGAGGCAGGCCGGCCCGACACCATCACCGAGGAAAAGCTCCGTGTCCTGCGCCGTCACGGGGTGGACCGGGTCAGTGTAAATCCCCAGACCATGTCCGACAAGGTGCTGGAGATCATCGGCCGGAAGCACACGGAGGCAGATATCCTGACGGCGCTGGAAAAGGTACGGCGCGTGGGCGGCTTTGCGGTGAACATGGACCTGATCGCGGGCCTGCCGGGAGATGATCCGGAGGGCTTCTCCCGCACGCTGGACGCAGTGCTCGCCCTGGAGGCGGAAAACATCACGGTGCACACCCTGAGCCTGAAAAAAGGCAGCCGCATCACCCTGGAGGGCTCTCCCCTTCCCTCGGAGGGCGAGGTGGGCGCCATGCTGGATGAAGCGGCCGCGCGGCTGCGGCAGGCGGGCTATGAGCCCTATTATCTCTACCGGCAGAAGTTCATGTCCGGCGGTTTTGAAAACGTGGGCTGGACCAGACCGGGCTTTGAAAACCTGTACAACATCTGCATCATGGAGGAGCTCTGCAGCATCCTTGCCATGGGCGGAGGCGGCTCCACCAAGCTGATCGCCCCGGGCAACGGACGCAACATCCGCCTGATGGCGCCGAAATATCCCCTGGAGTACATTCAGAAGATCGAAGAGACCTGCGCGGACAAGGAAAAGATCCGGGAATTCTATCAGAAGGAGTGGGAATAAATGTCTTTCCAGCTGAGTGAGATCAACTACAAAACCGTCACCGACCCCAAGGGCTTTGTGCAGGAGTGCGACGCGGTATACCATAAAAAGGTGGAGCAGGCGGCGCTGAAGATCCTGGAGAATCAGAAGCAGAGCCCCATCGTGCTGCTCTCCGGCCCCTCCGGCTCCGGCAAGACCACTACCGCCATGAAGATCGCCGAGGCCCTGGAGAAGCACGGCGTGAGCACCCACTATGTGGCCATGGACGATTATTTCAAGACCGTGGACCCGGCTACCTGTCCCCGCACGCCGGAGGGGGACATTGACTACGAAAGCCCTCTTTGCCTGGACATGGAGCTTCTGAACCGGCATTTCACGGAGCTCAGCGAGGGCAAGCGGATCTATGTGCCGAAATATGAGTTCTCCCGGAAAATGCGAATTCAGGAGCCTTCCAAGTCCATCAAGCTCAAGAAGGACGAGATCGTGATCTTCGAGGGCATCCACGCCCTGAACGACAGCATCACCGACAAGCACCCGGAGGCCTTCAAGCTCTACATCTCCGCCCGCAGCAATGTGGTCTTCCAGGGCCGCGAGGTCTTCAAGGCCACCTGGTTCCGTCTGGTGCGCCGCACGGTGCGGGACTATCTCTTCCGGGGCAGCGACCCCGCGGAGACCATGGCCATGTGGGCCAATGTCCGCCGGGGCGAAAAGCTGCACATCTCTCCCTTCAAGGACAAGGCAAACTACCAGTTCGACACCAGTCTGCCCTATGAGCTGGCGGTGTACAACCGCACTGCCACGCAGCTCTTCCGCTCCGTGCCCGAAGGGGTGGAGCGCTTCGATGAGCTGCGCTCGGTGCTCCCCGCGCTGCAGCTCTTCGGCGAAATCGCGGACGAGGACGTGTCTCCCGATTCCCTGGTGCGGGAGTTCATCGGCGGCGGCATTTACGAGTACTGAAGCAAAAAAGGATCGGCGTGCCTTGCGGAAGGTACGCCGATCCTTTTGGCTTCGTGATTCAACTGATAATAGAATTTTTTCGATTTTCTCGTTATCACTCCAGCTCCTTGTACATGGCGGGAGCGTCCGCCTTGTTGGCGGTCTCGTTGATCTGGGTGACCTCCACCCGCATGGTGCGGTTGCCGAAGGCGACCTCGATCACGTCCCCCTCCTTGACCTGGTAGCTGGCCTTCACCTGGCGGCCGTTGACATTGACCCGCTCCCCGTCGCAGGCCTCGTTGGCCACGGTGCGGCGCTTGATGAGCCGGGAGACCTTCAGATATTTATCCAGACGCATAGACATACACTCCTTTATAGAAAAGTGGATCCCGAAACCGGTCTTACAATTGAAAAAACTGCGCGGCCCAAAGGGCTGCGCAGTTATTGTATCATAAGGAACCCTTACTTGGCAACGGCGTCCTTCAGAGCCTTGCCGATCTTGAAGGAAGCAACGCGAGTCGCGGGGATCTCGATCTCTTCCTTGGTCTGGGGGTTGCGGCCGACGCGAGCGCCGCGCTCCTTAACTTCAAAAGCACCAAAGCCAACCAGCTGGACCTTCTCGCCGGCGACGAGAGTCTCGGTGATGGCGTCAAAAGTGGCGTTGACAGCCTGCTCGCAATCCTTCTTGGACAGGCCGGTCTTCTTGGCAACAGCAGTAACGAGTTCTGCTTTATTCATCGTATAATTCCTCCTAAGAATCTTTTGGCACAGGGCCATTTTTACACATTTTTTGCTGCGACAGACAGCTTAGATAATTTACCATAAAAGCTGCGGTTTATCAAGTAGTATTTCCGGTTTTTGATGCTTTTTTTCAGCGCATCCGCAGGATTTTGGCTATTTTTTCTCCGCCGGGGATCAGACGCATGTCCTCCCTGGTCACAGACCGGGAGAAAATGGCAGCCGCCAGGTACACCGCTACCGCCGCAAGGATGGCGGCAGCCATGGCGAGAAGGGTGGCAAAGCGGCCGTGGCCCAGGACGCGGGCCAGCAGCCCGAAGATGGCCCAGGCGGTCACGCCCATGACGGCGCTGGAGAGTACGGGACCGGCGAAGCAGCGGAGCAGCCGGGGCCGATAGTCCAGGCAGCGCCACATGAACACATAGTTCATCACCGCCATGACCAGATAGCTCACCAGCGTGCCCACCGGCGCGCCGTAGATGTTGATCTCCCGCCGGGCCACCAGGAACCAGTTGATCAGGATCTTTACCAGGCCGCCCACGATCAGCGTCACCATGGTGAGCTTCTCCTTGCCGGAGGCCTGGAGGATGGCGTTTTCCATCAGCAGGATGCAGACGAAGAAGGAGGCGATGCCCATGACCCCCAGAAGGCCGGGGCCAGCGGGGTGGCTGCCGGGATAGAGCGTATCCATGATAGGCTTTGCCAGCACCGCGAGACCCACGCCCATGGGCACGGACACCAGGGCGGAAATGCGCATGGAGTCCTCCGAGACCTTGCCGGCGCTGCGCTTATCTCCGATGGCAAGGGCCGAGGAAATGGCCGGCACGATGGAGATGGTGAGAGGCGTGATGAAGGCGGCGGGGAGATTGAACAGGGTCTGGGCCTTGCCGTAGACCCCGTAGAGCACCTTGGCCTGCTGATAGTTGAAGCCCGCGGCGCTCTGGAGCCGGTTCATGCAGAGCTTGGAGTCCACGCTGTTTAAAAGCGCCATGATGCAGGCGCCCAGAGCGATGGGGACGCCGATGGAGAAAATGTTCTTGACGATGGTGAGGGCGGAGTCCACCTTGTCGTCATCCTCCGGCACATCGTGGGGATCCCGCACGCCTGCGGTATAGGAGGCGGCCAGCACGTCATAGTGCCGGCGCTTGTAGAGGACCATATACAGCAGAGACACCGCCGAGCCCACGCTCACGCCGAAGATGGCGCCGGCGGAGCCCATGGGCAGGGCGTCGGGCTTTCCGGCCTTTGCCCGCAGCACCAACACCGCGATCACAAGGCCCGCCACCACCTTGAACAGGACCTCCAGCACCTCGTCCACCGTGGTGGGGAGCATGTTGCCGTTGCCCTGGCAGTAGCCCCGGTAGGCAGAGACCATGCACACCAGCAAAATGGCAGGAGCCATGGCCCTCACGCTGGGCGCGGCATCCGGGTTTTCCAGATACACGGCGGCAAGCCAGCGGGGGAAGAAGAACATGATGGAGGCAAAGAGCAGACCCAGCACCGTGAAGGTCACCAGTGCCACCCGGAAAAGCTTCTGCTCCTGCCGGGCGCGGCCGTTGGCGTCCGCCTCCGCCACCAGGCGGGATAGGGCCACGGGCAGGCCGGCGGTGGCCAGGGTGAAGAAGATGAAATAGATGCTGTAGGCCCCCATGAACATGGAGTAGCCCTCGTCACCCAGGATATTGCCCAGGGGGATCTTGTAGAAGAAGCCCAGGATCTTCATGATGATGACGCCGGCGGTCAGGATCGCCGCGCCGTGGAGATAGTTCTGGCCCTTCTTTTTGCCGCTGTCCTGGGTCATATGTTTTGCCATGTGCTTTGCCATAGTTTCCTCCGGGAAAAAGACTTGCAGGTTTTTGAACAGTCCGATGCTGTGATTCAGTTTGTATAGTATACGCCGTAAATGTTACAAAATCAAGGGAAGCCTGTTCCGAAGCACCGTGAAGCAAAGGCCCGCGCCTGTTGGCAGCCCGGTCAGGTCTCCGTTCTCCCTTTGCGTTTTTCCTCCGGTTTGCCAGGAATGGGTCAAATCCGGTTGCCTTGCCGCCTGCTTTCTGGTATATTGGAGGGGAGAAAAGCGGGGAGGACCCGAAAAAGGAGGCAGCACCATGCGTTGGATCACCGAGGAGCAGTATCGGGAGCAGATGGAAACCGTCGTGGAGCCCTATCTGGCCCAGCGTCGGGAGACCGGTCTGGACGAGCGGGTTCAGGGCCAGCCCATCTATTTTGAGCACTACCGCTGCGACGCGCCCAGGGGCGTCATCGTCATCAGCCACGGCTTTACCGAATCCATCAGCAAGTTCAGCGAGAGCATCTACTACATGCTCCAGGCGGGTTACGAGGTCTGGGGTCTGGACCACCGAGGCCACGGCCGCTCCTTCCGGGAAAACAGCAACCCGCTGGTGGTGCATGTGGACCGCTTCCAGGAATATGTGGAGGATCTGCGCCACCTGACGGAAAAGCGGGTGAAACCCGCTGCCGGGAAGCTGCCCCTCTATCTCTACTGCCACTCCATGGGCGGCTGTGTGGGCGCCTGGACCATCGAGCAGTACCCGGAGCTGTTTTCCAAGGCCGTTCTCTCCTCCCCCATGCTGGGGCTGAGCTTCGGCAAGATCCCCCTGCCGGTGGCCTATGCCTTCGCCGCGCTGAAGGGCATGGGCGAAAAGGCAAAGGAGCCCCTCTCCCCTGTTGAGGCCTTCCCCGAAGAAAACTACGAGCAGAGCGCGGCCAACTCCGAGGCCCGCTTTGCCTGGTACTACGCCCGCAAGCTCCAGGACAAGCGGCTGCAGACCTGCGCCGGCTCCTCCAAATGGGGTCGGGAGGCCATCCTGGCCTGCCGCCGGGTCACCTCTCCCCGCCAGATCGCAAAGATCCGGATCCCGGTGCTGCTGTTCCAGGCGGAGAAAGATACCTATGTGAAAAACGAGTCTCAGGACGCCTTTGCCGCAAAGGCCCCCACCTGCGAGCTGGTGAAGATGCCGGGCATGCGCCACGAGCTGTACTTTGCCGAGGGCGAGACCCTGCGGAACTACTGGGAAAAGATCTTCGCGTTTTTGGAAGCTTGATCTCACCGCAGGGGGGGGAGGCTCTTGCTTCCCCTCCGGGGGAAGTGGCCGAAGGCCGATAGGGGGACCTCAAGCAGCCGGCAAACAAAAAATGAGAAAAATGTTCGGTGAAACCGCACATTGTACGGATTCGCCGAACATTTTTCTTGTAATATGGCCTGGTTCCGCCGGGAGGGCGCAAGGCCCTCCCCTACGTTATGACCAGGGGTTTTGCGCTCTTTTTTCTGTTTTGCAGCACGCCCCTTTTTGATCAAGGGCTGCGATCTTACTGGATGCAGTTGACGAAGGAATTGATCTGATCGGGATCCAGGCCGCTGCCCTCCAGGCCAATGTTGAAGCAGATGGCATAGCCGTAGCTGCCGGAGGTGTAGGTGGAGGTGTTGGAGGTGATGCCGTCGCCCAGGCAGTGGACGGTCAGGCCCTTCAGCGTGATGTCCCAGGAGGTGGAATAGCTGTTGTAGTCACCGGTCAGGTCCGTGCCGAAGAGGGAGTTGGCCTTGCGCACGAAGAGGACGGTATCGCCCAGCGCGTTGGCATAGTCGGCCTCGATGATGCCGCTGCGGTAACGGTAGGTCTTGAAGTGCAGGCCCTCGGGGACGACAACATCCAGCGGGGGCGAGAAGGACAGGCCGGAGCCCTGGATGGCGGTGTCCAGATCCGTGCTCTCACGCCACTCGTTGACCACAGGCGCAGCGGTGGGCGCAACGGTGGGGGCGGGAGCGGGTGTAGCCGTGGGCGCAGGCGCCGCCGTCACGGTGATAAGGGCGGTGGCGGTATCGCTGCTGCCGTTGTTGTTGGTGTAGCGGCAGTAGACACGCCAGCCGTTCAGCGCCATGGGGATGTTCTCCAGCTTCATGGTGCTGTACATGCCGTTGACGATGTTCAGCGTGGGGAAGTAAGTGGCCGCGGCCTCATAGGTCATATCGGTCTGCCCGTCGGGGCTGAGGAAGTGCCACACAGCCCAGACGGCGTCCGCATATTTGGCGACGAAGTAAGCGGTGCCGCCCTCCTTCACAGTCTCATCCGTGGGGGACTTTTTGATGATGGGCAGGCCGCCTCCCGGCGCCGCCGTGGGAGAGGGCGCGGGCGCAGGGGTCACGGTGGGCAGAGCCCCGGGAGCCGGGGTCACCACGGGCAGCGCGCTGCCGTCAGCAGGCGCGGCGGTCACCACGGGAATGTCGGAGGCGCTCTGGGCGCTGTTGTACTCCTCCAGGCTCATGCTGTAGACAAAGGTGTTCAGGCCCCGCTCTGGCTGGGTCTCATCGGTCCAGAAAAGCTTGCCCCGATCCAGGGTGAAGACGCCGGAGCCCCGGGTGTAGACCACCTTGTCGCTCTCGGCACCCTGCTCGTTGAAGGTCTTTTCGATGTAAATGGCGTCGTTGTATACAATGGCCTGACGCTCGGCGTCGTAAGTGCCGGTCAAATCCCAGCTGCCCCTGGTGGCGGCGCTGCCGGGCCAGTCAATGGTGATGGCGGCGGTCCGCTCATCCACAGCGGTCAGCACGATGGTGCCGCGATGGGCGATCTCTTCGGTATAGACGCCCTCCAGGGACTTCATGTTGAAGCCCTCCTCCTGGGCGGACTCCGGCTTGGCGGATCCGCAGCCTGCCAGCAGCGTCACCACGCAGACCAGGCTGAGAACCAGGCAAAGAATGCGTTTTCTGTTCATGGGAATACCTCCTTCTTTTTGCTGTTCAGGAAAATTATATCACGATAGGGCGAAAAAGCAAGAACAAACCGGAAAAACACCACTTGCCTGTTGAATATTTCTGAAAGCGCCTTTTCTTCCACACTACATCTGGAAAAAGTCGCGTGATTTGTCATGCTCTCCCCACCTGGCGTTCGTGAGGCTATCAGCCGTTCCTTGCTCTCCCTCTGGGGCTGCGGGCCCTGCAGGTCGAAGCGGCCGAATGCCGATAGGGGCAGTCGTCCCCGCACAGGGGCCGAACCCCTGATCGCGCTGCCCGTTCGTATCGCTGTACAGGCGGCGGGATGAACGCATCCCCCCTGCGCGCTCCTCCGGGATCGCCGCAGGGGTTGCCGCCCTCGGCAGCCCGCTTGGCCCTGCAGCCTCAGCAGAACCACAGCGTATCAATACACTGGGCTGGTGGAGGGCAGCACCGCAATCTGTCATTGATTGCGGTGCTTTGCTGTGATATGATTATCCCAGCAAATCGGGATTTTGGAGGTAAAGGCAGGAACGTGATTATTTTGTTAACAGGAGCATCTCACACAGGAAAGACTCTTTTGGCGCAGCGAATGCTCGAAAAGTACAAATACCCATATCTCTCCATTGACCATCTGAAGATGGGGCTGATCCGCAGCGGCAACACAGAGCTTGGGCCAGAAGACGACGATGCTCTCACGGAGTATCTATGGCCCATTGTCCGCGAGATAGTCAAGACCGCAGTCGAAAACAGACAGAACCTGATTGTAGAGGGTTGCTACATTCCCGCGGATTGGAGAAATGACTTTGATGCTCAGTATCTTCCGTCTATTCGATTCATTTGCCTTGCCATGACCGAAGATTATATTGACGGTCATTTTCATGAGATCATCGGACATGAGTCGGATATAGAATCCAGGCTGATCGAAGCCGATTGTACACCCGATGACCTGAAAGAATGCAACAGATGGTACATCGAAACGTTCGGAAGTGTCGGTGAGAAGGTCATTCTGATAGAGGATGATTACAACAAGGCGTTGACAGAACTAATAGAATAATAACTTCCAGTTTGTCGAGTTATCCAACCGAGGGCGAGGCTATGACCTTGCCCTTTTCTTTTGGAATGGAAAAAGATGATGGAGAGATGTGCGGTTTCTCTCCATCATTTTCATAGATGTTAAAAGATGTTCGATAGAAGTTCCAAGATGTTCAAAGATGTGCGAGGACGCCTGTTTTCTTTGCCGAATGTGTGGTAATATGGAACGCGCGGGCGACCACAAGGGCGAAGCGAAGCGGAGGGCGCCCCTACGCAGAAAAAAAGGGGGGGCGTGCCATGGATCTTCCCAAACGAAAACAAATCCGCCTGCCGGACTACGATTACAGCAGCCCCGGCGCCTATTTCGTCACCCTATGCACCTACGAACGGAGATGCATCCTTTCATCCATCGCCGTAGGGGACGGCGTCCTCGACGTCCCGAACGTCCGTCTCTCGCCATATGGAGAGATTGTGGCAGAAACACTGCGAGAAATTGAGAAAACATATTCATGGCTCTTCTTGGATCATTATGTCATCATGCCAAATCATATCCATCTCCTGTTGCGGATCGAAGGCAACGGGCCGTCGAGGACGCCGGCCCCTACAAACATGGATAACGGGCCGTCGGGGACGCCGGCCCCTACAAATGAGACGCTGCCTATGTTAGTCTCAACGTTCAAGCGCTTTACAAATCGCAGGTGCGGCGCACAGCTCTGGCAGCGTTCCTATCACGAGCATGTCATCCGCAACGAGGACGATTACCGACAGATTTGGGACTACATTGAGAAAAATCCCGCACGTTGGGTCGAAGATCGGTACTATATCGAAGGCGAACATAGTTCAGAGGGAAATAGCATAGACTGAAAGGCACGGTACTCCCGCGAGATTGTACGGGAAACCGTGCCTTTTCCTGCGCCGCGCAGGTTCTTCTTCCTGGGGAAGCCTTCCCCTTGCCCCATTATGGTTCTTTCCGCTTTTTTCGGATCTGTTTAATAATCCCGTATAAGCCTATCTTTGCTGCGCCTTGTGAAAGATCGTGACCCGGTTCCTCGTTTGTCTCAATGATTGCAATACCCTTCGGCACGATCGCCACGTCCCACCCGAGGTACGGTATCTCCATCAACTCGCGGGCGGCAGCGCTGACAGTATCTTTCAGCTCCTGCCAGTAGGGAATTTGAATCCCCAGCAGTATTGCGCCCGTATCCGGGTGACGGTAAAAAGGATGGTAGTCTATATCATAAAACACAGAGTTTGTGATTCCAGACTCCAGGTCGATATTGCCGTTTACTCCTTTTGCATGCTGGTTATCCACAATGGCCGTACCGGTCCCCAGCTTCAGGACTGCCGAGAGGATCTCTCCGCGGTAGGTCAAAACGCGGATCGTGTTGACTGAATTTGGATTCAGACGGCTGAGGACTTCATGCTGCTGAAGGACCTCCTCGGCGATGAACCCACGGTACTTCTCGATATCCTTCCCCTCGGCCAGATACGCCTCCCTGGTCAAGAGAAAGATCCCTCTCCCGCAGGCACCGCCGAGAGGTTTCATAAAAGCGCGGCCGTATTTGTCGAGAAAGGCCATGAACTCCTCCTCAGAGGCAGTTTGTAAATCGATCCATGCCCTGTTCATATATGCATGGAATCGACGATCAAGTTGATCCTTCTCCACCATTTTCTTTGCAGCCGGACCGTTCTCTCTGATCAAGCGCTGGCTTCGCCGCCAAGTAATGAATTTGTCGCGTTCCGAGCCGCGAATCCTGAAGAACTCATACTGATAATAGTCATCCGGCGAACTGCCATACCGAAAGAAGCAGAAGATTTCGTCGATCCACGCTCGAACATATCTGCCGCCATTTCTACGCTTTGTCTCCACATTGAACGTGTGAATGTGACGCTTGATTACCCTGCGTGCCCATTCCAGCTTCCAAAGCTGCATTTCCAATACCCCTTCTTTCTGCCCGGAAGGAGCTAAAAAGCGTATCGTTGCCGGTATCTGCCATCACAAGATGATATTCTAAAGAAAATGCCCGATCTTGCACGGCCGATCTGCCGGCGGACAAGCAGGCCGTCATTTCCCTTCTGTCATTCTCTTTTTCCCGGCAAAAAAAAGTGCGCAGCCTGAGCTGCGCACAAAAACGCATTGCTCCGTTTGCTGCCACACAATTCCCGACAATCGTAGAGAATGCCAAGATGGAGAATGCATTTTTTCCGAGGAAAGAAACACATTCTCTACTATTGTCTGTTATGGAATTGTGTGGCATGTTTAGTATATCAAGAATGACCGGAAAAATCAATGCCAATCTCAAAAGGAGCGGACAGACCCCCTTTCCCCGCGCCGCTGCGTACGGCGGTCCGCAATGACAGCCGGGAGGGCAGCGCGCAGAAAAATCCCCCGAAGCATAGGCTCCGGGGGATTTTCATATGCTGTATATGCTGTTGCGCTTTGTTAATCAGCCCTTGCGGACCTTGTCGATGTGACGGGTCAGGTCGAGCATCTTGTTGGAGAAGCCCCACTCGTTGTCGTACCAGGCGACGAGCTTGACGAAGTGATCGTTCAGAGCAATGCCGGCCTTGGCGTCGAAGATGGAGGTGTGGGCATCGCTGCGGAAGTCGGAGGAGACGACCTCGTCGTCCACGTACTCCAGAACGCCCTTCATGGGGCCTTCGGAGGCGGCCTTCATGGCAGCGCAGATCTCGGCATAGGTGGCAGCCTTCTCGAGACGGAAGGTCACGTCAACAACGGACACGTCCGGAGCGGGGATACGCATGGACATACCGGTGAGCTTGCCGTTGAGCTCGGGGATGACCTTGCCGACAGCCTTGGCAGCGCCGGTGGAGGAGGGGATGATGTTGTTGTAGATGGAGCGGGCGCCGCGCAGGTCCTTCTTCTTGGGGAAGCCGTCCACGATGGACTGGGTGGCGGTGGAAGCGTGCACGGTGGTCATCAGGCCTTCGATCACGCCGAAGTTGTCATTGACGACCTTGGTGATGGGGGCCAGGCAGTTGGTGGTGCAGGAAGCGTTGGAAACGAACTGCATATCGGGGGTGTACTTATCCAGGTTCACGCCGCAAACGAACATCGGGGTGTCGTCCTTGGCAGGGCCGGACATGACGACGACCTTGGCGCCGGCGTCGATATGTGCCTGAGCCTTCGCCTTGTCGAGGTAAACGCCGGTGCACTCGAGAACATACTCCACACCCAGTTCGCCCCAGGGGATGAGGGTGGCGTCGCGGTAGGTCTTGTCAGACAGGACCTTAACGACCTTGCCATTCACGGTGACGGTGCTGTCCTCATCGTTGCCGATGACTTCGCCGTCGAAACGGCCGTGGACGGAATCGTACTTCACGCAGTAGGCGATGTGGGAAGCGGGATGGCCGGGAGCGTTGATGGCGACGACCTCGATGTCGTCAGACTTGATGGCAGCGCGGAAGGCCAGGGAACCAATGCGGCCGAAGCCATTGATGCCGACTTTGATCATAGAACACTATCCTCCAATTAAAAATTTTTCAAAAATTGGTTTGGAAACTGCTTCCAGACGCAGGAATGCCCTCAGAAGCG
>CAMOXK010000025.1 GCA_946629065.1 uncultured Clostridia bacterium
CCCGGGATTTTCTCATGCCGGTGCTGAACAAGGCCAACCACCTGATCCGGGAGGACGCCCTGGTGACCCACGTGGTGTTCCTGAAGGTGCCCGGATACGAGCGGCTGCTGGCCGTCTCGGACGTGACGCTGCTCATTAACCCCAACATGGAGGCCCGCCGCGAGGTGGTGAGCAACATGGTCCGGGCACTGAACGTGTTTGAGGTGAAGAAGCCCAACATCGCCCTGCTCTCCCTGGTGGAGACCCCCAGCTTCCAGATGCGGGATACCGTGGAAGATCAGACCATGGTGCGCCAGCATGAGTACCGTCCCATTGCCGACTGCAATCTGGTCGGTCCCATTGCCTATGACCTGATCATGAGCAAGGAGGCCGCCCGCCTGAAGCATTATGACTGCCCCTACTGCGGCGAGTTCGACGGCATTGTGGTGCCCAACCTGATTTCCGGCAACCTGCTGGTGAAGGTGCTGCAGCGCAACGCCGGCGCCACCGGCTGCGGCATTCTGGTGGGTGCCAAGATCCCCATCGCCATCTCCTCCCGCAGCGACGCTCCGGAGCAGACCTATCTCTCTCTGGCCGCCTGCACCGCCATGTGGGCCAGCGGAAAGTACTTCGGATAATCGACACCTGTCTCAAAACGCCGGGGCTGGAATCTACAGCCCCGGCCTTCAATTTGCAAGCAAGCCTGCCTCTCTGTTGCGGAGAGGCAGGCTTATCTTGTTCTCTATCCCGGAAATCTGAATATTGAAGCAGGGATTGTCCTTTCTCAATTCACCCGTGGAGCTTCTGAAACATCTGGAGATCCCGGTTCATTTTTTTTGCCTGGGCAGAGTCCCGCAGCCAGAGGAAAAGATTGGCCAGCAGGAAAATCACCAGTACGCTCCCCGCTATGGTGAGGACGACGTCCGCTCTCTCCGTGTCTATGGCGGGGCTGGTGAAGGCCATAAGAAGGATCACCCCTTCCAGCAGAAGGAGCATCAGCGCCTTGCGGCCCAGCAGTTCCTTCAGGGAAAGCTCCCTCCTGGACCAGGTCACAAGAGTGGGCAGCAGGCAGAGCCCGGCATACTTGATGGGCGTCAGCATGCTGTCATAGCCAAAGCGGGCTTCGCTGTCATAGGCGGAGCCGATCAGGGCGACAGCCACGGTGATCAGGGTGGACAGCATGAAAAAGAGGATCAGTTTATTGATCAGAAAGCGCTTGAATTCCATGGTTTACTCTCCCTTCAGCGCCGCTTTGAGGGCCTTGACATAGCTTCTTGAGATCACGATCTTCTCCCCGGAGCTCAGCACCGCCGTGAAGCGGCCGTTGAAAGCGGGCTGGATGGACCGGATTTTTAAGAGATTCACCAGCATGGGCTTGGAGACGCGCAGAAAGTGCTTGGGCCGCAGAAGCTCCTCCAGCTCGTAGATCCGGTAGGCGCTCTCGAAGACTCCGTCGCCGGTATAGAGGAAGGTTTTGCCGTCTACCGATTCGATATAGCACACATCCGTCACGGCGATCTCGTACTGCTTTGCCTCCGCGGTGCCGGACAGGCTTCCCTGGCGGGATTTCACGAAGGCCGCAATCTCCCGTACCTCCTCCGTCACTGCCCGGCAGCGGATCAGGACCAGCTCTTCCTCTTCTTTTCCGATCTGCTCGATGCGTACGTCCATGCTTTTTTCCTGCGGGCGATCAGTAGGTATCCTGTACCGTAAAGACGCCCTCCCCTTTCACATAGCTGTTGAAGAAGTCCAGCACCACAGAATTGACGATGGTCATGGTCTCCTCCGTGCTGCGCTCCCCGCTGCCCAGCATCCTGCCCAGGAAGGGAGAGAGCAGAGGCAGATCGGTGAAGTCCATGTGTTTGGTGCCCCGGATCCCGACAGAGAAGCCTTCGGCGGCATGGCCGACCACTTCCACATTGGGATAGCGGTAGCCCCGGGCGATGTATTCTTCACGATCAGTATACGATTCCCAGTTGTTGAAATCAAGCACCGGCACGGTGTAGGGGGCGTCGTTCACCGTCCATTCCCCGTTTTCCACAGCCAGGTACTCCCCCAACATGGTGCCGTCCAGATCGATGACGGCAGAAATATCGCTGCGCTCCCGGCCGAGCTCCACCGAGGTGGCGCCGCCCATGGAGTGGCCCATGAGACCGATCCTGGAGGTGTCGGTGATACCCAGCACGGTGCGGATGGCCTCCGCGTCCCCGGCGGAGACGAACCAGCTCTCATCTGCGGCTCCGGCCTGAACAGCGGCCTTGATGGCGTCCAACGCGAAGTTCATATCACCCGTGCGCAGCGTCATCCAGCTTTGGTAAAGGGAAAGCTGCTCCTGCTTGTCGGAAATGCTGTTCAGGTTCATGGCGGTATTGATGAAGTCCGTGTCCACAAGGACCATCTGGCCCTTCGTATCCATGGTGAAGAAGGCGTGATGGGGATGGTCCAGGGCCGCTACCACATAACCGTTGCTCACCAGTTCCCTATAGGTGGAGAAGTTGCTCTGGTAGTAACCGAAGGCGCCGTGGGAGAAAACCACCAGGGGGAACTGTTCGCCCGCAGAGGCATCAGCCGGGTAGTAGAAGTGCACCGGCACCTCCCGGAAGCTGCCGTCCTGCTCAAAGGGGTCGGTGCGGGAGCTGTCGATCAGGATGGCGGAGGTCTCTGCGATCGGGTGATCTCCGGATACCGGCAGGCCATTGTAGCCGGTAAATACGAAGGCCGGGATCAGGAGCAGGCAGAAAACCAGAATGCACAGCACGCAGGAGGCAACGGCCGCCGCGGGCTTCTTCGCGCCGTCCTCCTTCTTCCGCCGAAGCAGCCACGCCAGCGCGGCGATTCCGAGCAGAATCCCAAGGAAAACAAGCACCGGCACAAAACGCCACTTTTGCGCCGGGGAACATACAAGGCAGAGGACAAGGGCTCCGGCCTCTGCGCCCCGAATCACCAGCCGATCCCGGCGCCAGGTTTTCTTGTCCGGTTTCTTTCGGCAGGTCCTCCCTGCCAGCGCGATTTCCAGAATTGCCAAAATGATCCAAGCGAAAAATCCCATATCGGTCACGATTCCTTTCTGTATGCTTTCTGTAAGGCACGGCGCTATTGTACAGGATTCCTCCCTCTTTTCAATCCCTCGGAAGCCAAGATGCATTTTCACGCGACAAGATGCACAGGAAGGATCCAAACGGTTTTCCCGGGGATGGAAAAACGGCGGGGATTGCTCCCCGCCGCCGCGATTCCTATGATCCTGTTTCTTATTCCCACTCGCCAAGCAAATCCCAACTTTAACTGCTTTTGTTTAGGAGATTTGTCTCGACGTGACTCCGTTTGATCCCCATTATCCTCAACCCATGGGGTCTACGGACTTTTGCTATCAAAAAGCTATCATTACTGCTATCAGAGGCCCAAATTATTGGGGCTGTGAACAGCAGCTTTGACGATAAACAGGATTGTTTTACTGATTTGATACATGCTTTTCGATGTGGTTACTATAGCATGAAATCGGGCTGATTTCAATGTTTTCATTATAGAAAACTAAGCAGCACTGTCTGCCACCCCCTAGAAGGGGGTGCTTGATACTAATCCTTATTTGGTTTTTTCAGGCAGCGCAGAAATCTCCCGCAGAAAATGAGCCCGCTCTTTTCAAAAGAAAAAGCAGGCTCATATAGTGTGACTTGTTTGCTGTTAATTGGCGGTGTTATTGATTATCTCAAACGTAACAGGTACTCCCTCAACAATCGGATAGTAGGAGTAAACCTTATCGCCTTCAAGCCAGATATATGCTTCATAAGTCTTGACGTGAAATACAACATCCAATTTGTCTTGCCCTTTTGCCGAATCCGGCAATCCATTTTGAGGAACGAGAACGGTGTATCCATCAAGTTCTCCACCGACAAATGGACCGATATCGGTTCCGTCCGAAAGAGTAACATGATCGCCAACATTTACGGTGCGAATGATAAATCCAACTTTACCCGTCAGTTTCAGCTTTGCCATGATTTCCAGATACTGCGTCTCTGACAAGTCCTGATACCAAAGGAGACCATTGCTTTCTGACAGAAGGTCAAAGAATTCATGGTCGGGGCCGAAATCATAGTCAATGCGAGACCCTTCTGTGTTCAGAATATAGGAAAGTGCAAGTCTTTCCCCGTCATAGAAGTTCTCGGTAAGTGTAATTGTCGTACCATCTTCAAGTTCAGCGCTTTGAGTTGTCTTATCAGAGTTTTCACCGATCTCGATCCACTCATCCATTTGACTGTTCCAATTTTCATTATACTCAGCAGCTTCCGGACGTTCATTTCTCATTTCCTCATCGGGGACGGGCTTATAAAAACTCCTTGCCAGTTCTGTAATGGCAGACACAAAGCCCGTGGCATATGCCACAATGCCCAGAGATAAGATAAGTGCCGCTGCCAGTGCAAAAGTAATGATTCGTTTCTTTTTCATGGGTACGATCCTTTCCGAGGAACTGGATGCAGCCTCGGGCACAGGACGGTACGCTTCGGCAATAAAGCTCTCGTCGATCTCGCAGAGCGCCTTGGATAACAGTTCCCGATTCATACAAGCAAGCCCTCCTTCATCAAAGTGTTCCGCAATTTCTCACGGAGGCGGAAAAGACGGACGGAGATCCGGTTGGGACTGCCGTTTGTCATGTTGGCCAGCTCCCGGACAGAATCCGCATACCAATAGCGCCGAACAAATAAAAAGCGATCTTCCTTGCTCAGACTGCTCAGAAAACGGTTGATGGAAGCACCGAGTTCTTTCGCGTCCAGTTCCGTTTCTACACTCATGCCGGAGGGGATACATTCCTCGATCTCATCCAGCACAAGATCATAATTGCCGTTGCGCTTTGCAGCCGTGTTGGCGTGGTAGCGGTCTATGGCAAGATTGTGGGCGATGCGGCAAACGTAGCTTGCCAGAGGATTCGGAGCTTGAGGCGGAATACTGTTCCAAGTCCTGAGATAAGTATCGCTTACGCATTCTTCCACATCCAGCCGGTCTTTCAGGATGTTGGCTGCCGTTCTCTTTACGGCAGGCCCATGTTTGCGGTCCAGTTCCTCAATGGCCTGCTCTGAGCGCTCAAAAAACAGGCTGATGATTTTACTGTCCTCCATTCGCGTCACTTCCTTTCCGCCTCACCCTATATCACGGGATGGAGGAGCAAATCTTACAGGCTTTCGGAAAATCTATTTTATTGTAACATGGCAGCACAAGACCCGCCGGGTAAAACCGGCGGGCCTAGGGGAGAAAAATGCTGTTTTAGCCGATGGGAATCACGATCAGTTCACTGTTTGTCAGGGCCCGCGCCCAGGGGAAGTTGCTCGCAAAGACCAGCGCGTCTACCTGATCCGGTTCAAGGATCTGATGCGAAGAGTAGTCCATCTCAAGGATCAGGTTGTCGATATCCGCATAGCCTACCTGCGTGGGCGGCCCGAAGATGTTGGTCGGCATTGTTCCGTCCTTCAGCCGCACGCCAACAAGCTGCAAGTCAAACACTTCAAGTGTCTCGTAGCCCTCCCAGAGCTCGGGAAGCTGCAGCGTGACCTTTGCGGAAATCGGGCTGATTTCCGCAGAGATCAGCTTGATCCCGGTATCCCCGAGGGCAGCGTCCGGCTGTACGGTCAGCAGTTCACCGTTGCTGCTGGGGGTCCAAATGAGCTCCCACGGTCCCTCTACCAAAGCCTGATACTGTGCCTTGTCGCCGGTTCCCAGACTGTCGATCACCACGCGGATCTCTTTTCCTGCGAAGGACTCCCATTTGCCTCCGGCCTTTGCAGTGAAATCAAACTCCATTGAACCGTCCGGGGCAGTAAAGATCAGCTTGTCATTAGAGTCTCTTCCCTCGACGAAGCCACCGGTCATGTTAGGCGCATGTTCTCCGTCGAAGCTCAGCGACCAGCCGCCGATGTCGGGAACCTGTCCCTCCGCGAGCGTGAAGCCCTCGATCCGTAGGGCGATGTGAGCGGTATCTTTGTCGATGACCGTCTGCTCCACCGAGATCGTCACACCGTTGGCTGTGGCGATGCCTGTCTGAGACGTGTCGGATAGGCCGCTCTGTTCGGCCATTTCTTTTTCCGCGTCTGTGGCGTGGAGCTGTTGCGCCATGCCGCGCGACCAATGCGTATAAATCGCATAGGCCGTGACGCCCAGCGCAAGGATAAGAGCAACCACCGCGGCAATACTCAGTACCCGCCCCATCCGAATGGGGATGCGGGAAGTCTGCCTCCGCTCTTTCTGATAGCCCAGCGCACGGCTGGCTTTTTCAATCTTATCATCGGAAATGTCTCCGATGGCTTTCATCATTCGTTCCGACTTGTACATAAGCCCTCCATCATCAGATAGGTTTTCAGCTTGCTTCTTGTCCGCTTCAGCATGGCGGAAACGCCGCTGCGGCTCAAGCCCAGCTTTTCCGCGATTTCACGTTCCGTCGCCATGAACCAGTACCGACTGACAAAGACAAGCTGCTCTTCTTCCGGGAGATTTCCGATAAAAGCGTCAATAGCTCGGCCCAATTCCCGATCCTCGATCTCCTTTTCCAGATCGTAACCGGAGGACAGGCACTCGTCCAGCTCCTCCAGCGCAAGCTCTGCCTCACCGCCGCCGCGCTTCTTCGCTGTGCGGCGGACGATCTTGGTCAGGGCGAAGTTGCGTGTGATCCGGGCAAGGAAGGGGCCGAGGCGTTCCGGGCGCTTGTCCGGCATGGCGTTCCAGGCACTCATCCAGGTGTCGTTGACACATTCTTCGGAGTCCTCGCTGTTTTCCAGAATGATATAAGCGATGATATGGCAATAGCGCCCGTACTTCTGCTCAGTTTCCGTGATAGCCTGCTCCGAGCGCTGCCAATATAAGTTGACTATTTCTCTGTCGTTCATACCTCGTCTCCTTTGTTTAAGGGCCCTCACTCATATAAATCCATTTCTTGAGCAAAGTGACACGGAAACAAGAAAAGTTTTCTTCATTATAGCATACAGGCGTAACACCTGGTTTCTTACGTTTTCGTAAGATTGCCCCGCTGTCGTTGAAAGTGGGGCATTTTTCGTATATAATCCATAGCAAGAAATCACACCTCTTTTGGGAGGACGCTATGCAAACAACGATCCTGCTTGTCGAGGACGATGCCGTTTTGCGCCGTGGGCTCGCGGAGCTGTTTACCCGCGAGGGCTACCGGGTGATCGAGGCCGCGTCTGTGCGTGAGGCAAAGGAAAAACTGAACAGCGAAGTACAGGCCGTTGTGCTGGACGTTGGCCTCCCGGACGGCGACGGGGTCACGCTCTGCCGCGCATGGCGGGAGGCCGGAGAGCAGAGGCCGATCCTGTTCCTCACGGCAAAGGACGAGGAGCTGGACGTGGTACGCGCGCTGGACTCCGGCGGAAACGACTATGTGACCAAGCCCTTTCGGATGCAGGAGCTGCTTTCTCGTGTCCGCGTCCTATTGCGCAGCGCAAAGCCCCAGACCGTTCAGCGCGACAGCTTTACCGTTGACGAGAGCAAAATGCAGATCGCCAAGGACGGCGCTCCGCTGCCTTTGACGCTGACGGAATACAAGATCGTAAAAATGCTGATGGAGCGTCGGGGCGTTGTGCCGCGGAATCTACTGCTGGAAGTCCTGTGGGACGACGGGAGTAAGTTCATTGACGATAATACCTTGTCCGTTCACATGAGCCGCCTGCGCGAGAAGATCGGCGGAGAGCGCATCAAGACGATCCGGGGAGTGGGGTATCAATGGTCGGATACATGATTTCAGCCGTCCTCCTGCTTGTCGTGATCGTGCTGGCCGTGAAGCTCCTGTTGCAGAGGAAACGTCTGCGGGACTTGGCCGAATCTATGGAGGACTATTTGAACCGGGGCGGCGAGCCTGCGCCGTTTTCTCTCCGCGAGGACACGGTCGCTCCCGTGGAGAACGCTGCCTCGGAGCTGGAAAACCGCATTGCGGTACTGACGGAACGGCTGCGAGAGGAAAACGAGCGTACCAGCTCCCTCACGGCAGATATTTCCCATCAGTTGAAAACGCCTTTGGCCTCTCTGCGCCTGTTCGTGGAGATGGACGAAAGCGCACACATGGCCGAAGAGCTCGGCCAGATCGAGCGCATGGAAAGGCTGATCGGCAGCCTCCTGCGGCTGGAAAAGCTCTGCGCGGACGGATATGTGTTTTCCTTTGCTGAGCATCCGATCCGCCCGCTGATCGAGGGCGTATGGGGCGAGCTTCACGCGCTGTGGCCGGGCAAGCAGCTTTCTATCGAGGGAGACGCTCTGATCCGTTGCGACGGCAAATGGCTGGGCGAGGCGTTTCAAAACCTCCTCAAAAACGCCTGTGAGCACACAGCGGAGGATGGTCAAATATGGGTTATCATTGAACAGACAGAGCACACCTTCTATTGCTCTGTTGAGGATAACGGCGGCGGTGTACGGAAAAAAGATTTGCCGCACCTATTTGAGCGCTTCTATCGCTCGGAGGATCAGGCGCAAAGCGGCTCCGGCCTGGGGCTTGCCATTGTGAAAGAGATCGTGTACCGGCACCACGGGCATGTCAGCGCTGAGAATGGAAAGAACGGCCTGCGGATCAATTTGGAGATTCCGATCCTCAACCTTACGAAAACGTAAGCTAAAAGTCACCGAAAAGTAAGATTGACCTTGTATGATACAGCCAAAGGGCAAAATCGCTCTTTGGCTGTATCAATGGAGGGATGATATGAACATTATCAGTTGTGAAAATCTGACCAAGACCTACGGCAGCGCCGCCGCGCCTGTTCATGCGCTGCAGGACGTGAGCCTCACCTTTGAGCAGGGCTCCTTTACCGCGATCACCGGCAAATCAGGCAGCGGCAAATCCACGCTTCTGCATCTGCTCAGCGGGCTGGACAGGCCGACCAGCGGCGAGGTCATCTATCAAGGGAAGAATCTCTTTTCCTACAACGACAACCAGCTTTCGGTGCTGCGCCGTCGCCGCTTCGGTTTCGTGTTCCAGAGCTATAACCTTGTCCGCGAGCTGACAGCACAGGAGAACATCCTGTTGCCCGTGATGCTGGATGGACGCAAGCCGGACGAGGCGCACATCGGCCATCTGATCGAGCTGCTTGGCATTGAGGATCGTCTTTCCCATCTGCCCGGCGCCATGAGCGGCGGCCAGCAGCAGCGGGTGTGTATTGCCCGCGCCCTTTCAAACAAACCCGCGATCCTCTTTGCTGACGAGCCCACCGGCAACCTGGACGGCAAGACCGGGCGCGAGGTACTGTCCCTCATGCGCACTGTGGGCAAGGAGCTGGGGATCACGCTCATCATGGTCACGCATGATCTCGGCGTGGCGGAACAGGCCGAGCGCGTGATCCGTCTGGAGGACGGCCAGGTGGCCGAGGACAGCGGGGCGGTGAGCATATGAAGCAGCTCAGCATCAACCACATTTCTGCCGCCTCGATCCGCGCCAACCACAAGACCTACGTCAGTCTCTCCGTCGGGATCGTGCTGGCGGTTGTACTGGCAACGGTCATGACGCTCTGTGCCTTTGGGCTCATCGAAGCCCGCGAGCGGCAGGTCGTGCAGACGGTAGGTCATACCGACTGTATTTTGCTGGACGTGCCGGATATTACAGACGAATCGCTGCGGCAAAGCGGCTTGTTTGATCGGATCGGGCATCAGTTCGTCGCCGCCTCGGTCAAGGACAGCAACGTATATCTGGGTTACTTGGACGAGGCAGGACAGGGCATTCTCTGCCGCACCTTGGCCGAAGGGCGTATGCCTGAGCAAAGCGGCGAGATCGCCATCGAGCGCGGCGCGCTGGAAAAGCTGCGCCTGGAAGCGGAAGTGGGCGACAAGGTGACCTGGACGCTGCTGCCCGTGGACGGCTTGGAAGAAGAACGCAGCTTTACTATCGTGGGTATTCTTCGGGAGCAATCCGGGGCGCTGGATGTGAGCGGCTTCGCCTGGTCCTCCGATGGCGTTCTGAACTGGCCTTCGGCGCTCATTTCCCCCGATGAATCCTTTGCAACCGGCCGTCTCGTGCAGCACCGCGCCATGACCTATGCCCCCTTTGCTTCTCTCTCCCAGGTGGAGAAGCGCTATGACTATGGCCGTTTCTTCGGCGTAAGCCGCACCCAGGCCGCGGTTTATCCCGTCGATCCCGCCGATACCGATATGGCGGCGTACACACAGTTGACGGGCATGCTGCTCATTCTCGGCGGTGCGCTGCTGCTGGCGGTCTGCATCGGTATCTCCTCGGCGATGGAGGGGGTGCTCGCCTCCAAGACCGAAGAGATCGGGATGCTGCGGGCTGTCGGCGCGACCAGGCGGCAGATCCGGCGCATTTTCGGACGCGACGCCTGGCTGTTGAGTCTCGTCGCGCTTCCTGTCGGCTTGCTGATCGGTCTCGGGTTGACCTGGCTCCTTTGCCACATGGCGCCGGACGAATTGGTCTTTGCGCCGCGCCTCTGGCTGCTGGGGCCGATCGTGCTGATCTCCGCGCTATGTATCGTGATCGCCTCCGGGCTGCCCCTGCGACGGGCGTCCAGACAGATGCCCATGGGCGTATTGCGCGACACGGCGCTGCTGCGCAAGGCGGGCAGCTTCAAGAGCAAAAGCAGCTTTCATGCCACGAAGCTGATCGCCGTGCGGCAGTTACGCATCCACCCCTGGCGTCAAATCGGCGCCGCGCTGCTGGTGGCGGCCACGCTGCTCTGTGCCGCGATCATCGGAGAACAGAGCTATGACGTGGTGGACGACCTGACCCGCAGCCGCCCGGTGGCCTTCTCGCTGACAAACCAGAAAGCGACCTTCTCCAACATGCCCTTTTCCGTAGTACGGCCGGAGGTACAGCTAAGTGAACAGGATGTTGCGCAGGTTCGAAATCTCCAGCTGGTGGACTATGCCAGTCTGGAAGCGGAAACGAAGGTCAATATGCTTCTTTACGGTGAGGCGCCGGATTACTTCCTGCCCTTTACGGGCGGAGAACTCGGCCAGGGGACGGACGGGGACGCCACCTGGGTCTACAGCTTCTTCGGCGGAGGAAGCGGCCTGAATTATCTCAGTATATCGTCTGACGACCCGGAGCCGCCGGCTGACACTACCGACCAGCAGCGGCTTATGGCATGGCAAAATTATCGAAACATGCTTGCCCTCATGGAAACCCAGGGGCTCGATGGCAAGCCGGTGTGCTTCACGCTCTATGCCACCGATCTGAGCCGGGTGGATTACGCCGACCGTATCGCCGAGGGCAAGGTCGATCTGGCAGCTATCGACGCCGGACAGCAGGTGCTGGTGTATGCCCCGACCTACAAGATCTTCCGTCTGGAGGACGATATGCTCATCGCCGCTGCCTCGGATGCCTGGGGTCGCGCGGCATCGGAAGCGGAATTTGAAAACGACTTTTTCCACGCGGGTCAGACGCTGGAGCTGGTGCAGTTTGTCCAGCAGCACCTGTTTGATGATATGAGCGAAGAGGCTCTGAGAACGAACTTTGCACAGTTAACAAAGCACGACGCCTCGGTCACCGTCGGTGCCGTTTTGAACGGCAAGCCGATCCGCAACAGCGAAGTATGCATTCTGACCACAGAGGCCGGCGCGAAAGCGCTGGGCTTTGAGATGACCGAAATCACCGGCATGGAGATCTCTCTGACGCAGGACGTGGACAGGGAGACGGAGCAGGCGCTTCAAAGCCGCCTGGAGCGGATCGCCATGCGCGGAGATATGACGGTGTTCAACTGGCTGCAGAGTTGGCGCGAGCAGGTAGCCTCCTCCCGGGCAGCCATGGCGCTCTTTGTCTCGATCATGCTTCTGTTTTTTGCCCTGGCCGTCGCCATACAAGTGGGCAACGCCGGCCGGCGCATCCGCTCCGATACCCGCATGATCGGCACGCTGCGCGCTGTGGGGGCGGACGAAAAAGCTCTGCTGGGCTGTTACCGCCTGCCCATGCTGCTGACCACCTTCATCGGTGCGGCGCTCGCTGCGGGGTTGTATCTGGCGCTCGCGATCTGGTATCAGCTGCGGACAACGCTGCACATGCACGTTTACACCACGCTGCCGCTGATGCTGATCCTCGCCGCACTTTGCATCCTCTGCTGCCTTGCCGGACTTCGCATGCGCCTCAAGAACGCGCTGGATCAGAGTATCGTTGAGAACATTCGGGAGCTGTGACATGAAAAAGATTCTTTCTATTCTTTTGCTGGCCGTTTTGATCGCGGCCATGATCCCCAGCGCTTGGGCAGACAACACGGACGCCTTTACCATTGATGAACGTACTGTTTTCAATGACATGAGCCGGTCTTATCTGCAAGGCTATGAGCCCGTTGTTTCCTGGGATCGTCTGACGATGGTGATCCCGATCCGCTCGGAAAAGGCGGTCGGCAATATTGAGGCGGAAATGATTGCAGGGAATGAGGAGGTGTCTCCCTTCAAGCCGCAGAGCATGAGCGCCAGAACGCAGCGTGTGGAGAATGGTCTGTGGGCGGTGCGCTTCAACCTCTCTCTGTTCTCGGGTCGCGTCAACGGAGACTATCCTTGCACCGTGCGGATCAGCGGAGCAGACGCGGACGGCAGGGAGCTGACGACAGATCTTCCCACGGTCATCCATATCCGGGACGGTCAGACAAACACAGAGCCTGCGCAGATCAGCATTTCAGAGAACACATCGAGCTTGAGCGTGGGTGAGGATGGTGTAATTGCAGTCAAACTCACAAACGCAAGCCGCAGCGTCGGCTTTAAAAACCTGTCGCTTATGTTAAGCGATCCCAGCGGCGACATTCTCCCGAAGGAGCTGGACACTGTTGTGCTGGGCGATCTGATGCCCGGCGAAAGCCTTGACCTTTCGTTTCCTGTCACCGTGCTTTCTTCCGCAAAGGTCGCGCCGCACAGCCTGCACTTTGATTTCAGCGGGCAGTCATTGGGGCAGGAGGCGAAGCTCTCGGTCAGCTACACTATCCCCGTCCGGCAGGAGATCCGTTTGGAGCAGGGCGGGCTTCGCATGGCTGAAAGCGTCGTGGCCGGGGACTCCATCACCGCCACGCTCCCGCTGATGAACATGGGCAAGGCCGACGTTGTGAATGCCATGGTCACAATCTCCCTGCCGGGGATCACCGAGCGCCAGAGTGTGCTTGTCGGCACGATCCAGCCCGGTGAAACAAAGCAGGCACAGATCACCCTCACTGCCCCGAAGAACGCGCTGGGCGAAAGCAGCGGGACGCTTTCCGTCTCTGGCGAGGATAATGACGGCAATTCCGTCTCCTTTGATCTCCCCGTCAGCCTAAACGTGGAGGAAGCCGTCAAGACAGACGTGCTCGATACCCAGGGAACGGCCAAACAAAAAACGCCTGTGTCTGTGATTGTGCTCTCTATTGTCTGCACCGTGCTTGTCGCAGCACTGATTGCACAGAGCATCCTCCTCAGAGGCAAGCTCCACAGGCTGGAAGAAGACCGGCTGTAGTTTTTTCTTTTACTCCCTTCTAACATCACCAACAGTAATATTTCGGTAAACTTTTTCCCTCCGATCTATGGTACAATGCACCGTGGATCGGAGGGATTATTTATGGCTGCGAATCGAATCTTGCTGGTAGAGGACGACCACGCCATCGCGGACGCGGTGGCTTTGAACCTGCGCACCGTGGGGTATGAGGTCGTTGCCTTTGACGACGGCAGTGAGGCTGCTGCATCTTTGGAGAATGATCATTCCTTTGACCTGGCACTGCTGGACATCATGCTGCCGGGGATGGACGGCTTCCAACTCTTTGCGCTGATGGAGAAATACAACATTCCGGTCATCTACATGACCGCCAAGACCGACAGCGAATCCGAGGTGCGTGGGCTCAAGGAAGGCGCGGAGGATTACATCGTTAAGCCCTTCGAGATCGTGACATTGCTGGTGCGGATTGAGAAGGTGCTCTCCCGCACCGGGCGGCTCAATCAGGTCTACCGCTTCCAGGACTTCACCCTGGACGCGGAGAACCGCACGCTAAAGCGCGCCGGAGAGCCCATCGACCTGCCGCCGCTGGAATTTGACGTGTTCGCGGTACTGATGAAGAACAAAAACCGCACCGTCTCCCGGGAGCGCATCCTGAACGAGATCTGGGGCGAGGATTATTTCGGGGACATTCGCACGGTGGATGTGCGTGTGGCGAACCTGCGGAAAAAGCTGGGGCTCAGTGACGAGATTCGCACGATCTCGAAAACCGGCTACCGGCTGGAGGAACGGCGGAAATGAAGCTATGGAAAAAAGTATCCTTACTGTGCAGCCTGGTGCTGGTGCTGGCCGTAGGCGCGTGCACAGTCCTTCTCATCACGCAAGCCCGTGACGAGATTTTGCATCTCACCTATCAAAACGCCGAGCAGAAGCAGCAGGCGCTGGTGCGCTCCTTCAACAACATGCTGCTGTATTATCACGAGGAGCAGGACAGCGAGGCGGCGACCCGCTCGCTGATGAAATACTGCTTTACCCAGTACGCCGACAGTGAGGCCGTGCTGATGCTCTCCGGCGAAACCCTCTATTCTTCCCTCTCCCTCGATCCCAGCGAGTATCTGACGCCGGAGGGCAGTGACACGCCCCAGCGTTACACCGGCACGGTAAACGGGCGTCAGCTCCTGATCGTGGGCGGCGACGCAAGGCTGCCCTATACTTTTACCCACAACCTTGAGGGAATCGGCTGCATGGTCTATATCGTTCAAGACATTACGCCGGTTTACGATCAGATTCGCTCACTCACTTTACAATTCGTCGTCATTGGCGCGGTTTGCATTGGGCTGGGCCTTTTGCTGATTGCCCTGCTGGTGCGGCGCTCCCTGCGTCCGCTGCAGGAGCTGCAAAGCGCGGCGGCCCATATTGCGGAGGGCAACTACGCTGAGCGTGCAGCCGTGACCTCCTCCGACGAGGTTGGCGCACTGGCGCAGGATTTTAATGCTATGGCGGCCTCCGTGGAGCAGCACATCGAAGAACTCACCGAGACGGCGGAGAGGCAGCGTCTCTTCATCGGCGGCGTGACCCATGAGTTCAAAACGCCGCTGACCGCGCTGCTGCTGAACGCGGACTCCCTGCAAAACACCTATCTGGACGAGGAGGAGCGCAGCGCCGCCCTCGCGCGGATCGAGCACCAGACCCGCTGGCTGGAACGGCTGGTGCAAAAGCTCCTCAAGCTCATTACGCTGGATCAAAAGCCGGAGCTGCAGCCGGTTTCTGTCCCGGAGTTGCTGGATCGCGTGCGGGAGAGCACCGCGGATACGCTGGCTGCGCGAGGGGTCACCCTGGAAACGGATTGCCGCGTGGAATCCCTGGAGCTGGACGCCGATCTGATGCAGGACGTGCTGGTGAATCTGGTGGACAACGCAAGCAAAGCATCCCGCGAAGGGCAGACCGTGACCCTCTCCGCGGACGAGACCGGCTTTGCCGTGCGGGATCAGGGCTGCGGCATTCCACAGGAGGAAATTGATCGCATCACCGAGCCCTTTTACATGGTGGATCGTTCCCGCAGCAAAAAGCTGGGCGGCGTGGGGCTTGGCCTTGCATTGGTGAAGGAGATCGCGCAGGCACACGGCGGGCAATTGGAGATCGAAAGCACAGTCGGAGAGGGCACAACGGTGCAGGTGGTTCTTGCTTCCCCCTCCGGTGGAAGTGGCGCGCAGCGCCGATAGGGGGAAACCCCTTCAGTCTCGCTGCCCTCGACAGCTCCCCCGGAGAGGGAGCCAAGGGTGCAACAATAATATTTCGGTAATCTTTCGGTAACGACTTTTCTTTTCGATGTGGATACAATCAGGACAATCCGTAGGGGCGCTTCACGAAGCGCCCTCCGGAAAGAAAAGACGGGCCGTTCGTGAACGGCCCCTACAACGAGGTGAACCATGAAAAAGACAATTTCTCTTGTTCTGGCGGGGGTGCTGGCTCTCGGGCTCCTCACCGGCTGTGAGGACACGCCGGACACTCCGGCCGTGATCGTCAAGGATCAGGAGCAAATGCTGGAAACCGCCGCAAATGGCCGGGAAAACTCCGCCCTGTTCGCATCCCTGGAGGTTCCCGACCGCTTTACCGGCGAATGGACGGGCCTGAACGGCAAGCTGACGGTAAAGGCCGACGCGGAGATCCTTCTCCCCAACGCCGACAAGATCCCCACCGGACGCGTCACCGCGCGGGAATTTACTCAGGATGATCTGGACAATTTCCTTCGCGTCTTTCTCAAAGGGCAACCCTACTACGAGGTAGTCCCCATCACCAAGCAACGGGCACAGGAAATGCTGGAGCGTTTCCAAGCCATGCAGCAGGGCGAGATCCCGCTGCAAAACGGGATAGACTACGAGGATTTACCAGACCTGATCGCACAAGCTGCAGAAGCCGCCCGCACCGCGCCGGATGAGAACGAGCTGCGTCTGGCGCCTACCAGCTTTGTAGACAATGGCTATTTTTCTGAAATGAACGGCTGGGGCACGGTGGACGGAAAGACGGTTCACCTGGAGGTGATCCAGCACGAGTGGAGCGACCGGGCCGCATATTTCATCCCTCCCTACGGCGACTGGAATTACAGCTATACCGTTCTCTCCGAGCATGTCGGCGACGCGCTGCCCCACGAGCGGATCTTCCCCGCCTTCTCCGAGGATGACGCGCTGCGGATGGGGGACGCGCTGATGGCTGATCTTGGTCTGGACAATGTAATTTGCGATCAAATCGAGACGGTATTTTTCTATAACAATGCTTATCTGAACGGCGGTGAGGATCGCGGCGGCTGGGCAGACATGGACCCGGACGCGCTCATTGAGGGCACGGGATATAAGCTGCGCTATGTCCGCTGTGTGAACGGCTTTCCCATCAGCTATACGCCTTACGCGGGCAACGCGGTGGAGCACGAGGCCGACCATGATGCTGTTTGGTCATATGAGCAAATCGAGGTCTGCGTTACCGCCGACGGCGTGGTCTACTTCTCCTGGGAATCCCCCTACCATGAACCTACGGTGGAGTTGGAGGATACCCAGCTCATGAGCTTTCCGGAGATTACGGACATCTTCCAGCGGATGATCATGGTCAAGAACAGTTATCTGGAGGATGGAGACGGCACCACCTATTATGTGAATCGGGTGCATCTGGGTCTCATGCGCATCAAGGCTAAGGACACCCGGGGCGAGGGCCTGCTGATCCCGGTCTGGGACTTTTGGGGCACCAGGGACTTTCCCGCCGATTCGGGCGAGTATGTTGACGAGCAGATCCTTCTCACCGTCAACGCCATTGACGGCACGGTCATTGACCGGAATCTGGGCTATTAAGGAGGGCTGGATATGAAAAGGATTCTATCTTTGCTCCTTCTTGCCTGCCTTGCTCTCGGCTTGCTTGTAGGTTGCCAGGCCACGCCGGACACCCCGGTGGTTGTCCAAAAGGATCAGGAGCAGATGCTCCAAACAGCCCAGCAGGGTCGGGACAATTCCGCGCTGCTGGCTGCGCTGGAGGTGCCCGAGCGCTTCACCGGTGATTGGACGGGTGTGAACGGTTTTGTGCATGTCACCGCCGATGCCGAGATCATTCTCCCCAACGCTGACAAGATTCCCACCGGCAGCATCGGACGCCGTGATTTCACCCAGGAGGATCTGGATAACTTCCTCCGTGTATTCATGAAGGGTCAGCCCTTTTATGAGGAGGTCCATCTCACCAGGCAAGAGGCCATGGCACAGCTGGAATACTATCAGGCCATGCAGCGCGGTGAGATCCCTTTGTCAGGCGATGCCACTTATGAAAAGCTGCCGGATGTCATCGCGTACTATGCAGAGCAAGCCCGAACCGCTCCGGACGAAGGAGAACTCCGGCTTGCCTCGACCTCTTTTGTTTCCGACGGCCCCCTGGAAAACATGAGCGGCTGGTCGGAGGTGGATGGGAAGAAGGTGCATCTCTGGGTGCAGAACTTTCCGGATGTTTGGGATTCTGCTGTATTTTATGTACAGGACTACGGCGATCCGAATTACGACAATTCACAGCCATCCTCCGCTGTCCCCGATGGGATTCCCAAAGAGCCTTTCCAGCCTGACTTCTCCGCAGAAGAAGCGCAGCAAATGGCCGACGCGCTGATTGCGGAGCTGGGCTTTGAAAATGTGGTCTGCGATAAGATCACACCTGTGTTTTTTGCCGATGCAATGACGCTGCGCGGCGCAATCCCTGAACCTGACGGTGCTTCTCCCGAGCTTTCCTATTCCCAGCGCTGGAACGACCCCGAGCATTTTGTCCTGGACACAGGGTATCAGCTCCAGTATGTCCGCTGCGTGGAAGGTTTCCCCATCGCCTATACCACTCATAGAGGAGACTATGTAGAGCATGAATCATATAACAAGGTCTGGGTCTATGAGCAGATCCAGGTGGATGTAACAAAGGACGGCGTGGTCTATTTCTCCTGGATTTCACCCTCCACAGAGCCGGTTCTGGAGCTTGCTGACACGCAGCTCATGAGCTTTGACGAGATTTCCTCCATCTTTGAGCGGATGTTCATGGTCAAGTACAGTTATATTCAGACCATCAACGACAACGGAGGCGACTCCCACCCGCATATGCGGATCGACACGGTGCGACTCAGTCTTATGCGAATCCGGGCCAAGGATGATACCGACCGAGGCTTGCTGATCCCTGTGTGGGATTTTTGGGGAACGTATGTCGTTCCCGGAGAACCGTCGATCCCCCAGGAGCAGGAAATCTTCCTCACGCTCAACGCCATCGACGGAAGCATGGTCGACCGGGATTTGGGCTACTAAGTTCATACAAGGAAAAAGCGCGGGCAGCCGCGCTTTTTTTCTTGCCTGTGTAACGGTAATAATTCGGTAATGTTTCGGTAACGACAATTCCGCTCGCGCGGCCTACAATAGCGGCAGATTGAAGGAAGGAGGGAGATTTCATGCTGCGTGTCATCCGGTCAAGCATCCGGCAGGCGCTGGGCGGGCGCGGCTTCCTGCTCTCGCTCTGCGGCACGGCGGCGGTGATTTTCCTCTCCTCCATCAAGGGCATCGTCACTGCCTTCCGCAGCGAAACGCTCCTGGCCTTCGGCTACCACCATGACTTTATCGCATCAGCTCTCGGTTCCGACGGCATGACACTGGCACTGCCGCTTCTGGCCGCACTGCCCTTTACGGCGGCTTTTCTGGACGACCTGAAAAGCGGATTTCTCAAGGAATACCTGCCGCGGACCACCCCGACAGGGTACTTGCTTGGCCGGATCACCGGCTGCCTGCTCTCCGGGGCGTTGGCGCTCTGCCTTGGCGTGTTCCTTGCTTACGGGATCGCGGTGCTGCTGTTTCTTCCGCTGGAGCGCGCGCCCACCGATCCCGCTCTGATTGGAAAGCTCATCCGCGAGCTGCGCCAGACGCTGGAGCTGATGGCCTGCTCCGGGGCGCTGTGGTCCGCCGTCGGGCTGTTGCTTGGCACCGTGACAGGCAGCAAGTACATGGCCTACGCTTCGCCCTTTGTCCTCTACTATGTGCTTATCATTCTGCACGAGCGTTATCTCCCGGACTTGTTTATCCTCTACCCCAAGGAGTGGATCGCGCCATCCGCACACTGGCAGTTTGGCGTCACCGGCGTGCTGCTGCTGGTGGGAGAGCTGACTGTTCTTGCGTCGCTCGGCTTTTTCGTCACCGCCGGAAGGAGGCTGCGGCAGCTATGAAACTTCGTCAAATCCTTGCGGTCGCCGCCTACGATTTCCGACAATGGCGGCGCAATCCCCGGATCGTCCTCTGCTTCTGCCTGGCCTTTATCCTGTGCTTCCTGCTCTCGGACAAGGCCGTGCGCTTTTCCCGGACTTACGGCAGCATCATGCAGATCCTCGAACCCTTCATCTGGACCTTCGGAGACGCAAACTCGATTCTGCTGTCCTCCCTGCTGCTGATCCTGCTGTTTGCGGATATGCCCTTTATCAGCGCGGGAACCCCCTTTCTGCTGCTGCGCATCGACCGCAAAACCTGGGTGCTGGGACAGGCGCTCTATATTGTCGCGGCGACCACGGTGTATCTGCTGTTCGTGCTGCTGTCCACCTCGTTTATTTGCCAGTCCCGCAGCTTTCTCGGCAACCAATGGTCAGAGACAGCCGCCATTCTCGGCTATTCCGGCGCGGGGCAGGCCGTGGCGCTGCCGGCGCTGGTGAAAACGCTGGAGCTGAGCCTGCCCTACGCCTGCACCGCGTGGATCTTCGCGCTGATGCTCTTGTACACGCTGCTGCTGATGTTCCTCATGCTGCTCTGCAATCTCCGCTTCGGGCAGCTTGGGGGCGTAATCGGCGTGCTGGGCTTCTCGCTCTACGGCTTTCTCCTGAACCCCAAAACAATTCAAACGATCTTTCAGATCCCCGACGAATGGATGTACAAGGCCAACGTGGCGGTGGGCTGGCTCTCGCCGCTGAACCAGGCCACCTATCACATGCACAACTTCGGCTATGATCTGCTGCCAAAGCTCTGGCAGACGGTAGCGATCTTCCTCGCGTTGATCGCCCTGCTTTTCTTTCTCTCGCTGCACGCGGTGCGGCGGTATAACTTCAGCTTTACCGGAACGGAGGGCGGCACATGAAAAACGAACCTGTGATCCGCGTTCAGAATGTCTCCAAGGATTTCGGACAGGAGCGGGTCTTGCACAGCGTCAGCCGGGACTTTGCGCTCGGACAGATCCACGGCATCGTGGGCAACAACGGCAGCGGAAAGACGGTGCTGATGAAATGCATCTGCGGCTTCCTATTCCCCACTGAGGGGCAGGTGCTGGTAAACGGGAAAATGGTAGGCCGGGATATGGACTTCCCGCCCGATCTCGGCATCATCATTGAGACGCCGGGCTTTCTTCCAGGGCTGACCGGGATGAAAAATCTGGAGTTGCTGGCTTCGCTGCGGGGCAAGATCAGTCTGCGGGAGATCGCGGATTCGATCCGGCGGGTCGGGCTTGATCCGCACATGAAAAAGCCCGTGGGCAAGTACAGTCTGGGAATGCGTCAGCGCCTCGGCATCGCCCAGGCGATCATGGAAGATCCTTCGTTGCTCATTCTGGACGAACCCTTCAACGGGCTGGACAAGCAGGGCGTTCTGGATATGCGGAAGCTCATCAAGGGTCTCAAAGCGGAGGGGAAAACCATTCTGCTGGCCAGCCACAATCCGATGGATATTGACGAGCTCTGCGACACGGTCTGCGAGATGGACGCGGGCGTGATGAAGATGATTAGGGAGGAACCAAAATGAAAAGACTCCTTGCGCTGCTGTTGGCGCTGTTGCTGCTCTCAGCGTTCCCTACCTTTGCGCTTGCCTCCGATTTGGAGGCGGGCGATGAAACGGAAGCCAGCCCGGAAGAAACACCGGCTATCGAGATTGTGCTCAGTTCTCCGGAGCCGAGCGAAGATCCGTCTGAATCGCCCGCGCCGGAGGAAACACCTGCTCCAGAGGAAACACCTGCCCCGGAAGCAACACCGACTGCATCGCCGGAAGATACTCCCGTGCCGGAGGAAACACCGGAGCCGCTGGTCATTGTGGATCAGCTCATCATTGATGACAAGCATCTGTATGAGAACATGGATCTCACATACGAGCAGGGTTATGTGCCCGTAGTGGAGAATGGCTTCGCCTATCTCACGCTGCCGCTGCTGGGAGAAACTTATGATGAAAAAGTTACTGTGACATTAAATCTCGGTTCGCCTTCGAGCAGTCCTTTTGTATTCGGGAATTATTCCAAAACCGTCTCGCCGGAGGATGGCGTTTATGTCTTTGCCTTTGCCGTCCCGCTGTCCGGCAGCCGTATCAACGGCACATACCCGGTCATATTAACTGCGAAATATCTGGACAACCGTGGCAGTCAGGCACAGCAGGACTTCACGCTGTATGTGACAATCACGGACGGGAGCAATCCGCCCAGCGCAAGCACAGGCGGAGGCGGCGGAAGGCAAACGGTGACAGCGCCGCAGCTGTTTATCAAATCTTGCGAAATCGAGCCAGGGACCGTTGGCGGCGAGGAAACATTTACTGTTTCTGTGGAAATCGAGAACATCGGGAACCTGCAGGCGAGAAATGTGCTGCTCTCCTTCGGAAGCGAGAACAGCGAGATCGTCCCGGTTGAAACGAACAATGTGATGAACCTCAACGAGATCAATCCAGGTAAAAGCACAGCGGCGTCCTTCGAGATGAAAACCACCAAGGATGTGCTGGCCGGGAACCAGTCGTTTTTTATCAAGCTGGATTACATCGACATCTATGGCGGATCGTACTCCGAGAGTCGCAGCTTTTTGATTCGTGTCACGCAGCCGGCGGAGATCTCGGTTGAGCCGATCCGTTTTCCGAAGCAGGTGACAGCCGGTGAGACGGTTCCCATTTCCGTTGCCGCCTATAACACCGGCAAAAGCACGCTGCACAATGTCACCGTGACCATCACCGGGGGCGGTCTGATCCAAAAGTCCGCCGCGTTTTTGGGGGAACTGTCTCCGGGGCAAACCGGAAGCGGGACGATCGAAGTTTATGTCGGCACGCTCGACATGACCGGCGGCGTTGGAGACTACGGAAAAACAGACGGGGTCTGCACCGTCAGCTACACAGATGATGACGGGAAGAGGCAGACCGTCGAGAACAAGTTTTCTTCGGAGATCCTGGCTCCGAAAGTAGACGAAGGAGAATCTGAAGAAGAAAAGAAGGCCGCCTCCCAATGGTGGATCAGCGCTCTCGTTGCCTTCGCGGTGATTGCGATTACGACTTCCATCATCGTGACTGCACGATTCAGCAGAATGATGAAGATGAAGTAACCGCTTGATGAAGTTTTTCTGCGGCTTTCCCTTTTGTTTCCTGCAGAGTAAATGTGAGATTCGGGTATAGCTGATAAAAAGCCATGGAACTCAAGTTTGAACAAGCTCGAGTTCCATGGCTTCTCTTCTTTTGCCTATTATAATTTCGCAGGGGGCATTTTATAAGCTAAGATCAAACTCTGGGATCATCGCCTTCGCGGTAAGGAACTACTGCAGAGGGAACAACCTCAGAAGCAGGGTCAGCGTGAACATGCTGATCGTCGAAGAAAATATGTGCGCCAAATGCAGACAGAACATCGCGTTTGCTGACGCCTCCCAAGAAAAACGCTTCGTCAATATGTACATCCCACTCTCGTAGTGTTTTTACGGCGCGCTCATGGGCGGGTGCATTGCGCGAGGTTACTAACGCCGTTCTGATGGGCGGCACTTTACTGTCGCCAAACATAGATTGAATGTGTGCAATCGTCATCAGAAAATTAGCAAATGGCCCTTTACGTAATGGGATATTCGCTTTTTCCTGCTCATGTTCCATAAACGCCTGCATTCCACTGTGCTGATAAATGCGCTCTGCTTCCGAAGCAAAAAGAACAGCATCCCCATCAAAAGCTATGCGGATCTGATCTATTTTCGTCTTTGGATTCGTATGCGAGGCTCCAGTCAAAATCATTCCAGCCGCAACATCATTATTGATTGCTTGCTGAACATCTTGTTCATGCGCAGATAAGAACAAGTCGGTTTTAAATGCTTTTAGGTAAGGAGCGATCTCTGTACCCCCTGTCAATGCAGCCCTTGAAATATCCAAGCCATAATCTTCAATAGAATTGAAAATTCTTAGGCTGGTGTTGGGGCTGTTCCGTGACATGATAATTACTTCGACAAGTCGCTTCTCCTGCAACTCGTTTAGATTCAAAAACGCTTTTACAAGCTGGAAGGCAGCTCCTTTTTGCAATATATCGTTTTCATGCTTTACTTGATATTCCTCATATGCTTCTACTCCTTGCTCTTCAAAAATCTTGTTTTCGGCCTCAAGATTGAAAAGCGCACGTGAGCTGATACCGATCACGAGAGGTTCTGTCAAATCATATGGCATAGTTTACTCGTCCCCCTGCCAATCAAATTTTTAAGATTATATCACATACTTGCAAAAAAGAAAACTCCTGGAACTGCTTTCCCTCGAGAACGGCGTTAGAAAACCAAATCGCGCACTTCTATTCGTTGTGCTGCTCCGGATAAGGTCTGTACCCCTTGCGTTGCTTCGCGTCCATCCTTGTGCACCCATGAGTGGAAAGCCTCACTTTTTTCTGCATCTGACGCTTCCTGATTGAGATGTTCCCCCGGAAACATCTCTAACCACTTCTTTCCCTATGACTCCGATGAGATGAAACAGGCATGTCAAATGGTCACGGAGCTCAACCAACGGTGGAAGACATTGGAGGAGCAGCATCTTGAGTTCGGGACAAGATCCTACGCGACAAGCTGAAAGAAGGGCGTAAGAATAGAAAAACTAAATATTTTACTATCGAGGTTTACTCTGGTCGGGCATAATAGTCTCAATACAGATTGGGGGAAATCATATGAACAATATCACCTATGGCTATATCCGGGTATCGTCACGGGATCAAAATGAAGACAGGCAACTCCTTGCCATGCAAGAGGCCTGTGTAGAAGAAAGACACATCTACTTGGACAAACAGTCCGGCAAGGATTTCGACCGCCCAGGCTATCGCAGACTTCTGAAGAAACTAAAGCCGGGCGATACTCTGATTATCAAGAGTATCGACCGGCTGGGCAGAAATTATGATGAGATTCTGGAACAATGGCGGGTCATTACGAAAGAAAAGCAAGCCGCTGTTGTCGTGCTGGACATGCCGCTGCTGGACACCCGGCAAGGGCGGGATCTGACCGGGACGCTGATTGCGGATATCGTCCTGCAGCTGCTGAGCTATGTGGCTCAGACGGAACGGGAATTTATCCGCCAGCGGCAAGCGGAAGGGATTGCTGCAGCAAAAGAGCGAGGAGTCCAATTTGGGCGGAAGCCTTTGGAGCGTCCGCCGGAATATGAAACAGTCAAAGCCGTTTGGCAGCATGGAGAGATATCTGCTCGAGAAGCAGCAAGTAGACTGAACGTAGCGCACAAAACCTTTTTGAAGTGGATTCGTGCAGATTTGGAAAAAAGTATACCTGTGTCCCCAGACCTTACTTGTCTTTTACCTCCAGATTTGGTATAGTAAATTGAGTCGTTTTAAGGAAAAATCGTTATGTATCAAGGTTCCCGGGGCATGGTGCCGAAGGTATACCCATTTACGCGCTGTCACAGCGCATTACGGGAGGCATTTGCTCCGCT
>CAMOXK010000026.1 GCA_946629065.1 uncultured Clostridia bacterium
CGATGTTCTCAAAGCCCCGGCCAAAGACGTTCTTGGCATCGGTGACGATGACAAAGGCGTTTTCGTCCAGCTCCCGAATGGTGCGGCGCAGCTCGGGGATCTGGTTGCGCTTGATAACACAGAGGATCACGTGCTTTTTCTTGCCGGAATAGGCCCCTTCGCCCTCCAGAATGGTGACGCCCCGGTGCACCTGGCCGAAGGTCAGCTCCCGGGTGATGGCCTCGCTCTTCTCGCTGATGATATGCACGGTGCAGGAGTTGTCCAGACCGTAGAGCACCAGGTCCACCACCTTGGTCACCACATACATGGCGATGATGGAATACATGGCGCTTTCATAGTTCTTGATGGCCAGGGCGTAGAAGAAGATGATGGCTGCGTCCAGGATCAGCACGATGGTGCCGAAGTTCAGCTGGCTGAAGCGCTGGCGCAGGAGCTTTGCCACAATGTCGATGCCGCCGGTGGTGGCGCCGTAATAGTAGATCATGCCGAGGGAGAGACCCTTGAGCACGCCGCCGATGATGCTGGCCAGCATGGGGTCCCGGGTGAGGACCAGGTCCGTCAGGGCGAAGAGGTCCACAAAGGCGGAGGACAGGGCCATGCCCAGCAGGGAGCCCAGCAGAAAGTCCAGCCCGAAGTGACGCCAGGCGATGAGGAAAAGGGGAATGTTCATCACGATCACCATGACGCCGATGGGCCAATGGGTGAAGGTGTTGATGATCATGGCGATGCCGGTGACGCCGCCGGCGACGATGTTATTGGGAAAGAGGAAGGCCTGAAAGACCACGCCGTACAGTAAGGAGCCCAGCACGATCAGAAGCACCTTCCAGAGACGCTTCCAGACCTTGGTGCGGATAACATTTTTCAGATCCTTCATGGTTCAGTCCTCCATCAGAGTCATCTGTTCCTCTCCCCGGTCCTCCGGCTTGAGAAGGGCACCGGCGGCGGGAAGCGAGCGGACACGGTAGCGTTTTACATCCTGGATGGGCGTATCCTGCAGGAAGGCAGCCCGGACCAGGGTCTTGCCCTTTTTCAGGGCGATCACGCCCACGCCCTGGGTGCTGCGGCTGGTCTTGGCCTGGAGCAGGGAGCTGTGGAAGATGAGGCAGCGGCCGTCGCTGGCCTCGGCTGCAAGGTCCGTCTCCTCCTTCAGAAGCAGCACGGAGCGCAGCGGGCTCTTGTCCGAGTAGGCGCCCACCAGCTTCTTGCGGTTGGTTTTGGTCTCGTAGGCGGAGAGCTCCACCCGGGCGCATTTGCCGTTTTCGAAGAAGAACAGCAGGTGGGCCCGGTAGTCTCCCGGGTCCAGCATGGTCAGGACCGATTCTCCCTCATCCATCTGCAGACGGGTGGGCAGGTAAATGCCCAGAGCCGAGGCCTTGCCATCCTCAAAGTCCTGCAGGCGGCACTTGTACATTTGCTGACGGTCAGTGAGGATCAGCAGCTCCCGACGGTTGGAGCTTTCAAAGCTCTGGCTCAGTACGTCCCCTTCCTTGTATTTCTGCTCGCCGCTCATGCGCAGAGACTGAGCGGTGATTTTCTTGAAATAGCCCTCCCGGGAGAGGAAGAGGGTGACAGGATAATCCTCCACGGTCTCACTCTCGTCAAACTCCTCGATCTCATCGGCATAGACGATCTGGCTTTTTCGGGGGCTGGGGAACTTCTTATTCACCTGCCGCAGCTCCTCCACGATGATGGAGCGGAGGCGACGGCGGTTATTCAGCGTGGCCTCCAGATCTTCGATCTCTTTTTCCAGATCCTCGGTCTCGGCGGTGCGCTTGAGGATGTATTCACGGTTGATGTTGCGCAGCTTGATCTCCGCCACGAACTCCGCCTGGATCTGGTCGATGCCAAAGCCCATCATCAGATTGGGGACCACCTCGCTCTCCAGCTCGGTGTTGCGGATGATGGCGATGGCCTTGTCAATGTCCAGGAGGATCTGCTCCAGACCCTGGAGCAGGTGCAGCTTGTCCTTCTTTTTTGCCAGCTCGTGGTAGACCCGGCGGCGGACACAGTCTATGCGCCAGGCGGTCCACTCCTCCAGAATCTCACCCACGCCCATGACCCGGGGGTTGCCGCCCACAAGAATGTTGAAGTTGCAGGCAAAGGCGTCCTGCAGGGGGGTGAGCTTGAAGAGCTTCTGCATGAGCTTGTCCGGATCCACGCCCCGCTTCAGGTCGATGGCCAGACGCAGACCGCTCAGGTCCGTCTCGTCCCGCATGTCGTTGATCTCGCGGATCTTGCCGGTTTTGATGAGCTCGGCCACCTTGTCCAGAATGGCCTCGGAGGTGGTGGTATAGGGGATCTCATAGATCTCGATGATGTTTTCCTTGCTGAGATAGCGCCAGCGGCCCCGGAGCTTCACACTGCCCCGGCCGGTGCGGTAGATCTTCTCCATCTCCGCCCGGTCATAGAGGATCTCGCCCCCGGTGGGGAAATCCGGCGCCGGCAGAGTAGAGAGCAGGTCGTGCTCCGGATCCTTCAGATAGGCAATAGCGGTGTCGCAGACCTCGTTGAGGTTGAAGCCGCAGATGGAGCTTGCCATGCCGGCGGCGATGCCGGTGTTGTTGGAGACCAGGACGTTGGGAAAGCTGGTTGGCAGCAGAGTAGGCTCCTGCATGCTGCCGTCATAGTTATCCACAAAGTCCACGGTGTCCTTGTCAATGTCCCGAAAGAGCTCCGAGCAGATGGCGGAGAGCTTGGCCTCCGTATACCGCGGGGCGGCGTAGGACATATCCCGGGAATAGACCTTGCCGAAGTTGCCCTTGGAGTCCACAAAGGGGGTGAGCAGGGCCTCACAGCCTGCGGAAAGACGAACCATGGTTTCGTAGATGGCGGCGTCGCCGTGGGGGTTGAGGCGCATGGTCTGGCCCACGATGTTGGCGCTCTTGGTGCGCGCGCCGGTGAGCAGACCCATCTTGAACATGGTGTAGAGCAGCTTGCGGTGAGAGGGCTTGAAGCCGTCGATCTCCGGGATGGCGCGAGAAACGATCACCGACATGGCGTAGGGCATGAAGTTCTGCTCCAGGGTATCGGTGATGGGCTGCTCCAGCACCTCCGGGCGCAGGCCGACCACGTTGGGATTGTCAAATTTCTTTTTTTCCGGTTCTTTTTTCTTAGCCATGATTTACACTCCGTGTAAAAGTGAAAAGTGAAGAGGGAAGAGTGAAAAGGGATGGAGTGCCGCTTTGCGGCACGGATTCGGTTTTTTACGATAGATCTGCAAGATCCAGATACTGGGCGCCGAATTCGGAGATGTGGTTCTTGCGCCCTTCCAGGTCGTCTCCCAGCAGGAGATCGAAGACCTGGGCCATGCGCTCGGCATCCTCGGGCATGACCTTGATGAGACGGCGGGTCTCGGGATTCATAGTGGTCATCCACATCATGTCCGGGTCGTTCTCGCCCAGACCTTTGCTGCGGCTGATACTGGCCTTGGCGCCCTTGAGACCTTCCACGATCTCGGCCTTTTCCCGCTCGGAATAGGCAAACCAGGTCTTGCCCTTGCTGTTGATCTCGTAGAGGGGAGACTCCGCAATGTACACGTAGCCCTCCCGGATCAGGGTGGGAACCAGGCGATAGAGCATGGTGAGGATCAGCGTGCGGATGTGGTACCCATCCACGTCGGCGTCGGTGCAGATGATGACCTTGCTCCAGCGCAGGCTGTTCAAGTCAAAGCTGGAGAGATCCTTGGTGTGCTTGTCCTTTACCTCCACACCGCAGCCCAGCACCTTCATCAGATCGGTGATGACATCGCTTTTGAAGATGCGGACGTAGTCGGCCTTGAGGCAGTTGAGGATCTTGCCGCGAACGGGCATGATGCCCTGGTATTCCGCGTCCCGGGAGAGCTTCACCGAGCCCAGGGCCGAGTCGCCCTCCACGATGTAGATCTCCCGTTTTTCCGGGTCCCTGCTGCGGCAGTCCACGAACTTCTGGACCCGGTTGGAGATGTCGATGGAGCCGGAGAGCTTCTTCTTCATGCCCTGGCGGGCTTTTTCGGCGGTCTCCCGGCTGCGCTTGTTGATGAGGACCTGGTCGGAAATGCGGGTGGCCTCGGGCTTGTTCTCGATGAAGTAGACCTCCAGCTGGCTCTTGAGGAACTCCGTCATGGCCTGCTGGATGAAGCGGTTGTTGATGGCCTTCTTGGTCTGGTTCTCGTAAGAGGTCTGGGTGGAGAAGCAGTTCGTCACCAGCACCAGGCAGTCCTGAATGTCCTGGAACTTGATGGAGCTCTCGTTCTTCTGGTACTTGCCCTGCTGCTTGAGATAGGCGTCAATGGCGGAGAGAAAAGCGCTCTTCACGGCCTTGTCCGGCGCGCCGCCGTTTTCCAGCCAGGAGGAGTTGTGGTAATACTCCAGGGCGGTGGTCTTGTTGGAGAAGCAGAAGGCGGCGGAGATCTTCACCTTGTACTCGGGCTTATCCTCCCGGTCCCGGCCCTTGCGCTCGGCGGAGACGAAGAAGGGGGCGGTGAGGGGACCCTCACCGGCCAGCTCCGTCACATAGTCCATGATGCCGTTGGGGTAGCAGAAGTCCCGGGTCTCAAACTTGTTCCCCCGCTGCAGCCGCAGCCGGAAGGTGACGCCGGCGTTCACCACTGCCTGGCGGTGGAGCACATCGTCAAAATACTCCTCGGGGATGTTGATGTCCGTGAAGACCTCCAGATCCGGAAGCCAGCGGATGGTGGTGCCGGTCTTTTTCCGGTCAGCGGGCTCGACCTTCAGCTCCTGACCCTTTTTGCCCTGGACCTTGCCCTTCTTGAAATGGAGGGAATACTTGTTCCCGTCCCGCCAGACGGTGACGTCCATATACGCGGAGGCGTACTGGGTGGCACAGGAGCCCAGACCGTTGAGACCTAGGGAGTATTCGTAGTCTCCGCCGTCGTCGTTCTTGTACTTGCCGCCGGCGTAGAGCTCACAGAAGACCAGCTCCCAGTTGTAGCGCTTCTCGGTGGGGTTCCAGTCCAGGGGACAGCCCCGGCCAAAGTCCTCCACCTCAATGGATTTGTCCTCGTAATAGGTGAGGGTGATGAGATTGCCGTGACCCTCCCGGGCTTCGTCGATGGAGTTGGAGAGGATCTCAAATACGGCGTGCTCGCAGCCGTCCAGCCCGTCGGACCCGAAGATGACCCCCGGACGCTTGCGGACCCGGTCCGCTCCCTTCAGCTGGGAGATGCTGTCGTTGCCGTACTGCTCGTTTGTCTTTGCCATAAAGTCAATTCCTTTGTTCCATAAAATGCCTATTATAACCAATATATTTTACCACAAAGGCGCGGGGAAATCAAGATGTTGTGGTGAGACGCGCAGCGCAGAATCTACGCCTGCACATGAAAGCGCGTTTCCTGGCTCGCGCCGTGAGGCAGGGGTGAGCTGGCGCGACAGCGCCAGAGAGGGGAACAAACAGGTGCATCGGCCCCTCTCCGTCGCTTCGCGACACCTCTCCCCGCCGCAGGGAGAGTCAAGAAAGCGGCTTCATTCTGCCTGCAAAAAAACCGCAGAAACGCATTGGCTGCGTTTCTGCGGACTGGATGGTGCTATTCTATTTAGTCGCCCATGCAGATGCCGATATCCCGGGCCACCTGGATGATGGGGTGGTCCACCGGCAGGAACTTGGTCTTGCTGGCGGCTTCGTCAAGGGGGATGGAGGTGATTTTGCCGTCCTGGATGGCGACCATGCGGCCATACTGCTTATTCACGATCAGATCCGCCGCAGCGGTGCCGAACTGGGTGGCCAGCAGCCGATCGTAGGGGCAGGGAGGACCGCCGCGCTGATAGTGACCGGGCACGGTGACGCGGGTGTCCTGACCGGTGATGCGTTCGATCTCGGAGGCGATGGCGTAGGACACGGTGGGGTAGGGGCTGTTCTCCTTCTTCTTGCGGGCCTCTTCCTCGCTGAGCACCTTGTCGTACTTGGATACGGCGCCCTCGGCGCAGGCGATGATGGAGAAGCCGTGGCCGCTCTTTTTGCGCTTGCGGATGAGCTCGGCCACCTTTTCGATATCATAGGGGATCTCGGGGATCAGGATCACGTCGGCACCGGAGGAGATGCCAGCCGCCAGCGTGAGCCAACCGGCGTCCCGCCCCATGAGTTCCACTACGAAGACGCGGCCGTGGGAGCTGGCGGTGGTGTGCAGATAGTCGATGACGTTGGTGGCGATGTTCACCGCGCTCTGGAAGCCGAAGGTGGTGTCCGTGCCGAAAATGTCGTTATCGATGGTCTTGGGAAGGGTGACCACGTTCATGCCGTAATCGGCTATGAGCTTGGCGCTCTTCTGGGTGCCGTTGCCGCCCATGATGACGAGGCAGTCCAGGTTCAGGCGGTTGTAGGTGCTCATCATGTCCGGAAGCAGGCTGTTGCCGTCTTCGTCCACGATGTCCTTGCCGGGAATGTAGCGCTGGCGGGAGGTGCCGAGGATGGTACCACCCTGGGTGAGGATGCCGGAGAAGTCCTTGGGCTGCATGTACTTGTAATCGCACTCAATGAGACCGCGATAACCATCGTACATGCCGTAGATCTCCACATTGGGGACGCGTTCAAAGAGAGCCTTGCCAACGCCGCGGATGGCTGCGTTGAGACCCTGGCAATCCCCGCCGCTGGTGATCAGACCGACGCGTGTCATTCTTTTCATAACAGGGATCTCCTTCCCAAAAAAGTCTGTTTTTATTATGAGGCAAGAAATGTAAAATTGCAAGTGCAAATGCACAATTTTTTGACAGTTTTCAGAATGTGTATGATGGACAAGGAACAGGGGCTTTGTTATAATTCAGGTGTATCATGTGGGGCTGTGCCCTTGGAATAAGGAGTGGACTTCATGAAAAAACCTGTCCTCATCACCGCCGACAGCACCGTGGACCTTTCCCAGGAGCTGAAGGAGCGTTACGATATTCGCATCATCCCCCTGATGATCACCCTGGGGGAGGATCATTTTATGGACGACGGCAGCAGCTTTACCCCGCTGGACATGTACGAGCGCTATCATAAGGACGGCTTGCTGCCCAAGACCTCAGCCCCCGGTGTGCAGGAGTTTCTGGACTTTTTCACTCCCCTGGTAGAGCAGGGCTATGAGATCGTACATCTGGACATCAGCGCGGAGCTCTCCAACACCTTCAACGCCGCCCGCCTGGCCGCGGCGGAGCTGGAGGGCGTCTATGTGGTGGACAGCCGCATGCTCTCCACCGGCGTGGGCCTGCTTGTCATCGAGGGAGCCGAGTGCCGGGACAAGGGCATGGGGGCAAAGGAGATCGCCGAGCATCTGGAAAGCCTGCGGCAGAAGGTGTCCACCAGCTTTGTGCTGGATACCCTGGAGTTCATGTGGAAGGGCGGACGCTGCTCCGGCGTGACGGCCCTGGGCGCAAACCTGCTGAAGCTGAAGCCGGGCCTGGAGATGAAGGACGGCAAGCTCGGCGTCTACAAGAAATATCGCGGCAACATCGAAAAGGTCTACGAGCAGTATATCCGGGAGCGGCTGGAGGACAAAAAGGTCCGTCCGGGGCATATTTTCATCACGGAGTCCGGCGAAATCGAGCCGGAGGTGGTGGAGCGGATGTGCCAGCTTGCCAAGGAGCTTTCCGGCTGCTGGGAAGTACACCACACCATGGCGGGCTGCACCGTATCCACCCACTGCGGACCCAAGACCCTGGGTGTGCTGTTCATCGAAGAGTAAAACGAAATAATAGGGAATAAACATACGGAAGCCGGGGATCGCTCCCCGGCTTCCGTATGTTTATATTGTCGTTTGCAATCAAAAGATATCCTCCACCACCTTGGAGGGGGGAGCTTCCAGAATCTCAGGGTGCTGGAACATGTACTGGAAGGCCTGGAAATACTGGGCGTAGTAGTGTCCGTCCACAATGCCCTCGTCCACCACGGCCTTGGCGTCCACATACTTACGGTCCAGCATGTTGCCGTTGCGGTCCAGCTCATAGGCGTGGCGCTTGGGGCCGAAGGCGATGAACACCGGCAGGGTGCCGAAGTTGTAGATGTGATGGTACACCGGGCCGAGACGGAGGGAACCCAGGTCCGTGATGATCATGGAGCCGTGGAAGGGACTTACATCCAGAAGAGACTGGGGGATCCAGCCAAAGTAGTCCATCACCCGCAGCAGACCGATGGCGGCGCGCAGCAGGAAGCGGGGGAAGTGGGAGACGGTTTCGGCAAAATCCTCGGTGCCGTTGTTGTCGTCGCTGGTCTTGATCTCCTCGATCTTCTCGTTGAGCTTGCGGTACACGTCAAAGATGGTGTCGGTGGGCTCGAAGACGACCTTGATGGTGGTCTCAGTGGCGTCGATGGAGAGCTCCCGCTTCACGGTCATGATGATCTCAATGTTGTCCCGGGCGTAGATCCGGCGGCCAACCACGAAGCGGTTGATGCCGGGCAGCATGGAGATGGCCCGGATGTGGCAGGCGATGAAGAAGTGCAGCAGGCCGATGCCCTTGTAGCCCTCCACCCGAAGGGCACGGAGGCGGCGGTCCACAGCGCTGATCTCCATGGCTTCCTCATAATGGACATAGCGGTCGTTGCGCTGGGGCATAATAAAGGGGATGAACTTGTTGAAGGCAGGCAGAGAGCGAAGCAGCCGACCTTCCTTCCGGTCGCCGAAGCGGCGTCTGTATGTGCTGGCCATGGAGAACCTCCCAAAATATTTAAAAAAATTCAACTAAAGTATAGCGCCGATTCCGACAGAATACAAGCGGAAAAACAGATTTTTCCAGAACAAATCAGCGGCGCATCCGGCGGATGTCCGTGCCGGTGAAGGGCAGCGGGAGAAACTCCCCGTCCAGGCGGGAGCAGATCTGCGCGGAATAGCGGCGCAGCAGCTCGCCGGAGGGGCAGTTTGTGGAGATGATCATGCGGCGGCCGTTCACCAGGCGGGTGTTCAGCAGGGTGTAGAGGGCGCTGATGGAATAGGGCGTCAGCATCTCGGTGCCCAGATCGTCCAGGATCATGAGATCGCAGCTGAGCATCTGGCGGACCCGGCGGGCGGCGGCTTCCGCTTCCTCCGCGTCCCGGGAGAATTTCTGCCGCTCAAAGGCGTCCAGGGCGGCGGAGGCACTGTCATAGCAGACGGAATAGCCCTTGTCGGCCACCACCCGGGCGATGCAGGCGGAAAGATAGGTCTTGCCCAGGCCCGTGTCTCCCTGCAGAAGCAGATTGGCGGAGACCTGAGGGAAGTTTTCGGCAAACTTTTTGCAGGCACCCAGGACCCGGGTCATGTTCTGGCGGGGAGAGAGGCCGCTTGCGTCGGGCTCGCTGCTGTAGAGATTCAGGTCAAAGCGCTCAAAGCTCTCGTCACCATTGCGCAGCAGAACGCCCAGCTCTTTGGTCAGTTCCTGGTTGTAGAGCTTGTGCAGACACTCACAGGGGGCGCCGTTATTGATGCCGGTGTCCCGGCACTTGGAACAGGTGCAGATCTCGTCCAGGAAATCCACGGGCCAGCCCTGCTCCACCAGCAGCTCCGCCCGGCGGACCTGCAGGTCCAGATTCTCTTTTTTCAGTTCTTCGATGCGCTCTGCCAGATCCTGCCGGTGGGTCAGGGTCAGGCGGACAAGCTCCGCCATTTGGGCGCGCATGCGCAGATCGATCTGCTGGATCTCGGGGACCCGGGCATAGGCGGCGCTGAGACGGCGCTGCTGCTCGGCCTGATTGGCGGCGCGGCGCCGCTCCAGCTGTTCCCTGGCCCGAGCCAGGATCTTTCCGTCATAGGGCATGGTAAAAAACCTCAAATTTTATTCAGTATTTGGTCCCACTGCTCCGCGGTCAGGGGCTTCTGGACCCTGGATTCCTGCGGGGAGGGGGCGGCGCTGTGCCGGGCGGGATCCTTTTCCGCAATCTCGGCGGGGCTGTGCAGACCCTTCTGGTGCCAGCTCTGCAGGATCTTGCGCAGATAGCTCCATTTGAGGGAGCCGGTGTTGGTAACGGTCCTGTCGGCGGCGATGGCGATGGCCTCTTCTCCGAAGCCCTGCTCCAGCCAGTCGTTCACTTCCTTCTCCTGGGTGGGGGAGAGCTCGGCAAGGTGCAGCGCCTCCCGGATGCGGCCCAGATCGCTGTGCCGCTCGCGTCTGGCGCGGATATACTCCTCCGCCTGATCCAGCGTAAGAATTTCCCGGTTGGCCCAGGCATAGGCCTCCCGCTCCAGAAAACGGGCGCTGGGCCGGCGGCTATCTCCGTATTTCCAGAGGCAGAGTTCTCCACAGAAGTGCAGCAGCTCCAAAATCACCTCCGGCGGCAGCGCGAGATGATCGTAGATCCCAAAGAGCACCCGCAGATCGTTGCTGCTGAGGGCGCGGCCCATGACCTGGGCGGCCTCGGCATAGACAGCAGAGAGAGCACTGTTGCCGGCAGAGCGGCGGGAGATCTCCCCGGCGGTGTACTGGGGCAGTTCCTCCGGCGCGTCCGGCTCCGGGGGCTCCCGAAGGGCGGGGGCCGCATTGGCCGGGAGAAGTTCCATCCGCCGGAGCTTTTCCTCCGCGGAGCGGATCTCCTGCAGGGTGCGGCAGAGTGCCTGGGCCGCCTGCTCCTCATCCATTGCGCCGTAACGCTGCCGGAAGAGCCAGAGCAGGGCCACGTCCCCGTCATGGGCGGCGATGAGCCTGTCCAGCACGGAATTCGATATGCAGTTTTCCGTTTGCTTCTCCGTCATGGACAGCTCCCTCTTGCTAACTTAAGAAAAATTAACAGAATATTTCCGGTGGGGAAACATTATACCATCAAAATCATCTTGTCGCAAGGGGGAGACATGTGATATAATAAACTGTATTATAGCGAAATTATGCCCACGGGGTTTTATACAGGCGGCGGAAGAGCCCCCGCCTGAAGGAGACAGAAATATGATCGAGCTTCTTGCGCCGGCGGGATCGCCGGAGGCGGTGATCGCCGCCGTGCAGAACGGAGCGGACGCCGTATATCTGGGGATGGGAAATTTCAATGCCCGCCGCGGTGCCCGCAATTTTACCGACGAGGAATTTGAAAAGGCCGTGCGCTATTGCCGCATCCGGGGCTGTAAGGTCTATGTGACGCTGAACACCCTGGTGAATGACCGGGAGATCGAGCCCGCGGTGCAGGCGGCAAAGCTTGCCTCCGATCTGGGGGCGGACGGCATCATCATCCAGGATCTGGGCCTGATCCGGGCCATCCGGTCTGTGCTGCCGGACATTCCCCTCCACGCCAGCACGCAAATGAGTTTACATAATCTTGCCGGCGTGGAAGCGGCGGCGGAGCTGGGCCTGACGCGAGCCGTGCTGGCCCGGGAGCTGAGCCTGGAACAGATCCGCTTTATCACAAAGCACGCCAGCATCGAGACGGAGGTGTTCTGCCACGGCGCGCTGTGCTTTTGCCACTCCGGCCAGTGCTACATGTCCGCGCTTATCGGGCGGCGCAGCGGCAACCGGGGCATGTGCGCCCAGCCCTGCCGGATGGCATACTCCCTCACCGGAAGTATGGACGAGCATCCTCTGAGCCTGAAGGACAACTGCCTGGTCGACCGGCTGCAGGAGCTGGAGGAGGCGGGGGTGGCCTGCCTGAAGATCGAAGGGCGGATGAAGCGGCCGGAATACACCGCCATCGTCACCGGGATCTACAGCAAGGCTCTGCGGGAGCACCGCAAGCCCACCGCCGAGGAGATGGAGCTTTTGGAAAAGGCCTTTTCCCGCCAGGGCTTTACCCAGGGCTACTTCAACGGTGACAAGAAGGACATGTTCGGCGTCCGCAGCGACACGGACAAGGCAGACGAGGCCGTGTTCACCACCGCCCGCAAGGCTTATGCCGACGGCGAGCTGCGGCGTGTGCCGGTGCACTTTTACACCGTGGTGGAAAAGGGCGAGCCTGCCAAGGCCATCGCCTTTGACGATGAGGGCAACCGGGCTGTGGCCTTCGGGCCGGTGCCCGAGCGGGCAAAGCGCCAGGGACTGACCGAGGGCTATCTCACCGAGCAGATGTTCAAAACCGGCGGCACCCCCTATACCTGCGTGGAAAACCGAGCCAAGGCGGAGCCTGGCCTGTTCCTGCCTGCATCCGAGGTCAACGAGCTGCGCAGAAAGCTCATCTCCGAGCTCTCCGAGCGGCGTGCAGCGCCCCCTACCAGACGGGTGGGGCGGATGCCCGCCATGCCGAAGAACCTGGGAAGTGTGGCCGACCCCAAGATCATCTTCCAGGTGCGCAGCGAGGATCAGCTGCTTCCCGAGCTTGCCGAGCTGAAGCCGGATTATCTCTATGTGCCCGCCCTGCTCATGGCAAAGCGGCCGGAGCTGGTGGTCCCCTTTGTGGAAAAGGGCGCCACGCCTGTGGCGGTACTGCCCAGGGTCATCACCGATCAGCAGAGCCCGGAGGTCTACGCGGCGCTGGAGCAGCTCTTTGACGAGGGCGTGCGGGAGGCGCTGGTGGGAAATCTTGGCCATGTGTTTCTTGCCAAAAAGGCCGGATTGAAGGTCCGGGCGGACTTCGGCCTGAACGCCTTCAACGCCATGAGCCTGGAGATGCTGCGGGAGGCGGGTTTCCTCTCCGCCACCGCGTCCTTTGAGCTGCGGCTGAGCCAGATTCGGGATATGCCCAAGCCCCTGGACACGGAGATCATCATCTACGGGCGGCTGCCGCTGATGATCTCGGAGCAGAGCCTGGTGAAGACCACCGTGCAGGACACCGCCCAGCTGGCCGACAGAATGGGCTCGGTGTTCCCGGTGGCGCGGGACTATGGGGACAGAACGGTGATCTATAACGCCCACAAGCTGTATCTCGCGGACAAGAAGGAAGACCTTTTTGCCACCGGCGCCTGGGGCCTGCGCCTGCTCTTTACCAATGAGAGCGGACGGGAGTGCGTGGAGGTGGCCAAGGGCCATCTGGGACTCAGCGACTACCGCCCCAACGTGCTGACAAGGGGACTGTACTATAGAGGAGTCGAATAGAGTGAAAAAGTGAAGAGTGAAAAGTGAAGAGTTGTGGTGTCCGCTGACGCGGACGGATCGAAAAAGGGTAAGAGAAAAGCCACAGTGTCCGCTTCGCGGACAAATTGGAATCATCGCCGCAGGCGATACCTTAACTATCCTCTATTCACTATTCACTCATTTGACTTGCCTTCGCAATAAGGAGAATAATTGCTGTGAATATCGTACTTGCCTCCTCTTCTCCGCGGCGGAAAGAGCTGATGGAGATGCTGGAGGTGCCGAATTTGAAGATCCTGCCCGCAAAGGGAGAGGAGATCCCGCCGGAGCACGTCTCCCCCGGGGAACTGGTGAAGGCCCTTTCCCGGGCCAAGGCCGGGGAAGTGGCGGCGCTCTGTGAGCCCGATGACGTGATCATCGGCGCGGACACCATCGTATGGGTGGACGGGCAAGCTTACGGAAAACCACGCGACGAGGAGCACGCGGCCCGGATGCTGCGCCGCCTCTCCGGTGACTGTCACGAGGTTTACACCGGGGTGACGGTGATCCGGGGCGAAAGCTGCATCAGCCAGTTTGAGCGGAGCCTGGTGCGCTTTCGCAAACTGGAAGAGGACGAGATCCAACACTACATCGCCACCGGCGAACCGATGGACAAGGCCGGCGCCTATGGGGCCCAGGGCAGGGGAGCGCTCTTTGTGGAGCATATCGAGGGCGACTTCTTTAACGTGATGGGCCTTCCCCTGTGCAGACTGGGGAAGATGCTGAAAGAGCAGGGAGTGAACATCCTTTGAAAGAATATCTGAAAAAATACGGGGTGCGCATGGGCATCATCGTGGCGGCCTCCGCGTTTCTGATCCTGCTTGGAGCCGCTACGAGAAGCGGGATCGGCCTTGTGCAGAACGTGACGGGCATCGTGGCCGCCCCCATGCAGAAGGTGTTGAGCTCCACGGTCAACTGGTTCAACACCATTTACGGCTATCTGTACCAATATGACTCTCTGATGGCGGAGAACGAGTCTCTGCGGACCCAGCTGGCAGAAGCCCAGCAGAGTGCCCGTGACGGCATCGAGGCCTCCGAGGAGAACGTGCGCCTGCGGGAAGCCCTGCTGCTGCGGCAGAAGCACACCGACTATGTGCTGGAATCTGCCAAGGTGGTGCTTTGGTCCGCCTCCAACTGGTCCTCGTCCTTCACCATCAGCAAGGGCCGTACCAGCGGCATCGAGCTGGGTGACCCGGTGATCACCGAGTACGGCGCCCTGGTGGGACAGGTGACGGAACTGGGCGAGACCTGGGCCACCGTCAGCACCCTGATCGACGTGGATATGAGCGTGGGCGGCTATGTGGGTTCCTCCGGCTCCTCCGGCATGGTGGTGGGTGAATACGCCATGATGAAGAACAAGACCGCCAAGCTCACCTTCCTGGCAGACGGCGCTCAGATCTTTGAGGGCGACGAGGTGCTGACCTCCGGCTCCGGCGGCGCATTTCCGGCGGGTCTTGTCATCGGGACCATCTCCAATGTGCAGACCGAGGCCGGCGGCCAGATCGAGTATGGCATCGTGGTGCCCCAGTGCGAGCTGGACACCCTGGTGCAGGTTTTCATCATCAAGGACTTTACTGTGGTAGAATGAGCTTACGAGAATTTTTGCTTCGATACATGATGCCCAAGGTGGAGTGGAAGCAGGTGCTGCGAAACGTGCTGTACATCTTCCTCTGCCTCCTGGTGCAGACCATGCTGCTCTCGCGGTTCCGGATCGCGGGGACCTGCCCCTATGCCCTGCCCGCGGCGGCGGTGGCGCTGGGCATGTTTGAAGGGCCCATCGGCGGGGTGCTGTATAGCCTGGTCCTGGGCTATTTTGCGGACATGGCCTTTGTGGAGAATACCGTGCTTTTCACGGTGCTGTTCCCGGCGCTGGCCTTTGCCGCCGGCTTCATCGCCCAGTTCTTCATCAACCGCCGCTTCTTTGCCTATATGGGCGCGGCGCTGCTGGGCCTTGCCATTACCGCGCTGGGACAGATGCTGCACACCTCCACCATGGACGGCTTTTCCGGTGTGATGCTCTCCACGGTGCTGCTGCAGACCCTGTGGTCCCTGCCGCTGGCTGCGCTGGCCTATATCTTCCCGGCCCGCTGGAGCCGTTTTGCCCCGGCCAGCAAAGGGGAGAACTGAAGGTAATTCGCAATTCGGAGTTTAGGAGTTCGGAATACAGAAGAATTCGGATCATCGCCGAAGGCGATACCATTCTTGTTCCCTATTCGCTATTCCCTATTCCCTCAAGAGACCCCTCAGTCTGCCGCCTTGCGTGAGACGGCGTCAGACAGCTTCCGCCTTGCGGTGCCCGAAAAACGCTGCGGGCTTACGCTTGCCCTTGCGTTTTTCGACCGCTGCGGAAATTCCGGGTTCCCTTCTTCCGCCACCGGCGGCGGGAACCCGCAATTCCCCTTTGCAGGGGAGCCTACAAGGAGATTAATTTGCAATGAACAAATCCATCAAACCCAGCCGGGTGGTGGCCATGGGCGTGCTGTTTGCACTGGTCATGGTGATCTATCTGGCCTTCCTCTACAACCTGCAGATCGTTCAAGGCGAGGAGTACTATAACCGCAGCAAGGAGACCAGCACCGAAAAGCGCACGGTCACCGCCGCGAGAGGCAATATTCTGGACCGCTATGGGCGGGTACTGGTGAGCAACAAGGAGTGCTACAACCTAAAGATCGACACCACCAAGCTCTTTGCCAATGACGACCCCAACGCCGTCATCCTGGAGCTTGTGAACATGGTGCAGGGCTACGGCGACAGCTATACCGACGATCTGCCCATCTCCATGACGCCTCCCTTCGAGTACAAGGAGGACATGACCGATATCGAGCGGACCATGCTGCAGGCCTATTTCAAGGACAAGGCCAGGGAGAAGATCCTGCCGGACAACCCCAACGCCGTGGAACTGCTGAGCTACATGCGCACCCGCTATGACATCGACAACAGCTATTCCGCCGAGGAGATGCGCGTGATCGCGGGCGTGCGCTATTCCATCAACGTGCGCTACGCCATCAACACCGCCGACTACATGTTCGTCGAGGATGCCAGCATGCAGCTGATCGCCTCCATCATGGAGAATAAGCTCCCCGGCATCGAGATCGAGCGGGCCTACATGCGGGAATACGGCACGGAATACGCCGCCCATCTGCTGGGCTACACCGGACTCATGACCCAGGAGGAGTACGAGCGCTACTCGCTGCTGAACTATGCCACCAACGCCTATGTGGGCAAGGACGGCATCGAGTACGCCTTTGAGGAATATCTGCACGGCCAGGACGGCGAGGTGGTGGAAACCCGCAACCCCTCCGGCACGGTGCTGAGCACGGTGTACCTCAAGGAACCGGTGCCCGGCAACCACATCTACCTCACCATTGATATCGCCCTGCAGGAGCAGGTGGAGCGCATCCTGGCAAACGGCGTGGAAAACGTGCTCATCAAGGACCGGCGCCAGACCCGCGCTGAGGGCATTGCCCGCGGCGACTATGACCCGGAGATGAAGGACGAGATCACCGGCGCCGCCGCCGTGGTGGTGGATGTGCGCACCGGAGAGCCCCTGGCCATTGCCAGCTGGCCCACCTACGACGTCTCCACCATCATAGAGAAGTACTCCGAACTGATGGAGACCCCCAACGCGCCCCTCTTTAACCGGGCGCTGATGGGCGCCTACGCCCCGGGCTCCACCTTCAAGCCCTGCGTGGCCATGGCAGCCCTCACCGACACAAGTATCGAGTTCAACACCGAGACCAGGACCAAGTGCGAGGGCGTGTTCACCAAGTACGCGGCCGAGGGCTACGCCCCTGAATGCTGGATCTGGAACGCCATGGCGCCGGAGCACTACACCCACGGCAATGACAACGTCACCGAGGCCATCCGGGACTCCTGCAACTACTTCTTCTACTCCGTGGGCCATGACCTGGGCGTTACCGTTATGGGCAAATACGCCCACCTCTTCGGCCTGGGCGTTCCCACCGGCATCGAACTGGTGGAAACGGTGGGCAACATGTCCAGTGAAGAGACCCACCACTATTACGTGGACGATGAGTGGCACATCGGTGATACGATGCAGGCCGCCATCGGCCAGTCCGACAGCATTTTCTCCCCTCTGCAGATCGCCGAGTACTGCGCCACCGTGGCAAACTCCGGCACCCGCTACTCCGCCTCCGTGCTGAAGGCCATCCGCAGCTTTGACTACAGCGAAAAGCTCTACGAGAGGGAGCCGGAAGTGATGAGCACTGTGGAATCCGCCGAGTATAACTGGGCCGCCGTCCACGAGGGCATGTACCTGGTGCTTCATGACTGGGCCGCCAACGCCCCCAACTGCGAAAACTGGGTGGACTGCGCCTGGGAGGTGGCCGGTAAGACCGGAACGGCTCAGAAGGGCGAGAAGATCACCAATGACGGTATTTTTATGTGCTACGCTCCTTATGACAATCCTGAGGTTGCCATCGCTATCGTGGTGGAGCGCGGCGGCAGCGGCGCCAGCGTCCAGTTTATGGCCCGCCAGATCATGGACGCGTATATCAACATCAAGAGCTACAAGGACACCTCCGAGTCGGAGATGAGCCTGCTGCGCTGATTTGAAAGAAACCTGCTGCGGATGCACAAAAAAAGATTGCGTATCAGGAAAAAACAGGATATAATGACACGATAAAAATTTCAACGAGGAGTTGAGAATCGCATGAACATTGCCTTAATGGCGCATGATCGGAAGAAAGAATTGATGGTCCAGTTCTGCATTGCCTACTGCGGAATTTTGGCAGAGCATAACCTCTGCGCTACCCATGTGACAGGCAAACTGGTTTCCGAGGCCACCGGCCTGCCCATCACCCTGTATCTCCATGCAGACCAGGGCGGCTCCCAGCAGATCGGGGCCAGGATCTCCTTCAACGAGATCGACCTGGTGCTCTTCTTCTGCGACCCGGCCAACCCCAAGGGCTTTGATGATATCAACAAGGTGGAGCGCCTCTGCGACCAGTATCAGATCCCCTTTGCCACCAACGTCGCCACGGCGGAGGTTCTGGTGCAGGGTCTGCGCCGGGGCGATCTGGATTGGCGCAACATCGTCAACCCCCAGAAGCGCTGATCGCACCCGTGGGGACAAGCTGCTCCCCCAGGGCCAAACAGCAAACAGTGAGCGGGCGGCTGATAGCCGCCCCTACACATTTTTAGGATAGGAGAAGCATATGGCGAAAGTCGCACCCCGGACCCTCTCCGGCTTTATGGAGCTGGCACCCCGGGATCAGATGAAAATGGAGCGGATGATGCAGGCCCTGCGGGAGAGCTATTCTCTCTTCGGTTTCACGCCGCTGGATACGCCGGTGATCGAATCGGCGGAGGTGCTGCTGGCCAAGGGCGGCGGCGAGACGGAAAAACAGATCTACCGCTTCCAGAAGGGGGACAGCGATCTGGCCCTGCGCTTCGATCTGACGGTGCCCCTGGCCAAATACGTGGCCGCCCACTACAGCGAGCTTTCCTTCCCTTTCCGGCGCTACCAGATCGGCAAGGTCTACCGGGGTGAGCGGGCCCAGCGCGGCCGCTTCCGGGAGTTTTACCAGGCGGATATCGATGTGATCGGCGACGGAAAGCTGGACATTTTGAACGAGGCGGAGATCCCCGCGGTGATCTACAGCACCTTTACAAAGCTGGGCATCCGCAAATTCAAGATCAAGGTCAACAACCGCAAGATCCTCAACGGCTTCTACGCCATGAACGGCATGAGCGAGAAGGCCGGGGAGATCATGCGCACCGTGGATAAGCTGGACAAGATCGGCCCCCACAAGGTCAAGCAGCTTCTCATCGACGAGGTGAAAATGCTGCCGGACAAGTCCGAGAACGTGCTGGACTTCATGGCCATCCAAGGGGACAACGCCTATGTGCTCTCCCGGCTGGAGGACTACCGGGGCATGGACGAAACCTTTGACCAGGGCCTGGAGGAGCTCGTCACGGTGACGAAGTATCTGAAGGACTTCGGCGTGCCGGAGGAGAACTTCGCCATCGACCTGACCATTGCCCGGGGCCTGGATTACTACACCGGCACCGTCTATGAGACGGAGATGACCGAGCACCCGGAGATCGGCTCTGTCTGCTCCGGCGGCCGCTATGACAACCTGGCGGAGTATTATACCGACAAGCAGCTCCCCGGCGTGGGCATCTCCATCGGTCTTACGAGGCTGTTTTATGTGCTGAACGAGCAGGGGCTTTTGTCCGAGGAACTGGTGACTTCCCCCTGTGACGCGCTGGTGATCCCCATGACCGAGGAAGTGGGGCCCGCTGTGGCTGCCGCAACCGCCCTGCGCCAGGGCGGCGTCCGCACCCAGCTCTATGGCGAAAAGCGCAAGTTCAAGGCCAAGATCGGCTATGCCGACAAGATCGGTGTGCCCTTCGCGGTGCTCCTGGGCGAGGACGAGATCGCGGCCGGGGAGATGTCCGTCAAGGACATGCGCACCGGCGAACAGAAGCGCATGAAGAGCGAGGAGGCTGCGGCCTATATCCGCAAATGCGTCGAAGAGCGCAACAGCGGAGCGATCATAAAGGAATAAGTGTAGGGGCGGCTATCAGCCGCCCGCCTTCCTCAAAATTGCAGAGGAAGACAACACCTCATCCGTCCTCCGCCTTGCGACGCGAAGCTAGTCCTTTAGGGCGTGAGACGGCGGAGGACACCTTCCCCTCAGGTAAACGCTGATCAAATCGTCTGCGGCGCCTCCCGGAAAATATGTGCTCTGATTTCGTCACTTTTTCTTGCAATACACAATACGACTCGCTTTGCTCGCATGCATAAGTTCGCGTTAGCCAAATCAAAGATTTGGACGCTCACTTAAGTATTCCTGCGAAAAAGTGCCATCATCAGAACGCATATTTTCTCGGGATTCGCTCTTGCCGATTTAATCATCGTTTACTCAAGGGGAAGGCTATAAGGAAGGAGATTGTATATGACACAAAATCGTACCCATACCTGCGGGGAACTCCGGCTGGAGCATGTCGGTCAGCAGGTGAAGATCGTCGGCTGGATGGAGAATCTCCGCGTGGTCGGCAGCAACCTGGGCTTTGTGGTGGTCCGGGACTTCTATGGCACCACCCAGGTGGTGGCGGAGACCGAGGAGATGGTGGCCGCCTTCAAGGCCATCAACAAGGAATCCACCGTGTCCGTGGAAGGCGTGGTCCGGGAGCGGGCCAGCAAGAACCCCAAGCAGCCCACCGGCGATATCGAGATCGTCCCCGAGAAGGTGGAGGTCCTTGGCCGCTGCCGCTACAACGAGCTGCCCTTCGAAATCAACCGCAGCCGGGACGCCGACGAGACCCAGCGCCTGAAATACCGCTATCTGGATCTGCGCAACCCTGCCGTGAAGAAGAACATCATCCTGCGCTGCAACGTGGTCTCCGCCCTGCGCCAGGCCATGACCGAGCACGGCTTTCTGGAGATCACCACCCCCATCCTGACCGCCTCCTCTCCCGAGGGCGCGCGGGACTATCTGGTGCCCGCCCGGAAGCACCCCGGCAAGTTCTACGCCCTGCCCCAGGCGCCCCAGCAGTTCAAGCAGCTGCTGATGACCTCCGGCTTTGACCGCTATTTCCAGATCGCTCCCTGCTTCCGGGACGAAGACGCCCGCGGCGACCGCAGCCCCGGCGAGTTCTACCAGCTGGATATGGAGATGGCCTTTGCCAGCCAGGAGGACGTGTTTGCCGTCCTGGAGGATGTGCTGCCGCCCATCTTTGCCAAGTACGGCACCTACGACATTGCCTCTTCCGCGCCCTTCAAGCGCATTCCTTATAAAGAAGCCATGGAGACCTACGGCTCCGACAAGCCGGACCTGCGCATCGACCTGACTGTGCAGGACGTGACCGAGCTGACCCGTGGAACCGAATTCCCGCCCTTTGCCGATGGCAATACCGTGAAAGCCATTGCGGTGTCCGGCTGCGAGCTCACGAGAAAGCAGATCGACAAGCTCTGCGCCGATGTGGAGGTGCAGTCCGGCGCCAAGCCCTACTGGACCAAGGTGGAAAACGGCGCATTCGTGGGCGGTGTTGCCAAGTTCCTGAACGACCGGGCAGCCGCTCTCATCGAGAAGCTGGGCCTCGCGGATGGCTACCTGGTGGGCTTTGCCGCCGGCAAGCACGACCAGGCTGTGAAGACCGCGGGCGTGCTGCGCAAGATGCTTGGCGCCGCGGTGCCCGGCCATATGGACAAGGAACGCTATGAGTTCTGCTGGATCGTGGACTTCCCCATGTATGAGATCGGGGAAGAGAGCGGCGAGCTGGAATTTTGCCACAACCCCTTCTCCATGCCCTCCGGCGGGCTGGAGATCCTGCTGAAGGCCGAGCGGGGCGAGATCGATCCGCTCACCATCACCGCCGACCAGTATGACCTGGTCTGCAACGGCGTGGAGCTTTCCTCCGGCGCCGTCCGGAACCATGATCCTGAGATCATGGTGAAGGCCTTTGAAATGGTACGCCTTGGCGAGGAGGACGTGAAGGCCAAATTCCCCGCCATGTACAACGCCTTCTGCTATGGCGCTCCCCCTCACGCGGGCATTGCCCCGGGCGTGGACCGCATGGTCATGCTCCTGGCCGGGGAGGACTCTATCCGCGAGGTGATTCCTTTCCCCATGAACAAGAACGCCCAGGACATCATGATGGGCGCGCCCTCCGAGGTCACCCAGAAACAGCTGGACGAGCTGCACATCCGTGTAACCGCGGAGGAATAATCCAAAAAGTAGGGGCGGCCCTTGCGGCCGCCCGTTTTCAAGTGTGGTGATCGAATGTTTGCGCGTGTAAAGAGCCTTGGCATCAGCGGCATCGGCGGCTACGGCGTGACGGTGGAGGTGGATATCTCCAACGGCCTGCCCGCCTTCGACATCGTTGGCCTGCCGGATGCGGCGGTGAAGGAGAGCCGGGAGCGGGTGCGCTCCGCTGTGAAGAACAACGGATTTCGCTTTCCTGTGAGCCGCATGACCGTGAACCTGGCGCCCGCGGACAAGAAAAAAGCGGGGACCCTTTACGACCTGCCCATGCTGGTGGGGATCCTGGCAGCCACGGGGGAGATCAAAAGGCCCGGCGAGGACTGCGCTTTTTTGGGCGAGCTCTCCCTTACGGGCGAGCTGCGGCCCATTATGGGCGCCCTGCCCATGGCCATTGCTGCCCAGCGGGAGGGGATCCGGACCTTGTATGTGCCGGCGGAGAACGCCTCTGAGGCCGCCTTTGCCGATGAGATCACCGTATACCCGGTGGAGAACGTGGCCCAGCTTCTGCGGCACCTGAAGGGAGAGGAGAGCCTGGAGCCCGCCCAGCCGCCCAGACCGGAGGACTCCCGCCTGGGCCTTCCGGATTTTGCCGATGTGAAGGGCCAGGAGAGCGTGAAGCGGGCCATGGAGATCGCCGCGGCGGGAGGGCATAACATCCTGCTGGTTGGGCCTCCGGGAGCGGGCAAGAGCATGATGGCAAAGCGCCTGCCAGGGATCCTGCCGGATATGAGCCGGCGGGAGATGATCGAAGCCACGGAGATCCATTCGGTGGCGGGCCTCACCAGCCGCAAGCGGCCCATCGTGGCCTCCCGGCCCTTCTGCTCACCCCATCACACCGTTTCCATGGCGGGACTTGCCGGCGGCGGCACCATTCCCCGGCCCGGCCAGCTCAGTATCGCCCACCTGGGGGTCCTGTTTCTGGACGAGCTGCCGGAGTTTCGCTCCGACGTGCTGGAGGTCATGCGCCAGCCCCTGGAGGACGGGGAAGTTACCGTCTCCCGGGCCGCTGCCACGGTGACCTTTCCCAGCCGCTTCATGCTGGTCTGTGCCATGAACCCCTGTAAATGCGGCTGGTACGGGCATCCCTCGGGCCGCTGCCGCTGCACGCCCCAGGAGGTGCGCCGCTATCACAGCCGGATCTCCGGCCCGCTGCTGGACCGGATCGACCTGATCGTGGAGGTGCCGGCGCTGGAGTATGAGGAGCTGAAAAACCGGGCGCCTGCCGAGCCTTCGTCCGAGATCAAAAAGCGGGTGGACGCCGCCCGGGAGATCCAGCGCCGCCGCTTCGGGGCGGACAGCACCCTGGTAAACGCACGCATGGATGTAAAGGACATGCGTGCCTGCTGTGTGCTGGATGCGGAGAGCGACAAGCTCATGAAGGACGCCTTTGAGGCCCTGGGCCTCTCCGCCAGAAGCTATGACCGGATCCTGCGGGTGGCACGGACTATCGCGGACCTGGCGGGGAGCGAGAACATTGCGCCGGAGCACATTGCCGAGGCGATCCAGTACCGCAGCTTTGATTTTGGAGACAATTAACGGGAGAGGAGGACAAGCAGCATGAGAAGAACGGAGCTGGATCTGTGCAGGATCACCGCCTGTATCTCGGTGATCCTGATCCATACCGTGAGCGGCTATTTTTCCTTCACGGACCATTTCTCCGTCGTCATGTTCCTGGCCTCTGCGCTGCGCGGAGCCGTCCCGGTGTTTTTTATGCTCAGCGGCATCCTCTTTTTGAAAAGGGAAGAGCTGGACCTGAAAAAGACGGTTTTTCCAAGGGCCCTTCGTCTGACTGCGCTGTATTTTATCTGGTCGGGCATCTATTTGCTGGGGAGGCTTGCCGTGGGGCAGGTCGGCACCGGGGATGATCTGCTGAGTCTTTTGATCCGTGGCCATTACCATCTCTGGTTCCTGCCGGCTATGGTGATGTGTACGCTGGCGCTGCCGCTGGTCCACAGCGTGCTGCACGGGAAGAAGATGGAGCCCATCTATCCGCTGATGCTGGTGTTGTTCTATCCGATCCTCTACACCACCGTCGGTTTCTGTTTCAGCCCGGACAGCAAGCTGTTTCAGCTGACAAGAGTGTTCTACAGGGAGTTTTTCCTCTATGTGGGCTATGCGGTCTGGGGAGCCTGGCTGGATTCCCGTCCCATGCCAAAGCAGCTGCGCTGGATCGCGCCGCCGGTTTGGCTTCTGGTGTCGGTGCTGGCCGCCGCCATGAATATCCACTCTTCTATGTACAAGGGCTATGTGGACGGGGTGATGTTTGACTATTTCTCCGTCACCTCCTTCCTGCAGGCCACGGCGATGCTCTGCTTCTTCCTTACCTGGAAGGACAGGATCCCCCCATCCGGAAGGCTGCTTTCCGCCCTCTCCGACGCCACGCTCGGCGTCTATCTGCTCCATCCGATGCTCATCGGGATCGTGGAAAAGACAGGACTGCTCCCGGAGAACATGGACCTGCTGCTGCGTTTGCTGCTGCTGTTCCTGATTCTGACGGCAACAAGCTTCCCGCTGGCGATGCTGGCAAAAAAGATCCCTCTTGTCCGGAAACTGATGTGAGGGCCCGCAGCGGAAGGAGCCGAAAAAGAGAAAAGCGCCTGTGGGAAACAGGCGTGTCAGACTGTAGACAAACCTATGCGGCAACGCTTGGACACGCATGGGGGGATT
>CAMOXK010000027.1 GCA_946629065.1 uncultured Clostridia bacterium
CCCGGATCAGGGCCCGGTTCTGGTGAGCCATGCCCAGCACCACCACCGCGAAGGGCACGAAGGTCAGCAGCGCCACGTCGTTTGTGATGAGCATGGAGGAAAAGAAGCTCAGCAGCACCAGCAGGATGCCCAGCACCCGGAGATTCCCCACGCCGAGACAGAGCCGGTGGGCCAGCCGGGAGAAGAGCCCGGCCTGCCTCAGCCCCGCCACCACGGTCATGAGACAGTAGAGCAGGGCCAGGGTGCGAAGATCCAGATAGCCCCAGTAGGCCTTGTCCGGCGGTACGAAAAAGCAGCTCACCAGGGCTGCGAAGGCGGCGATGAGCAGCACCGGCTCCCGCCGGATAAAGCTGCGGATGGAAGACATGGCAAAAACTCCTCTGTTTGTGATCCTGCCCAGTATATGCCATTCTTTTCCGCCGCGCAAGATTGAAATACACCCGGGGCTGTGGTAAAGTAGAAAAAAGAGAGAGGAGCGGGGATCATGCTTCTGAACGCTGAAAACGGCCGCCTGGAGCTGGAGGGCGGCGCCATGGATTATATCCGCTTCGGCAGCGGGGCGAGGACCCTGGTGATCCTGCCCGGCGTGGGGGACGGCTTTCGCACCGTGAAGGGCACGGCCCTGCCCTTCGCCCTGGGCTACCGGAAGCTGGCGGAGGATTTCACCGTCTACATGTTCAGCCGGCGGGAGCCCCTGCCGGAGCACTGCTCCACCCGGGAGATGGCGGCGGACCTGGGCCGTGCCTTGGACAAGCTGGGGCTGCGCCGGATCTGCCTGATGGGCGTCTCCCAGGGGGGCATGATCGCCCAGTGGGCGGCCATCGACCAGCCCCGGCGGGTGGATCGCCTGGTGCTCACCGTCACCGCCGCCCGGCCCAACGACACCATGCGCCAAACCCTCGGCAACTGGATGGCCTTGGCCCGCAGGGGAGATTACCGGACCATCATGGAGGATAACGCCCTCCGCTCCTATTCGGCCAAGACCGTCTTGCGGCAGAAGGCTGTGGCGACCCTGGTAAGCGCCCTGACCAAACCCAAGGACTTTTCCCGCTTTTTGACCCAGGCGGAGTCCTGCCTGAGCCATGACGCCTGGGAGGAGCTGCCCCGGATCTTCTGTCCTACCCTGGTCATCGGCGGCACGGAGGACAAGATCGTGACGGCGGAGGCATCCCGGGAGCTGGCGGAGCGGATCGTGGGAGCGGAGCTCTGGCTTTATGAGGGCCTGAGCCACGCGCTTTACGAGGAGGCAAAGGACTTCCTGGATCGGGTCCGGGATTTCTGCATGAAAGGCTGAAAAAAGACTCGCACTTTTGAGAAGAATCTGGTATACTGCTCACCCTATGTGTATGAATTGTTTTTCGCAGGAGAGCCTGCTCCTATGAGTACAAGAAAAAAGTGGTTCTGGACCCTGTTCTCCCTGGCCCTGGCGGCGCTTTCCATCTGGGGGGTGCTGTCCCAGAGCAAGAAGTGGTCCCTCACCGGGATCCTGGAGAGCCTGCGGAGCGCGAACCCCCTGTGGCTGGGGGCGGCGGTGCTCTGCACGGCCCTCTTCGTGCTGCTGGAGGCGGTGGCCCTCTTCGTGCTGCTCAAGGGCACCGGCTATCGGGAGAGCTTTGGCGGAAGCCTGCTCTACAGCACCTCGGACATCTACTTTTCCGCCATCACCCCTTCGGCCACCGGCGGTCAGCCCGCCAGTGCCTTCTTCATGATCAAGGACGGGGTCCCCGCCGGTGCCGCCACGGTGACGCTGCTGGTGAACCTGATCCTCTATACCCTGTCTCTGGTGATCCTGGGCCTTGGCTCGGTGATTGCAGCGCCTGGACTCTTCTTCGGCCTGCGGACCCTGTCCCGGGTGCTGATCGCGGCGGGATTTGTGATCCAGCTGGGGCTCACGGCCCTGTTCTTCCTGCTGCTGGGGAAGGGCCAGGCTGTCTTCGACCTGCTGCGGCGCTTTGTGCGCTTTCTGAACAGGAAAAAGCTGCTTCACCACCCGGAGCGGCGGCTCCAGAAGCTGGATGAGGTCCAGGACGAATTCGAGACCTGCGCCCGGGTCATGAAGGGCAAGGGGCCGATGCTCCTGCACGCCCTGCTCTGGAACCTGCTGCAGCGGGCAAGCCAGCTGGCGGTGCCCATGTGCATGTACCTTGCCCTGGGCGGAAAGCTCAAAAACGCCCTGCTGCTCTTCGCCTCCCAGTGCCTGGTGGTGATGGGCTATTCCCCCGTGCCCGTGCCGGGCGGCATGGGCGTGGCGGATTTCCTGATGGTGGACGCTTTCTCCGGCCTTGGCTTCATCCCGGTGGAGGAGGCCTTCCGCCTGGATATGCTGAGCCGCGGCCTGTCCTTCTATCTCTGCGTGGCGGTCAGCGGCGTCATCACCCTGCTGGGCTACGCCGCCCTTCATAGGAGAGATCACAAAAAAGAAAGGAAAACATAAGCATGATCGGCGTATACGATTATACCGTGGTCCTGACCTATTTGTCCCTGTTGGCCGGCTGCACCGGCACCATCATCGCCATGAGCGGTGTGGGACACCCCTATATCGGCATGTTCCTGATGCTTTTTGCCGGCCTCTGCGACGGCTTTGACGGCAGAGTTGCCCGCACCAAGAAAAACCGCAGCTCTCTGGAGCTGCGCTTCGGCATGCAGATCGATTCCTTCTCGGACCTGATCTCCTTTGGCCTGCTGCCTGCCGCCATCGGCATGTCCATGCTGCGGCACAACATCCGCCTCTCCGACCTGCACGAGCTGCCGGAGAGCTGGCTGGACCCCACGCTGGCCATGGCCCACTCCAACCTCTATCGGGCGGTCCTCGTCATCATCGCCCTCATCTACATCCTGGCCGCCATGATCCGCCTGGCCTATTTCAACGCCACCGAGGAGGAGCGGGAGAAAGAGGCGAAGGAAAAGGGCGCGGCCTACTTCACGGGCCTGCCCGTCACCAGCGCGGCCATCGTCTTTCCCATGGTGCTGCTGATGCACTACATCCCCCGCTTCGATCTGAGCGTGCCCTATTTCATCGTGATGTTCGTGATGGCCTGCCTCTTCGTGGGGCGCTTCAAGATCCGCAAGCCCGGAAAGAAGGGCGTCTGGATCATGGTGGGCATCGGCTTTGCCGAGTTTGTGGCCTTCATGATCCTGATGAGCGTCACCAATCACTGATGGAGAGCCTGGAATTTCTCTACGGCACCGCCGCGGGACGGGCTCTGCTGCGGCCGCTGGTGAGCCGCCCGGTGTCAAAGCTGGCGGGGGCCTTTCTGGATACCCCCCTCTCCAAGCCTTTGATCCCGCTCTTTGTGAAAAACTGCGGCATCGACACCGAGGACTATGATCTGCGACAGATCCGCTGCTTCAACGACTTCTTCTGCCGCCCCCTGAAAGCGGGGAAACGCCCCATCGATCCGGACCCGGCGAGCCTCATCGCCCCCTGCGACGGGCTGCTCACCGCGGTGGCTATCGAGGCGGACACGGTGCTGCCCGTGAAGCAGAGCCGCTACTCCCTCTCCCGTCTGCTGGGGGATGAGATGCTGGCCGCGGATTTCCGGGATGGAATGTGCCTGGTGTTTCGCCTCTGCGTGAACCACTATCACCGCTACTGCTATTTTGAGAGCGGCCGCAAGGGAGAGAATGTGCTTCTGCCCGGCGTCCTCCACACCGTCCGGCCAGTGGCCCTGGAAAAGACCCCGGTGTTCACCGAAAACTGCCGGGAATATGCCTGCATCGAGACCGAGTGCTTCGGCACCGCCGTGCAGATGGAGGTGGGCGCCATGCTGGTGGGCCGGATCGTGAACGACGCCCCCTGGCCCCGGGAGGTTCGCCGGGGAGAGGAGAAGGGCCACTTCGCCTATGGCGGCTCCACCGTCATCCTCCTGCTGCAAAAGAACGCGGCAGAACTCCTCCCGGAGATCTGGGAGGCCTCCCGCCGGGGCGAGGAGTTCCCCGTGCGGATGGGGCAGAAGATCGGAAGAGCCATAGACTAACAGGATAAGGCCGCCGCGTCCCGGCGGCTTTTTGAAAAAGGGAGAGGAACTATGAGTATCATCTATGATGCCTCCGCAAAGACCCTGACCCTGCATACCCGGGAGAGCAGCTATCAGCTGCAGATCGGCCCCCTGGGCTATCTGCTGCACGGCTACTACGGCCGGCGGGCGGCAGGGGATTTCGCCCCGCTCCACCGGCGAAAGGACGTGGGCTTTTCCCCGGTGCCCTATGAGTTGGCGGATGAGACCCGGGGCTTCTCCCCGGACACCCTGCCCCAGGAGCTCAGCGGAGCCAACGCGGGAGATTTCCGTCTCTCCTCCGTCTGCGTGAGCCTCCCCGACGGGCGCCGGGGCGCGGATCTGCGCTATGTGCGCCACGAGATCCGCAAGGGGAAATACGCGCTCCCCGGTCTGCCCGCGGCTCTGGACCCGGACGGGGAAGCGGAGACCCTCTCTGTGACCTTGCGGGACGAGGCCCTGGGCCTGGAGGCGGAGCTGCTTTACGCCGTGTATGAGAGCCGGGATGTGATCACCCGGGCCCTGCGCCTGAAAAACATCGGCAGCGGCGAAATGAAGCTGGAAAAGGCTGCCTCCTGCTGCCTGGACCTGCCTTTTGGAGACTGGGAGCTGCTGCACTTTCACGGCCGCCACGCCATGGAGCGGCAGCCGGAGCGACAGAGCATCCCCCACGGGGAAGTCCGCATCTCCTCCCGCCGGGGGGAATCCAGCCACCAGCACAACCCCTTCCTGATCCTCTGCGGCAAACACACCACCGAGGACGCGGGGGACTGCCTGGGCGCCATGCTGGTCTATTCCGGCAGCTTCGAGCTTGCCCTGGAGAAGGACCAGATGGACGCTCTGCGCCTGGTGGCAGGCATCCAGCCGGAGGGCTTCTCCTGGACCTTGCAGCCCGGGGAGAGCTTTGACACCCCGGAATGCCTGCTCTGCTTCCGGCACGACGGGCTGAACGCCCTGTCCCAGCGCTTCCACCGCTTCCTGCGCCGGGACCTCTGCCGCAGCGCTTTCAGCGAGAAGGCGCGGCCCGTGCTGCTGAACAACTGGGAGGCCACATACTTTGACTTCGACCGGGAGAAGATCCTGTCGATCGCCCGGGAGGCGAAAGACCTGGGGGCGGATCTTTTCGTACTGGACGACGGCTGGTTTGGCCGCCGGAATGACGACCGCAGCAGCCTGGGCGACTGGTTCGTGAACGAGGAAAAGCTCCCGGGCGGTCTGGAGGAACTGATCCGCGGCGTGAAGGACCTGGGGCTGCGCTTTGGCCTCTGGGTGGAGCCGGAGATGGTCAGCGAGGATAGCGAGCTCTACCGGGCGCACCCGGACTGGGCCCTCCGCGTCCCGGGCAGAAAGCCCTTCCTCAGCCGCAGCGAGCTGGTGCTGGACCTGAGCCGGCCTGAGATTTCCGACTGGGCCTTCGAGACCCTGCGCGGTCTGTTGGAGCGCTATGACATCGACTATATCAAGTGGGACTGCAACCGGAGTCTCACGGATCTCTGCAGCCCGGCCCTTACAGACGGACGGCAGGGCGAGCTGGCCCACCGCTGGGTCCTGGGACTATACAGCGTGATGGAGCGAATCACCGCGGCCTTCCCCCAGGTCCTCTTTGAGGGCTGCGCCGGGGGCGGCGGCCGCTTCGATGCGGGGATCCTGGCCTACTTCCCCCAAATCTGGTGCAGTGACGATACCGATCCCATCGAGCGCCTGACGATCCAGCGGGGCACGGGCTACGGCTACCCCCTGTCCTCCATCGGTGCCCACGTTTCCGCCTCGCCCAACCACCAGACCGGGCGCAGCACCCCTCTGGACACCCGAGCTACGGTGGCCATGGCCGGGGCCTTCGGCTATGAGCTGGACCCGGGCAAGCTCAGCGAGGAGGAAAAGGCCCGCATCCGCCGGCAGATCCGGCGCTTCCATGACTGTGAAAGGCTCCTGCGGGAGGGCGACCTCTTCCGGCTGACGGAGCTTGCGGATGAAAAAGACTATGACGCCTGGCAGCTGGTGTCTGCGGGGAAGGACGAGAGCCTTGTGAGCCTGGTGCTGACCCATCCCAGGGCCAACGCCAAGCCCCTGCACCTGCGCCTCAAGGGGCTGGACCCGGAGGCCAGCTATGCGGTTTTGCGCTATGACGTGTTCGACGCCTTCCAGCCCGAGCCGCCGGAGGAGCAGCCGAAGCAGGTTACCGGGGCGGCCCTGCTGTACGCGGGCCTGACCCTGCCCAGGATGATGGGGGACTACCCCAGCGTCCAGATCTACCTGAAAAAGACGGAGGAGTGAGCGCCATGCTGCCCAGCGATCCCATGATCTTATATAGTTATGTAAACCTGAAACTCCGGGACACCTATGACTCTCTGGACGCCCTCTGCGAGGATCTGGAGCTGGACCGGGCCGCTCTGGAGGAAAAGCTGGCCGCCGCGGGCTTTGTCTATGACGAGGCGCGCAACTGCTTTCGCTGAGGTGGGCCATGGGTTATATCGAAGACTTGCGCAAGCTGGTGGGCCACCGGCGGCTGATCCTCTGCGGCAGCAGCGTGGTGATCCGGAATGAGAAGGGGGAGCTGCTGCTCCAGGAGCGGCGGCACCCCTCCGGCCGCTGGGCCTTCCCCGGCGGGCTCATGGAGCTGGGCGAATCCACCGAGGACACCGCCCGGCGGGAGGTCCGGGAGGAGACGTCCCTGGAGCTGGGAAAGCTCCGGCTCATCGGGGTCTATTCCGGGCCGGACGCCCTCTGCTCCGCGCCCAATGGGGACGAGTGGTATGTGGTGAACTGCGCCTATGCCTGCGACGAGCCCATCGGCGAAGCGAAAGTGAACGATGAGGAGTCCGTGTGCCTTCGCTGGTTTCTCCCGGAGGAGATCCCGGCGGGCCTGGTACGGAGCCATAAGGAGATCCTGCGGGACTATCTGAAAATGCGGAATGCGGCGTTCGGAGTTGGGAATTGAGAGGGGACGGCGTTCGAACCGCCTATGGCGTGACGGACATCCCACCGCGACCTTTTCCTCCATTGGGCAACGGAGCGATCAAGGGATCGCTCCCTACGCGCGCTTCTCGCCCACCCTGCGCCGTAGGGATGACCATCGGTCGTCCGCATGCCCCCCTTGCCTAAAGGGGGGTGGACCGAGCTTGCGAGGGCCGGGGGGATACATGTCTTCCCTGCGATAGGGACCCGAATCCTGCCTGCTCCCGCCCGGAACAAATCCCCAATCCCGTCGTCTTATTCCCGAAAGGAGCGTGGAAGCATGGAAAAATTCATCCCCTATGAGAAGCTCTCGAAAAAGGAGAAGCGGGCCCTGGACGCAGCCCGCCGGGGCAGCTGGGGCGGCCTGAGCCCGGTGACCCGCCGCCCGGAAAATCCCAAGGCCTATCAGAGAAAGAAAGCACGGATCGAGGAAGAGCTCGACCGTGCTTTTGTCTTGCAAGCCTGCGCTGCCTATGGTAAAGTGTGGGAAAGGACACGAGAGGGGATGAACGTCCATGAAGCAGCCCTTTGATCGCTTTGACATGAAGGCGCCGCCGGTGCCCACCAAATGGTATCTCCGGCCCCTGACCCTGGCTCTGAGCCTGCCGGATGTGTGGAAGCATCAGGCAAAGATCACCCGCATCGGCACCGAGGGGCTGAAGCCCCCCTATGTGATGCTCTGCAACCACAACGCCTTTCTGGATTTCAAGGTGGCCACCCGGACCATCTTTCCCCACCGGGCCAATTATGTGGTGGCCATTGACGGCTTCATCGGCCGGGAGCAGCTGCTGCGGGACGTGGGCTGCATCTGCAAGCGCAAGTTTACCAACGACCTGAGTCTGATCCGCCAGCTGAAACAGGTGATCCAGAACGGGGACGTGGCTATGATCTATCCCGAGGCCCGCTATTCCCTCTGCGGCACCACGGCGGTACTGCCCGCCTCCCTGGGCAAGCTCTGCAAGCTCCTGGGTGCACCGGTGGTGACCCTGATCTGTCACGGGCACCACGTGAACTCCCCCTTCTGGAACCTGCACGACCGAGGCGTGAAGCCCACCGAGGCGGAATTTCGCCTGCTCTTCACCCCGGAGGAGCTGAAAACAAGCAGCCCGGACGAGCTGAACGAAAAGCTGGTGGCGGCCTTTCAGTACGACGACTTTGCCTGGCAGAAGGAGCGAGGCATCCGCACGCCCTACAAGGGCCGGGCCGAGGGCCTGCACAAGGTGCTCTACCAGTGCCCCCATTGCAAAACCGAGTTTCAGATGGATTCCAAAGGCGCCGAGCTCTTCTGCCGCGCCTGCGGCAAGCGCTGGACCATGAGCGAGCTCTCTGAGCTCTCCGCCGAAGAGGGGGAGACCGAGTTTTCCCACATCCCGGACTGGTACGAGTGGGAGCGGGCCAACGTCCGCAAAGAGGTGGAGGACGGGACCTACTCCAGCGGCGTGCTGCCGGTGACGGTGGATACCCTGCCCAACGCCAAAAAGTTCATCCGCCTGGGAGAGGGGACCCTGGTGCACGATATGGAGGGCTTCACCGTCCGGGGCACGGACGTGGACGGAGACCCCTTCGAGATGCTGAAACCCGTCCCCAGCCTCTATTCCTGCCACATCGAGTATGAATACCTGGGCAAGTTCGGGGACTGCGTGGACTTGAACACCCTGGAGGACACCTGGTATATCTATCCCCATGACTGCGCCTTTTCCGTGACGAAAATGGCCCTGGCCACGGAGGAGCTGTACTATGCCCACAGAAGGGCCATCGGCCGCCCCTGCAAGCCGGGCCTGGCCTAAATGAGTTTTGAGATTTGAGTTTTGAGATTTGAGAGGCGCGGCTCCAAAGCCTTCCCCGCGCGGCGGATCACCCGTAGGGACGGGCATCGATCGTCCGTCTGAACAGGAGAAATCGAAAACAATGCAAATCAAGCCTTTGATGGAAACAAACGTCTATTCTCTGCGTGGGAAGGTGCTGATCGTCGGCGCCTGCCTGCGGTCGGTCTGGCCCGCGGCCTTTGAGACCCTGGCCGCCGGGGCGGATCAGGTCTACAGCCTGTGCCTGGAAAACAGCCACATCAACATGGCGGTGACCAAGCTCACCGCGGTCCTTGGCACCGGGCAGGTGGAGCGCCTCGCCTTTGCCAGCGTGGACCGCTCCCCACACTGCACCCAGCTGCACTATATCCCCCATGAGATCGAGCGGGTGCTCCCTGAGCATGTGCCCATGGAGCACTTCGTCTGCACGGAGGAGGGAGCGATCCCGGTGACGGAGGAGGCGGTGGAGCTGTCCAAGTCCCTGGCGAAGCTCAGCAAAATGACAAAGGAGGCGGAAGTATGATCCGCATTTACGGCACCCTGGGTCCCGCCTGCGACAAGGCGGAGACTCTGGAGGAGATGCTGAACCTGGGCATGACCGGCCTGCGGCTGAACCTGAGCCACGTAAGCCTCCGGGAGGCCGCTGGGGAGCTGCGGCACCTGCGGGAGGCGGAGGCACGCTGCGGAAAGCAGGCGGAGCTGCTCATTGACATGCAGGGGCCGGAGCTTCGCATCGGCAAGCTCTCCGCGCCGATGCTGCTCCGGGCCGGGGAGACTGTGGACCTGGACATGCTGCCCTTTCCCCAGGCGGTGCGCGCCGCCATCAAACCGGGCCAGGAGCTGCTGCTGGACGACGGAAAGCTGCTGCTCACCGCCCTGCGGGGCGGCAAGGCCCATGTGAACCGGGGCGGCGTGCTGCAGAGCCGCAAGAGCGTGGCCCTGCCGGGAAAAAGCATCCGCATGCCCGCCTTGACGGAGGAGGACCGACGCAACATCGCCGCGGCCCGGGAGGCCGGCGTCTCGGCGCTGATGCAGCCCTTTGTCCGCTGCCGGGAGGATCTGGAGGCCGTGCGGCAGGCCATGGACGAGGCCGGCTGCGGCGGGGTCCGGCTGCTGGCCAAGGTGGAGAGCCGGGAGGGCCTGGAAAAGCTCCCGGAGCTGATCGGCGCCTGTGATGAGATCGTCATCGCCCGGGGGGACCTGGGCAACGCCATGCCCCTCTGGGAACTGCCGGCGGCCCAGAAGCGCATTGCCGCCGCCTGCCGCGCCGCCGGGCGGGATTTCATGGTGGTCACCCAGATGCTGGCCTCCATGGAGCAAAACCCCGTGCCCACCCGGGCCGAGGTCAGCGATATCTTCAACGCCGTGCTGGACGGCGCTTCCTCCGTCATGGTCACGGGGGAGACCGCCGCGGGCAAGTGGCCTGTGGAGACCATCCGCTATCTGACGGAGACTGTCCGCCAGGCGGAAGCATACAAGAAGGAAGGAAATACGCAATGAAAACGATCAAAACCATTCTCTGCCTGCTGCTGGCGCTGGGCCTTTGCCTGAGCTGCGCCGCCTGTGGCCAGAGCAGCACGGTAACAAGCACCGAAAAGGCGGAAACTGCCGCCCCGGCCACCGAAGCACCAGCCGCCCCAGCGGAAGCAGAGGCCGATACCGCAGCCCCGGCGGAGGGGGAGAAGACGCTCCACACCGTGGAGATCACCGTGCGGGACTACGGTACCATGACCCTGGTGCTGGACGCCTCCGCCGCCCCCATCACGGTGCAGAACTTCCTGGACCTGGCAAGCCAGGGCTTTTATGACGGGCTCACCTTCCACCGGATCATGGACGGCTTCATGATCCAGGGCGGTGACCCGCTTGGAAACGGCATGGGGGGCAGCAGCACCCACATCACCGGGGAATTTGCCCTGAACGGCTGGGAAAACCCCATTTCCCACCAGCCCGGGGTCATCTCCATGGCCCGCTCCGGCGATCCCAACAGCGCCAGCTCCCAGTTCTTCATCTGCGTGGGGGACGCCTCCTTCCTGGACGGGTCCTACGCCGCCTTCGGCTGGACCGCCGATGAGGAGAGCCTGGAGATCGCCCTCCAGATCGCAAAGGACGCCAAGCCCGTGGACAACAACGGCTCCATCCCCAAGGCTGAGCAGCCTGTGATCGAGAGCGTCAAGGTCATCGACTGAAGAAAAATGATCCGCCCAAACGGGCGGATCATTTTCACACTGCGAAGAGGACCAGGGCCAGGGCCACGGCGATGGCCAGAAGAAAGAGCGCGCCGGTAAAAGTCTGCATGCCGGTACTGGTGGTGCAAGGAATGTTTTCGTTCATGATGGATCCCTCCTGTTTTGTCTTTATGGGCACATGATAGCGCAGAGACTGTCCCATAAAACGGACTTTCAAACCGGATCCGCGCATTTTCTTGACAGGAGAGAGCCGCGGGTGATACCATCGGGTCAGATCATACAGGAGGTGCTGCGCATGAAAGAAAGCTTGATCGCCCGCCTGGAGGAGGGCAACCTGCGCTGGCAGCAGAGGCAGGATGAACAGACAGCGCTGCGGCGCAGAACGGCGGCGGAGGGGCAGCAGCCCTATGCCATCGTCATCGCCTGCTCGGATTCCCGGGTGATCCCGGAGCAGATTTTTGACGCGGGCCTGGGGGAGTTGTTCGTGATCCGGGTGGCGGGCAACGTGCTGGACCGACACCAGCTGGGCAGCATCGAATACGCGGCGGGACATCTCCACGTCCGTCTCATCCTGATGCTGGGGCACATCGGCTGCGGCGCGGTGGGAGCGGCCCTCGACCGCGGAGGGGACGGCTTCATCCAATACATCACCGATGAGATCCTGCTGGCGGTGGGGGAGGAAAAGGACCCGGTGCTCGCCTGCGAAAAGAATGTGCGCCACGGGGTGGAGATCCTGCGGCGGGAGTTTCGGGAGCACCCGGAGATCCCCACAGAAAAGCTGGAGATCCGCGGCGCGGTCTACGACATCGCAAGCGGCGAAGTCCGCTGGCTGTGAAAGCAGGGGCTTCGTCAAAACAAGAGAAGTTCCGGCATGAAGCATATGCTCTCACACATGTGTAGGGGATGCCGCCCTCGGCATCCCGGCGTAAAAAAGTATGGAACAGAAAAACTCCGGCGAATTCGGGTCTATTCCCGTTTTCGCCGGAGTTTTTTGTTGATATTTCTTTGTCCTGCACGGGACGCCGAGGGCGGCGTCCCCTACGCGAAAATCTGAGCTGTGCGTGTTTTACGACATTCCCTGTTGTTTTACTCAAGGTAAAACAGCTCCAGGTCGCCGGTGCAGCAGAGGCGGCCCTGGTCGTCATAGAGGTCGGCCCGGGCCAGACAGGTGTGCCGTCCCGCCCGGATCACCCGGCCCTCGGCGATGATGACGCTGCCGGTGAGAGGACGGAGATAGTGAGCGTCGGAGCTCTGGGTCACCACCTGGCGGGGTTCGTCCCCGGCGTAGATGGCGGCGATACCGCCGGCCACGTCCAGCATGGTGGCACTCATGCCGCCGTGGACCGTGCCCCGGGGGTTGAGATGCTCGGGCCGGATCTCACAGTTGAGGCGGCAGGTCCCGCGGCCCACTTCCTCGGCACGAAGACCCACATGGCGGTTGAAGGGTCCCAGGTTTTCATTCACCTGGCGCAGCCGCTCGGCGTTTTCCATGCTCATACGCCCTTCCTTTCCGGGAAAACATAGTTCCCGTCAAAGCTGCCGCGGAGGAAGGCTTCGGCAAGGCTGCCGGGCTTGATGTGGGCCTTGGCCTCTTCCACGGAGAACCAGGCCCAGTCGTCCACCTCCCGGTTGGGTTGGGGCTGATCCTCCTTGACCGTGGCGGTGAAATTCAGCATCAGGGTGTTGCTGGGGGCAAAATAGTGGCTGTGATTGAAGCGCAGGGAGCTTGCCGTCATGTTCAGCTCCTCCCGGATCTCCCGGGCGGCGGCGTCCTCGGCGTCCTCTCCCTGGTTCACATACCCGGCCACCAGCACATAGGCCGGGCGGCAGTACTGGCGGATCAGCAGGACCTTTTCCTTCTTTTCGTCCATCACTACCATGCTGACGGCGGTGTTGAAGATGGGGTAGCGAAAGGCGCCGCAGTCGGCGCACCAGGGGATCAGGCGGCCCTCGCCCTCATGGAAGCGCATCTCCAGCTTGCAGCCGCATTGGGTGCAGTAGTTCATGTCCATGGGCTCAGCCTGCCTTTCCTGTGGGAGCGGGGCTGGCGGAGGGAGCGGGACTTGCGCTGGGGGAGGGCTCGGGCTTTGCCGGGGCGAAGGAGCCCTGCTCCTGCCAGCTGTCCCGGGCGGCCCGCAGCAGGATCTCCGCCGCCTGGTTGCGGCCGTAGGCGGTCTCAGAGCCCAGGACGATGGCCACGGCGGTGTGGGTCTCCCCGTTCACGGAGACGGGAAGGCTGGCGGCCAGGCAGGAGCCGGCCTTGTTGGTGGACCCGGTTTTCAGGCCGTTGCAGCCGGGGAGGTTAAAGACCAGGGCGTTGGAGTTTGCGGTGACGTATTTCAGGGAGGGCATGCTGCCGTAGCGCTCCCGGGTGATGTTCAGAAGCTCGGGGTGCTCATGGATCAGCAGGGAGCAGAGGCTGAAAAGATCCTCGGCGGACATGCAGTTTTGCACCTTGGTGCTGAGTGCCTGCTGCAGGTAGACCGGCAAGCCGTTGGGGTTGTAGAAATGGGCGGTCTCCAGGCCAAGCTCCCCGGCGCGCTTGTTCATGCGCTCCACAAAAGCCTCCTCGGAGCCGCAGAGATGCTCAGCCAGGGCCAGGGCGCACTCGTTGCTGGAGGCCAGCAGCATGGCGCCAAGCATGTCCTGATAGGGATAGCGCTGGTCGGCATAGAGGGTGACCATGGCGTCCACACCCCGGGAGAGGGCGGCGGCCTTTTCGGAGACGCCCACGCTGTCATAGCTGGAGATCTCCCCCCGCTGAATGCCCTCGGCCAGCAGCAGATAGGTCATCAGCTTGGAGATGCTGGCAATGGGCACCGGGTCCCCTGCGTTGCGGGAGAAAAGGATGTCGCCGGTGTCGGCGTCCGCCACCAGGACGGCGCTGAAGGCGTCAAAATAGCCCTGGCGGTCCAGCTCCTCCAGATCGGCGCGGAAGGGCCGGTCCGGGTAGAGGCGGATGCCCTCCTCGGTGAACTCCGCCGTGATATCCAGCATGAGCTGGATGTCCGTGAGACTCATGTACAGGTCCCGTCCGTCCCGGTAGGTGTAGTAGCGGTGCTCCGGGCCGTCCACGAAGATCCGGTTGCGGAAGGGCACAAAGCTGCTGATCCAGGGATCCTCTGTGGCGTTGCCCGCGCCGCTCCAGGCGCCGGAGGACTGGCGGGTGTTCACGGTGAAGAACTCCCCGTCGGCGGGGGTGTTCTGGTATTCAAAGCGGAAGGCACAGCGGGTGCCGTCCAGTCCCGCGGAGAGATCCGTCAGGGAGATGTAGTAGTTGCCGGGGTATTCGTTCAGCATGGCCCGGACCGTCACCGTCTTCTCCCCGATCAGCAGGGCCAGGGAGAAGGCGCTGGGGTCGGCAAAGGCGGTGGCGCCGCAGCTGAGCAGCAGGGCGGCCATCAGCGCCAGGGCCAGGATCATCCGTTTGAGCTTCAAGGAAAAGCCTTCTTTCTTCGGGAAATTGGAGGAGCGGGGGAAAGAGACCTCACTCCACGGTGTTGCGCAGCTCGCCGATGCCGTCGATGCCGCAGACCACCTCGTCCCCCGGCTGGAGGAAGACGGGGTCTTTCTCGCCCATGAGCACGCCCTTGGGAGTGCCGGTGGCGATGATGGTGCCGGCCTTCAGGGTCAGGCCCCGGGAGAGAGTGCTCACGATCTCGGGGATGCCGTGGATCAGGCAGTTGGTGTTGCTGTTCTGGCGGAGCTTGCCGTTGAGAGTGGTCCAGATGGGCAGGGCCGGCGGGAAGGGGACCTCGTCGGCGGTGAGGATGCAGGGACCCATGGGGCAGAAGCCCTCCAGACTCTTGCCGAAGTGCCACTGCTTGTGAAGGGTCTGGACCTCCCGGGCGGAGACATCGTTGATGACGGTGTAGCCGAAGATATAGTCCGCCACATCCTCGGGGGCCACGCAAGTGGCGTCCCGGCCCAGAATGACGCCCAGCTCGTTTTCAAAGTCCAGCTTCTGCGTTAGGTCCCGGTGGGCGGGGATGGGGGCGCCGGTACCCTGGGAATAGTTCACCCGCTTGGAGAAGAAAATGGGGGCGGCCAGCTCCACGCCGAAGGCCTCGGAGGAGAAGCGGCCCGCCTCGGCGGCATGCTCGGAGTAGTTGAGACCCAGGCACAGCACGTCCTGCAGGGGCCGGGGAATGGGGGAGAGCAGGGTCACATCCCCCAGGGGCAGACAAGCGCCCTCGGCGGCGGCCATGGCGGCCAGGTCCTCCCGGTCGGCGCGCAGGATCAGATCGTTCATATCCGTAAAGGCATAGCCCAGATCCTTGAGAGGCAGAACGCCCTCGGCGCGCAGAAGGCCCAGCTCCTCCCGGGTCTCGCCCCGGTGGGTAAAGGTGACAAGTTTCATGCAGATCCCTCCTGTTTTCGTTCTCTGATCCTTTATTATAGCGGAAAGCGGCCCCTTCTGCAAGAGGGAAAGGCTGGAGAGGGGGGAGCGGAGAAAGGCTGGAGCGGGGAAGCGGAGAGTTCCTCCCCCAGCGGGGGAGGATGTCAGCGCAGCTGACAGGTGAGGGAGAAAAACGCTCGGACTTCATGGATCGCGCTCTTGATAGATGCCTGTTTTTCGATTATAATGACATCAAATATGGGGCGGACCGGTTGCTTCTGAACCAACAAATACTGGGACAGGGAACCGTCCCCTGTCCCATGGACATCGACCAGCGCAGGAATGCGGAGGAAAACCATTCCATCCGCGCTCTCGGCATTGAAATCTGCGAGATGGACTGCTGGGGCAAGGGTATCGGAACAAAGACGCTGACTGCCTTGATGGACTATTACCGGAGCCTTGGCGAACATCGGTTCTTGCTGGAGACCTGGAGTGGGAACGACCGTATGCTGGGATGCGCCAAAAAGCTGGGCTTCACGGAAGTGAAACGGACGAAGGCCGCCTATGTGGTGAACGGCAAGGAATACGACGCGCTGGTGCTGGAAAAGAACGTTTGAAAGCAGGGATACACAGTGGAGGAAAGCCTTACATGGTTCGCGCGTGGGACAGGGGACGGTTCCCCGTCCCACCAGACCCGGCACAATTGAATCCATAGCACGGCACCCCGAGGGCAAACGTCCTCGGGGTGTTTTTGATGCGGTTGAGGGGACTCCCTCAGTCATCCGGCGGGGCGTGACACGCCGGATGACAGCTCCCTCAAAGAGGGAGCCAGGGCAAGCGGCGGGAGAATGGCTCTTGCACCGTGGGCGCGGAGCGGCTATAATGGGGCGAGAATACGGGAAAAGGAACGATCGCCATGCCGAATGTACTTGAGATCACAGATTTTACGGCGCCGGAGCTGGACGTGTACGCCAGACTCACGGAAAACCAGCTGGTGAACCGGGCGGACCCGGAAAACGGCCTCTTCATCGCCGAGAGCCCCAACGTGATCCTGCGGGCCCTGGACGGAGGCTATGAGCCCGTGTCCCTGCTGATGGAGCGCCGGCACATCGAGGGCCAGGCCCGAGAGGTGGTGGAGCGCTGCGGGGAGATCCCCCTCTACACCGCGCCCCTGCCGGTGCTGACGGAGCTTACCGGCTTTCCTCTCACCCGGGGCGTGCTCTGCGCCATGCGGAGGAGACCCCTGCCAAAGCCCGAGGAGATCTGCCGGGAGGCAAGGCGCGTCGCCGTGCTGGAGAACATCATGAACCCCACGAACCTGGGGGCCATCTTCCGCTCTGCGGCGGCCCTGGGCATGGACGCGGTGCTGCTGACCCCGGCCTGCTGCGATCCCCTGTACCGCCGGTCCGTGCGGGTGAGTATGGGGACGGTGTTCCAGGTGCCCTGGGCCTACCTGGGCGACGATGTGAACCAGTGGCCCGAGCCGGGGATGACCCGGCTCCGGGAGCTGGGCTTTCGCTCCGCCGCCATGGCCCTGCGGGAGGACTCTGTTTCCATCGACGACCCCGACCTGATGGCGGAGGAGAAGCTGGCCATCGTCCTCGGCACCGAGGGGGACGGCCTGGGCGACGGGACCATTGCCGACTGTGACTACACCGTGCGCATCCCCATGAGTCACGGGGTGGACTCCCTGAACGTGGCTGCGGCCAGCGCGGTGGCCTTCTGGCAGCTGGGGAGACGGCCATGAGCATCTGGTATCCGAGCTTTTACCCGGCCTTCCGCTGCCGGGCCGACCGGTGCCGGCACAGCTGCTGCCGGGGCTGGGAGATCGACGTGGACGAAGAGAGCGCCGAACTGTACCGGAACATGCCCGGGGAGCTGGGGAAGGAGCTGCGGGAAAGCCTCTTTTCCGATGAAGAGGGCTGGCACTTCCGCCTGGATGAGGAGGAGCGCTGCCCCTTCCTGGAGGCCGACGGGCTCTGCCGGCTGATCAAGCGCCTGGGCGAGGACGCGCTTTGCGACATCTGCGCCCTGCACCCGCGGTTTTTTGAGGAGCTGGACGCGGACGAGCTTTGGGGCCTGGGCCTGAGCTGCGAGGAGGCAACAGCCCTGCTGCTCAAAGAAAAGGAGCTGCGCTTCGTGTGCAGAGAGACCGGGGAGAGCCTGGACCTGCCGGGCCTGCTGCGTTCCGTGGGACTGGCCGTGCCCCGGGAGACGCTGGGCTATCGACCGCGGATCGACGAGGAGCGGCGGTGGGAGATCCTGCGGCGCTTTGGGAATACGGAGCCCATCGACGCCAGATGGCCCGAAGAGCTGAAAGCGCTGGAGCATTCGCCCCTGCCGCAAGCGTGCGAGGGCGAGGATTACCAGCGGATCTATGAGTACCTCTTCTACCGCCAGATCGAGCGGGCGGAGGAGCGGGACTGGGCGAGCATCGCGCACTACGCGGCGCTCTGCACCGACTTTGTGGCGCTGTGGGACGCCCTGGAGCAGGACACCGCCGCCCATCTGCGCCGCTTTTCCGAGCAGATCGAATACAGCACCGAAAACGTGGAGATCCTGATGGGATAAAGAGAACAGCTCCGGGCGGATACGCGCTGTACGCGTATCCGCCCGGAGCTGTTTTGCTGTTCGGCTGCCGCCGCGCGGGTCGTCGGGGACGCCGACCCCTACAAGGATGTGGGGACGCGGGTGGAGGAAATCCGCCCCTGCGTGTGCGCTTAGGCGGCGTCGTCCGCCATGGCCTCGTAGTAATCCGCCTCGGAGGCGAAGAGGCAGTAGCGCCCGTCCACCAGTCCGTAATAGCCGCTTGCCGTAAAATATCCTCTCATGATCCAAGCTCCTTTCACAACCGGGCCCATTGGTTCTTTCCTGCTTTCTGAGCTGAGTATACAAAAAGCACTGTCCCATAAACCGGACTTTCAAAACCGCTTTTTGCTTCCCTTTCGGGACAGGCTGTGCTATACTGTGGATGAGAAGAGAGTATCGCGAAACGTAAGGCTTGAAAGCGCAGAGAGCATTGCTGAAGGGAAGGGTGCTCCGCAGCGCCGAGCGCTGCTCGGAGGACTGGGGCGGATGCGGTGAAAACCGGCAGCACCAATAAAGGATCATCCAGACGCCGCAGCTGACACCTCATCCGTCTCGCCCCTCGCGGGGGATCGGGCCGAGCCACCTTCCCCTCAAGTAAACGATGATTAAATCGGCAAGAGCGAATCCCGAGAGAATTTGAGTTCTGATGAAGGCACTTTTTCGCAGGAATACTTTGTGTATTTCAAGAAAAAGTGACGAAATCAGGGCACAAATTGTCCGGGAGGCGCCGCAGACGATTTGATCAGCGTTTACTCAAGGGGAAGGCTTTTTCGCTTGCTTCCGTTTGTGCCTTTCTCTTTCGCACCTGAATGAATCAAGAAAAAGGGAGGAATCGAGATGCCGAAATCGCCCAATCAAAAGCTGAAGCTGCTGGTGCTTCTGCGCTTTCTGGAGCGGCAGAGCGACGAAAAGCACCCGGTGACCATGGCGCAGATGATCGAGGAGCTTGGCCGCTGGGACATCCAGGCCGAGCGCAAGAGCCTCTACGATGATCTGGAGACCCTGAGGAGCTTCGGGGCGGACATCGTGGGGCAGCGGGGCAAAACCCCCGGCTACTACCTGGGAGCGCGGGACTTCGAGCTGCCGGAGCTGAAGCTGCTGGTGGACAGCATCCAGTCCTCCAAATTCATCACCGGGAAAAAGACCCTGGCTCTGATCCGCAAGCTGGAGGGACTCTGCAGCGTCCACGACGCCCAGGTCCTGGAGCGGCAGGTCTTTGTGCGGGGCCGGGTCAAGAGCATGAATGAGAGCGTCTATTACAACGTGGACGCCATCTCCGACGCCATCAGCCGGGACCGGGCCCTGCGCTTTCGCTATTTTGAGTTCACCGTGGCGGGGGAGCGGCACTACCGGCGGGAGGGGGGCTATTACCAACTCAGCCCCTATGCCCTGATCTGGGATGACGAGAACTATTACATGCTGGCCTGGGACGAGGCGGAGGCGCGCTTCAAGCACTTCCGGGTGGACAAGATGACCCACATCACCGCCCAGGACCGGCCCAGAGACGGGAAGGAGGCCTTCGCGGCCCTGGATATGTCGGTGTACTCCCAGCGGGTCTTCGGCATGTTTGCGGGGAAGACCGAGCCGGTGCGCATGCGCTTTGCCCGGCATCTGGCCGGCGCCGTTATCGACCGCTTCGGCAAGGAAGTGATCCTGATCCCCGAGGGGGAGGAGAGCTTCACCGTGACGGCGGAGGTGGCGGTGAGCCCCCAGTTTTTTGCCTGGGTCTTCGGCTTCGGCACCGAGGCGGAGATCCTGTCGCCGGAGTCTGTCCGGCGGGAGGCGGGGCAGCTGGCGGCGGACATCGCCGCAAAATATGGGGAATGAGCGGGGACGCTTCCTTCCCGAAATGCCGCTACTTTCCCTTGCAATGTGATGCCGGATACGATAAAATAATATATACCGCTGCTGCGGGGAAGAAAGACAAATCATCATGGGGCCGGACTGCGGCCCCTGTCCAGCCGGAGCGCTGATAGGAGGAAATGACCATGTTTTGCAAATATTGCGGCAAGCCCATCGACGAGGGCACCATGCGCTGCCGGATCTGCGGCAGACCTGTGGGACCGCTGGAGGGCGGAAACGGCTTCTGGGATCTCACCGGGGAGAAAAAGGAAGAAGCGGAGGAGAGCGCGCCGGCTCCGGCCCGGACGGATCCCGCCGTCACCGAGGAACTGAAAAGTCTGCGGGAGGAAGTGGACAAGCTCCGCAAGGAGAAGAAGATGCATCCCGCCGGGAAGCGCGCGCTGCCCGCCGTGATGGCGGCGCTGTTTGCCCTGCTGGCCCTGGCTCTGGGCGCATTCGTGCTGTTTCAGCTTCGCGCCGCCGACGAGAGGCTGCAGGGCCTGGAGAGGAAACTGGAGGAGTCCCAGGCCAGGATCCAGGCCATCGAAGCGGCCAACGCCAGCCAGGAACAGCCCCAGGCAGAGGAGCAGAGCGCCGCTGCCGGCGATCGCAAGTGGCAGGGCATCGGAGAGCTCACCGGCATCCCCCTTCAGCCCAGTCAGCAGCTTTTTGAGGGACCCAATAAGGGCGACAATGACACCCGGGGCCAGAGCATTCGCCTGGGTTACCCGGAACTGTATGAGGAGACGCCCATCTTCACCGCCCGCTTCCTGGGGCAGCCCGGGACCTACCGGTATTTCTGGGTCAGGGTGGAGACGGATGAGAACACCAAGGAGGTCTTCTTCACGCCCCTGACGGAGGAAGAGGGCTATCTCTTCCACAATCCCACGGCTGGCGATCAGGACAAGATCTATCGCCTGTCCATCGGCGGCGAGGTGAAGGAGGAGCATCTGGGCCACTATGCCTTTGTGGCCGTGGATACCCAGACGCGCTTCGGCTATGTGAGCCAGATCGTGGAGCTCTATGACCGGGCCGAGCAGGTCATCGCCCCTGCGGCGCAGAGCGGCGAGGGAAACGCCGCGGAAGTGACCGGTGATGGCAATGGCAACTAAGACGGAGACCGGAAACGGTCTGATGGGATCGACCGGCTTCCTCTTCTCCGTGAACGTGGAGAAAAAGCCGGAGAATGGGGAGGACAGCTTTGTCTATGCCCTGAATGAGAGCCGCGCCATGGTCGGCGTGTTCGACGGGGGCCCCGGCACCGGGCCAATCCCGTCGCTGAAGGGCAAAAGCGGCGGGTATCTGGCGTCCCGGGCGGCAGCCGCGGCCTATCTGCACTGGTTCGAAGAGCTGCAGCCGGGGCAGACCTGTGACCCGGAGGACGTGAAGGAGCGGGTCCGGCGCTATTTGAGACTGTGCCGGGAGCAAGCGGGCCCTGCGTGTACCGACCGGCTGCCCACCACCGGGGCGGCGGCGATCTGCAGCCAGGCCCGGGGCGGCGTGGACGTGCAGCTCCAGTGGGCGGGCGATTCCCGGGTGTACCTGCTGGACGGCGCGGGCCTTGCCCAGCTCACCGAGGACGACCCCGGCGGCATCGACGCCATGCAGAGCCTCTCCGGGGAGAGGAAAACGGCCAACAGGATGCGCGCGGACCGGGACTTTACGATCCATAGCGCCAGACTCACCATGAACCGTCCCGGCCTGCTGTTTGCCGCAACGGACGGTTGCTTCCGGCAGCTGGGGACGCCCATGGAATTTGAGTATCTGCTGTTGAGCACGCTGCAGAGTTCACCCAATGCCGAAAGCTGGGAGAGCGGTCTTTCCGAGGCCCTGGGCAAGACGGCGGAGGACGACTGCAGCATCAGCGGCATCGCCCTGAACGCCGGCGGCTTCGACGAACTGAAGCGGCAGCTGGCCGGGCGGAGCAGCCTGGTGTACCGGACCTATATCCGGGGCCTGGACGCCTGCACCGAAGAAGAAAAGCAGCAGCTCTGGGAGCATTATCGGGATCATTATCAGCGCCTGCTCTGCCGCGTGTAGACAGGCCGGGAAACCATAGGAAGAAAGCGGGTTTAGCATGTCAACGAAACGAAAAAGCCCTGTGGGCGTGAAAATCATAGCCTGCCTGCTGCTGTTGGGAAGTCTGGCGTCGCTGCTGCTGCCCTGGATGAAGCTGGCGGCGGAGGTGGGACCGGATCAGACCCGGATGAGTCCGGGAGAGCTGATCCAGAATTTCGCGGGGCTGGATGCTGCCGCGGTGCTGGATTCGGTCCGCTCGGAGCTGACGGCTGCCGGCGTCGAGCTGGATCTCGGCGCATTGAGCGACCTGCTGCATCGGGTGCTGGACGGCCGCTTCCTGCCCCATGAGATGGGCATTGCCTGCCGGGATCTGAGCGATATCTTTTGGACCGCCCGTCGGGCGGACCTGGCAAACACCATGGAAACGCTGAGCTATGGGGTCTGGGGCGTGTTCGGCCTGCTGGCGCTGCTGGGACTCATCGCGCTGATCTGCCAGCTGACGGACCACCGGGGCGGCATCGTGCCCTACTTCCTGCTGGGCGTGCTGATCACAGGAGGGCTGCTCTTCCTGCGGCAGACCGCCAATGACTATCTGGCCCGGGAGAGCGAGAGCCTGCTGGCGGGCTACGGCATGAGCGGGCTGACGCAGTATCTGGGCATCAATGTGGAGCTTGTGAAGATGGGCATCGGCGCCTATCTCTGCCCCTTCCTGGCCCTGCTCTCCCTGCTGCTGATGGGGATCAAGAAAAAGGAAGAGGAGCCTCGCTATGAGGCCAGCCCTTATCCCGCCCGCAGGACCGGGACGCAGCAGTCCATTCCCGCCCAGAAGGCGGCCCAGGCATGGGAAGAGCGGAACAGCGCAGCCGGGGCGGCGGCCGGTACCGCGCCCAGGCAGAGCCAGAGTGCCGCAGTCCGGCCAAGCCAGAATGCCGCGCCGCGGCCCACGCAGGGCACCGCGCCCGGCTCTGCCGCCAGCGCCGCGCCAAAAACCAGTCAGAGCGCCCCGGCGAAGCCGGGCAAGAACGCCGTGCCCCCTGCTGCAGCCGCCGCCATCCAGGCCGGGCGGAATCCCCTGCCCGTAGAACAGAGCTGGACCTGCGCCTACTGCGGAAGGCGGATGGAAGCGGACAAGAACTTCTGCGACCTCTGCGGCAGTACCCGGCCCAAACGCCGGGAGACGATCTACTGCAGCGCCTGCGGCGCCAGGCTGCGGCCCGACGCCCGCTTCTGCAGCAACTGCGGCAGGAGCGTTGTGACCGAAGAGAAAAGCGGCGACGCTGCCGCCAAATAGGAAGCGGAGCTTTCATAGAAAAACTGCGGGGGAAAGGACCGGGGACCGGCCTTTCCCGCGGGACTATCAGCCAGGGCTGACGCGCCTGTGTCCATCCGAAGGAGGAGGGCGCGGCGGCGTCAGGGGAGCGCTTTGCACCGGATAAAGGAGAGACGAGAGATGACAGCTTGTCCGCACTGCGGTGAGCCCATTTCGAAAACTGAACAGTTATGCCCTGCCTGCGGAGCGGAGCTCCTGTCGGAAGCGGCAATTCCGGAGGAGGAAATGGCTGCGGAGGAGCTTCTCCCGGCGGAGGAGTCTGCCCCGGTAGAGGAATCGACCCCGGAAGAGGAGTCTGCCCCGGAAGCGAAGGCTGCGCCGACGGAAGAACCTGCTCCGGAAGAAGCGTCTGCTCCGGAGGAGAAGCCAGCCCCGGCGGATGAACCTGCCCCGATAGTGGAATCGGCCCCGACAGAGGAATCGGCCCCGGAAGCGGAGTCTGCGCCGACAGAGGAAGCGATCCCGGAAGAGGATCCTGTCCCAACAGAGGAAGCGGCGCCGGAAAAAGGACCCGGCCTGCTGGAAAAGCTGCGCCGCATGCGGCAGGAGCAAAGGCCCGCCATCCTGTTTAACAGCGATGTCAGGAGAAAGGTCCTGCGGCGGATCGGCTATACGCTGACGGCCCTGGGCCTGCTGTGCCTTTTGGGGGCGGCGCTGTTCCTGATCCACATGCAGAGACAGCAAAAGGCTCTGGAGACGGAGCCTGTGGGAAAGACCGGCTCCCTGCCCGCACGCGCGGCGGTGATCAACTACTTCACGCCTCCGGAGGCGGAACGGGTCCGAACGGAGGCAAAGCTGCGCTTCCTGCCGGATGAGCTGATCGTGGTGGCGGAAGCGGGCACCTCCTATACAGATATGGAGCGCTTTTTCGGAGAGCAAGGCATCCGGGTCGCGGGCTATGTGGAGC
>CAMOXK010000028.1 GCA_946629065.1 uncultured Clostridia bacterium
ATGATCAGGATCGCAAAGAGGATCCACCATTCAAAGCTGATGGAAATGTCCTGAAGCGAGGTATCTCTGGCAAAGGGAAGCAGGGTGGTGATCCCGGTATATACGCCGCAGATCACGGCAAAGAGAATCAGCTTTCCCCAGGAAAAGGAAAGACCGCCGAAGAGCTTTTTCATATTGTTTCCTCCGAAGCTTGAAAAGGACGGCGCGGCTGCGCCGGCTGGGGAGCAGTATAGCACAGGTTTCCTCCGCGGTAAAGCCGGCAGGGGGGAGGGAAAGCGTGATGATCCAATTTGAAAATGATTTTCAAATCTGTTGACAGAAAAGCGTGCTTGTGATATAAATGGGAACCGTTCTCAAATTTGATCGAGGTAAGGTCCAATGAATGCACGACCCAAGTACAAAACCAAACAGCGGGATAAGCTGATCGCCTATCTGGAAACAGTCCCCGGTCGGCACATCACCGCGGGAGACGTGTGCGAGGCGTTCCGCCGCGACGGCGCGCCCATCGGTCAGTCCACGGTCTACCGCCAGATGGAGAGCCTGGTGGGGGAGGGCGTCCTCAATAAATACATCATCGATGAGAAAAGCCCCGCCTGCTTTGAGTATGTGCGACCCGAGAGCCATGGCGCGGCAGGGACCTGTTTTCATTGTAAATGTGAGAGATGCGGAAAGCTGATCCATCTCCACTGTGAGGAGCTGGAGGAGATCCGGAGCCACCTGCTGGGCGAGCACGGTTTCCGCCTGGATCCCAGGCGTACGGTGCTCTACGGGCTTTGCGAGGCCTGCCAGGAAGAAGGATGAGGGACGGCATCCTCCATATCCCGTTTTCCCCATGTAGGGGCGATTCACGAATCGCCCGCAGTCTCTGTTCTGCTCCGCGGAGGCTGGTCTGAGTGCATTCGAATCCCGGGACTCCGCCAAGCCAAAAGGCCATCACCTTTTGGAGCAGTTGGAATGCACCCTACTGAGACAGCTCAGTAAACGAACAAAGGCCGGGATTCGCATGCATCCGATTTCCCCTTACGGGGGACGGGAAAATCGGATAAAAGGATCGACCAGTTTTTGAACTGGTCGATGAAAGCCACCTGTGTGGCTTTCATACATAATTCGAATCCCGTGTCTCCACCATGCCAAAAGGCCATCACCTTTTGGTGATGGCCTTTTGGCATGGTGGAGACGGAGGGATTCGAACCCTTGACCTTACGGATGCGAACCGTACGCTCTCCCAGCTGAGCTACGCCCCCATTTATGACAGCTCTGCTATTATAGCACACTTTTTCATTTTGTAAAGAAAAACTTCTCGGCTTTCCGGGAAGATTTGGAGTGAAAGCATGAAAAAATCCATGATGGCGTTTCTGCTGCTCTGCCTGGCTCTGAGCCTGGCCGCTTGTGGAGGAAACGAGCCGGCAGGGGAAAACTCCGCTCCCGTGAGCATCGTGACCACAGTATTCCCGGCCTATGATTTTGCCCGGCAGATTGCCGGGGAGCGGGCGGAGGTAACTCTGCTGGTGCCCCCTGGAGCGGAGTCCCACAGCTTTGAACCCACGGCCCGGGACATGATCCGCGTGCAGGAATGCACCCTGTTTTTCTGTAACGGCGGTGAGTCCGAGGCCTGGGTGGAGGATCTGCTGGCCCAGCAGCCGGTGGAGACCCTGCGGATGCTGGACTGCGTGGAAGCCCTGGAGGAGGAAGAAAAGGAAGGCATGCAGGAGCTTCACGAGGAGCACGGGGAAGAGGAGGAAGGCCCGGAGTACGACGAGCATGTCTGGACTTCGCCCGTGAACGCCCAGCGGATCTGCGAGGCTCTTTGTGATCGGCTCTGCGCCCTGGATCCGGAAGGGGAGAGCCTCTATCGGGCGAACCTGGAGCGCTATCGGGAGGATCTGCAGCTCCTGGATGCCGCCTTTCGGAAGACCGTGGACGAGGGAGCACACCGCACGGTGGTCTTTGCCGACCGATTCCCGGTGCGCTATTTCGTGGAGGAATACGGCCTGGAGTATTTTGCGGCCTTTCCCGGCTGCGCGGATGATACGGAGCCGGCGGCCCGCACGGTGGCCTTCCTCATTGACCGGGTGCGGCAGGAGAAGCTCCCCGCTGTCTTCTATATTGAATTCTCCAACGAAAAAATGGCGGATGTGGTCTGCGAGGACACAGGCTGCCGGAAACTCCTTTTCCATTCCTGCCACAATGTCTCGGCGGCGGATCTGGAAAATGGGGTGACGTATCTTCAACTGATGTGGGGCAATGTGAGCGCCCTGAAGGAGGCCTTGGGCTGATGGCAATTCTGACATGCAAGGACCTGTGCTTTGCCTATGACGGCAGCACGGTATTGGAAGGGGTGAATTTCTCCCTGAACGCAGGGAACTATCTCTGCGTGGTAGGGGAGAACGGCTCCGGCAAATCCACCCTGATGAAGGGCCTGCTGGGGCTGAAAAGCCCCGATAAAGGCAGCATCGAATTCGGAGACGGGCTCAAAAGCACCGAGATCGGCTATCTCCCGCAGCAGACTCAGCTCCAGCGGGATTTCCCCGCCAGCGTCAGGGAAGTGGTCCTCTCCGGCTGCCTCAACTCCCTGGGCCGCCGCCTGCACTACAACGACGAGGACAAGAAACGCGCCATCTTCAACATGGAGCGCATGGGCATCGAAGATCTGCAGGACAAGAGCTATCAGGCCCTCTCCGGCGGCCAACAGCAGCGGGTACTCCTGGCAAGAGCACTCTGCGCCACCAAGAAGCTGCTGCTCCTGGACGAGCCGGTGACCGGTCTGGATCCCATTGCCACCGGGGAGATGTATAACCTCATCAAGCTGGTGAACCTCTGCGACAACATCACCGTGATCATGGTCTCCCATGATATTCATGCCGCGGCCCGTTATGCCACTCACATCCTGCACCTGGGACAGAAGCAGCTCTTCTTCGGCACAGCGGCCCAGTATCGGGAGAGTGCCCTGGCCCGCCGCTTTTTGGGAGGGAATCGGATATGAGCGAGTTTTTGCACATGTTTTCTTTCCACTTCATGCAGCGGGCGCTGCTGGTGGGTGGACTCATCAGCCTCTGCGCGGCGCTCCTGGGTGTGTCCCTGGTCCTCAAGCGCTATTCCATGATCGGTGACGGGCTTAGCCACGTGGGCTTCGGTGCGCTGGCCATTGCCTCTGCCCTGCATGTGGCGCCTCTGGCCGTGGCCATCCCCGTGGTAGTGGTAACGGCGGTGCTGCTGCTGCGCCTGAGCCAAAACAGCAAGATCAAGGGGGATGCCATGATCGCCATCATCTCCTCCTCGGCCCTGGCTATCGGTGTGATCTGCGTCTCTGTCACCACCGGCATGAACACCGAGGTCTCCAGCTACATGTTCGGCAGCATCCTCTCTCTCAGCCGGTCGGATGCCATCCTCAGTGCCGTCCTCTCTGTTGCGGTTCTGCTGCTCTTTGTACTCTTCTATCCCCGGCTCTTTGCTGTGACTTTTGACGAGACCTTCTCCAAGGCCACCGGCACCAGGACCGAGCTCTATAACACACTTCTGGCGGTCCTCACGGCCATCACCGTGGTATTGGGCTTGCGCATGATGGGCGCTTTGCTCATCTCCAGCCTGATCATCTTTCCGGCCCTCTCCGCTATGAGGGTGTGCCGAAGCTTTAAGTCCGTGGTGCTCTGCGCGGCAGGCCTTTCTTTGCTCTGCTTTACGCTTGGCACCGTAGCCTCCTACATGCTGGACACACCTGCCGGCGCCAGCATCGTGGCGGCCAATCTCCTGGCCTTTTGCGCCTGCTGCCTGATCGGAAAGAAATAAGAGACTTCCGCAGGGAAATCCAAAAAGAGTATTAGCACTCAAAATGCATGAGTGCTAATATTCATATTCTGTTCACAATTATCGCTATATTCGTTCATATTTGTTTGCTATTTTATATACACGATGAAACGAAAGAAATGAATGTTTCGCCAGATTAAATGTGTAATCAAATTTATGGAGGTTATAGAGATGTTTGAACTGATTCCTTTTACCCGTCATGTGAATGTGTACGACCCCTTCCGCGCCTTCGATGAAATGCAGCGCAATTTCTTCAACGACAACACGACTCTGGGCTTCCGCACCGACGTTATCGACACCGGCGATGCTTACAAGCTGGACGCCGAGCTCCCCGGTTTTAAGAAGGAAGACATCATTATCGACGTGGAGAATGATTGCCTGACCATCAGCGTGGAGCGCAAGGTGGAGGACGAGGGCAAGCGCCCGAACTTTGTCAAGCGCGAGCGTGTCTACGGCTCCTTCAGCCGCAGCTTTGATGTCTCTGGCATCGACGTGGAGAAGATCGAAGCTGCCTACAACGACGGCATCCTGACGCTGACCATGCCCAAGAAGGTGGAGGTCAAGCCCGCCAGCCGCAAGCTGGAGATCAAGTAAACAGTTTTGAGCTTTGAGAATCGCCCCGGCTATTGCCGGGGCGATTTTCTTTTCGGAGAAAAAATTTGACATACCGCGAAGGCGGAAGCAAGTGCGAAAGCACCATATGGAAGGGGGAAGCGCTCACAGTTCTCCCGGAATAACGAAAATCGAACATCTTGTGCCTGCTTTTTGCAAGTTTCTATATGTTGACGAAGCGTTTACGATTCGGTAATATTTTGTCGCAGAACGATGAAATAGGCCTTGCAAAACCTGGACGCTCGTGATACATTAGTGTCGTATGACAGCGCAGTATATCCAAGCGAGCAATCCACGATAAAGGAGAAACATCATGAAGACAACAAAGTTTTTGATCTCCCTGCTTCTGCTCTTCGCTCTGTGCCTGAGCCTGATGAGCTCCGCGGCTCTGGCCGAGGAAGCCGGCACCGGCGATGAAGGCGGCAACGAGACCATCGTCGAAGAAGGCGGCGAGGAGGGCGGCGATCCCTCCGGCGATGAAGGCGGTACGGTCCCCGGCGAAGAGGGCGGCGATCCCTCCGGCGAAGAGGGCGGCGACCCCTCCGGCGAGGGCAGCGACCATGCCGAAGAAGGCGGCGACAAGACCGACGGAGAAGGCGACGAGGAGAAGAAGGACGAGGAAAAGAAAGATCCTCCCTCCAGTTCTGTCACCCCTCTCAGCACCATTTACTACTACAAGAGCGGTTCCGGCATGAGCGGCGACAAGAGCTTTTCCGTCACGCCTGAGCCGGAGCAGGTCATCCTGTATTCCGCCAAGGGTTCGGCGGCTCTGTACTTCAGCTTCTCTCCCAGCGATCCCTCCGACCCTGCCCAGGGCGGCACCCTGACCATCAGCGAGAGCGGCAACAAGTCCACCTTTGAATCTCTGCCTGCCGGAGCTTACAGCCTGGAGTTCCGCTTCAAGGATTCTCCCTCCGTCACCGGCAGCTTCTACATCTTCCTGAGCGCCAGCCTCAATAACAGCACCCATGTGAAGGGCAGCGGCAGCCCCATCACGGTGAGCATCACCGATAAGCCCGACAAGGTCATCATCGCTGACAGCAACAGCCTCGCCGGCGGCCAGACCCTCTCCGAGGGCAGCGACTACAGCTTTGCCGGCAACACCTTGACCATCACCTCCGCCTGCCTGGACAGCTTCGGCAGCGACAGCGAAACCGTCACCAAGTATGTGGCCTTCGTGGTCAACTACAACGGTTCCAGCATGGCCGCGCCTTTCCCCATCACCATTCTGCCGCCACCCAGCATCGACCCCAGCGATACTTCCTGGAAGCGCGGTACCGATAAGAGCTTTACCGTGAAGCCCGACATCGTCAGCGCCTCTCTGGACGGCGCTGCCATCGGCGCGTCCAGCTACACCGCCAGCGGCACCAATCTCACCGTGAAGGCCAGCGCCATTTCCAGCCTGACCTGGGGTGTCCATACCCTGACTGTGAAGACCAGCGCCGGCGACGCCTCCGCCAAGATCACCATCGAGCCCTCCCTGGGCTATGCCAGCAGTACCGGCAACCAGCACGCCAAGGGCGGCAGCGGCAACATCATCTTCATTGCCTCTGACCCGGTGTCCAAGGTCTATGTCAACGGAACGGAGATCAGCTCCGAGCACTACACCATCTCCGATGGCAAGAACATCACCCTGAAGGCAAGCTACCTGAACACCTTGAAGGCTGACACCACCTACACCATCACTGCTACCGTCTCCAACAACGGCAGCACTACGGATGTGTCCAGCAGCTTCAAGATCACCTCAGGCGGCTCTTCCGGCGGCAGCTCTTCCGGCGGCAGCTCCTCCGGCGGCAGTTCCTCCGGCGGTTCTTCCAGTGGTTCCGGCAGTTCCTCCGGTAAGGCTCCCGCCACCGGCGACAGCAGCCCGGCCCTGTGGATCGCGCTGCTGCTTCTGTCCGGCTGCGGCTGCGCCGTGGTCCTGCCCCGTCTGCGCAAGGAAAACTAATTCTTACTTCGCCTTTCAACCCCGCTGAGTGAAAGCTCTGCGGGGTTTTCTTTTGTTTAGGGCAGGGGAATGGGGAAAATGGACATAATTTCCTCTTTTCAAAAATAATGCTTCCCATGGAAGGAAAAAAGCGTTATAATGCAGGGTGGAAAGATACAGAGAGGAGGACAGGAACAATGGAAGAGAGATTCCTTCCCTACGTTCCCCGCGACGACATATACCTTTTCAACACCGGAAACGCCCGCAAGGCCTGGCTCTGCTTCGGCTGCCGCTTCATCCCCGAGCTGCAGATGCACCGCTTCCTGGTTTGGGCCCCCAACGCCAGGAGCGTGAACCTTGTCGGCGATTTCAACAGCTGGCACTGGGACGACACCCCCATGGAAAAACTGGAGGGCGGCGTCTGGTGCGTCTTCCTGGAAAACGTCTGGGAGGGCGAGCGCTATAAGTACTGTGTGGAGGGCCCGGACGGCAGGCGGATCCTGAAAGCGGATCCCTTTGCTGCCATGTCCCAGACTCAGGGCGAGACGGCCTCCATCGTCTGGTGCCGGGAGGATTACGCCTGGGGCGACCAGGAATTCCTGGACCGGCGTGCCCGCCGCAGCTTTATGACCAGTCCCATGAGCATTTATGAGATCCACCCCGGCTCCTGGCAGGATCTGGAGGGCGGCGTGAACTACCGGAACCTGGCCGACGCACTGGCGGAGTACTGCGCCGACATGGGCTACACCCATGTGGAGCTGATGCCTGTGACGGAGTACCCCTTTGACGGCTCCTGGGGCTACCAGGTCACCGGCTATTACGCACCCACCAGCCGTTACGGCAATCCGGACGATTTCAAGTATTTCGTGGATAGGCTTCACCAGGCGGGCCTCGGCGTTATTATGGACTGGGTTCCCGCCCATTTCCCCAAGGACGAGTATGGTCTGGTCAATTTTGACGGCACCCCGCTCTATGAGTGCAAGGAGCGGCGCATGGCCGAGCATCCGGAGTGGGGCACGCTGATCTTCGATTACGCCAGCTCCCAGGTGCAGAGCTTCCTCGTTTCCTCTGCCTGCAAGTTCTTCGAGGTCTTCCACATCGACGGCATCCGGGTGGACGCGGTAAGCTCCATGCTTTACCTGAACTATGGTCGGCGGGACGGGGAGTTCACCCCCAACGAGGAGGGCGGCACCACCAATCTCCACGCGCTGCGCTTCCTGCGCAAGATGAATTCTGCGGTGCTCTCCACCTATCCCGGCACGGTCACCATTGCGGAGGAGTCCACCGCCTTCCCGCTGATCACCGCGCCCCCCGACGTTGGCGGTGTTGGCTTCTGCCTGAAATGGGACATGGGCTTCATGCATGACACCATCGACTATATGCAGATGGACCCGCTCTTCCGCAGCTTCCATCACAACAAGCTCACCTTCTCCATGATGTATGCCTTCTCGGAGAATTACGTCCTGGCCTATTCCCATGACGAGGTCGTCCACGGCAAATACTCCATGATCAACAAGATGAGCGGGGATTATGAGCAGAAGTTTGCCTCCCTGCGGGCCCTTTACGGCTATCAGTTCGGTCACCCCGGCAAGAAGCTGACCTTCATGGGCAGCGAGTTTGGCCAGTTTATCGAGTGGAACTGGAAGCAGGGCCTGGACTGGCTGCTGCTGGGCTTCCGCAAGCATGAGCAGTTGCGCCAGTACATGCGGGAGCTCAATAAGCTCTACACCTCCACGCCTGCGCTTTACGCCGTGGACCGCTCCTGGGACGGTTTCAAATGGCTGAATGTGGACGATGCCGGCCGCAGTTCCATCGCCTTCCTCCGTTCCTCCGAGGAGGATGACAGCTATGTGGTCTGTGTCTCCAACTTCACGCCCATCCGCTATGACGGCTTCCTTATCGGCCTGCCCAAAAACGGCAGCCTCCACGAGATCCTGAACAGCGATGATGAGCGCTTCGGCGGCACCGGTGTCCACAATCCGCCCCTGGTCCATGCCCACAAGAAGCCCTTCCTGGACATGCAGTATTCCGCCAATATCACCCTTCCGCCTCTTTCCACGGTATTTTTCCGTTATAAACCCAGAAAGAAAAAAATGAAATGAAACATATTTGGAGTGTAATGATGAAAAAAGAATTTCGTGATCTTCTGAAGGAACGCGGCCGCAGCGAGCTGCCTGCCGTCCTGCTGGCCTCTGCCGAATGCGCCCCTCTGTCCAAGACCGGGGGTCTTGCCGACGTGGTGGGTACTCTGCCCAAGGCCCTAAAAAAACTGGGCATGGACGCCCGCGTCATCACCCCCTATCACCGGGTCATCAAGGATAAGTACGCCGACAAGGTGGAGCATATGTTCACCTTCTACGCGCGCCTCGGCTGGCGCAGCGAGTATGTGGGCATTGAAAAGCTGGTGCTGGACGATATGATCGTCTACCTGGTGGACAATGAGCACTATTTCGGTGACAAGATCTATCGCGGCGGCGACGCCGAGCTGGAGCAGTATGCCTTCTTCACCCGCGCGGTGCTGGACGCCATCCCCAATCTGGACTTCCGTCCCGAGATCATACACTGCAACGATTGGCACACGGCCATGATCCCCATGCTGGGCAAGACCCAGTATCAGGGCGGCATGCAGGAAGGCCTCAAGTACCTGCTTACCATCCACAACATCGCCTTCCAGGGCAAGTGCGGCTTTGACCGGGTCCAGGATCTGCTGGGCGTGGACAGCCGCTACTACACCCCCGAGTTCATGGAGCTGGACGGCTGCGCCAACTTCATGAAGGGCGGCCTGGTCTTTGCCGACCGCATCAACACCGTGAGCCCCAGCTATGCCGAGGAGATCAAGATGCCTTACTACGCCGAAGGCCTGCAGGGCATCCTGAACGCCCGCAGCGCCCAGCTCTCCGGCATCATCAACGGCATCGACAAGGTGGTCTTCAACCCCAGCCACGATGACAACCTGCCTGTCCGCTACGACAAGGGTCATCTCAAGGGCAAGGCTCTCTGCAAGGCCGCCCTGCAGGAAAAGATGGGTTTGGACATCCGACCGGACGTGCCCCTCTTCGCCATGGTCACCCGTATGACCGAGCAGAAGGGTTTCGATCTGGTGGCCTGCGTGCTGGATGATCTGATGAACCGGGAGGATATGCAGTTCATGCTGCTTGGCACCGGTGACGAGCGCTTTGAAAACTTCATGCGGGCTGCCGAGTATCGCTATCGCGGCCGCCTCTGCTCCTTCATTGGCTACAGCGAACCGCTGAGCCACCTGGTCTATGCCGGCGCTGACTTTTTGGTGATGCCCTCCCGCTTTGAGCCCTGCGGCCTGAGTCAGATGATCGCCATGCGCTACGGCACGCTCCCCATCGTGCGGGAGACCGGCGGCCTGAAGGACACCGTCCTGCCCTATAACCAGTTTACCGGCGAGGGCAACGGCTTCTCCTTCGCCAATTATGATGCCTGGGAGCTGCGGGACGCCATGCGCACTGCCATGGACTGCTACCGCAAGCCGGAGGTCATGAACGGTCTGATCCGCAGCGCTATGGAAGCGGACTTCGGCTTTGACCGCTCCGCCGAGGAGTACGCCAGACTCTATTTATGGATGCTGTGAGCTGCAGAGGCCGCCTGCCTTCCCAGGCAGCGGCCTCCGAGCGCGTGATCCTGCATTTTGGAGGCAGTTATCGGGAGCACTGGTCGGAGGATTACAGCCTCTCCGTGCGTTACCAAGACCGCCGCAGCGTAGACGCCGTCTTAACAGACGGCGTCTGGCGTGCTGCGGGAGGAGATGCGGAGTGGGGGAAACTTCTGAATTCACCCGAATGCCCCGCCATCCTCTCTCTGTATTTTCAGGGGGCGGCCTCGGTCTACGCCGCGGCCAGGGACTGTGCCGCCAGGGGACTTCCCCTGGAGCGGCTGGACGAGTGCTTCTATTCGCCCTCCAATCCCTTTTCCGCCCCGGAACTGGTGCGCCTTCTGATGGACGACTGCGGCTTTTCCATGAGCAGCGCCTTCCAGGTTGCCGCAGCCTGCTGCGGCGACCTTCGGGCCAGCGGCGTGGATGTGCAGCAGTTTAGCCCTGTGCAGCCCCGCACTGCCCACATCATCAACATCCTGCGCAACTGCAGCGACAGCAGTCTTGCCGCCCGCCATGACTGCAGCGACGCCCGCTACCGCTCGCCTCTCGGCGCTTTGCCGGAGAGCTCTGTGCTCACCCTGCGGGTGAAGATCCAGGCGGGGCAGACCACCGGTGCGGACCTGATTTTTTATGGAGACGGGTTCCGCCGGGAGATCCCCATGGTGCGCGCGGAAAAGGGCTTTGCCGTGACGCTGAAGCTGCCGGATAGGGCGCAGGCTCTGTGGTATTGCTTCCGCATCCACGCGCCGGACGGCTCCCGCTGGCTCTGCCGGGACGGCCGCTCCCACCTCAGCAGACTTTGCACCGAGGAAGGGGAGGGCTTCCGCCTGACGGTCTACCGCAAGGACTTTGAGACCCCCGCCTGGTTCCGCCGCAGCGTCATGTACCAGGTGTTCCCCGATCGCTTTGCTTTTTCTGACGACGATACCGCGAGAAAAGGCGTAGCGGCCCACCGTGCCTTGGGGCAGACGGCGGAGCTCCACGAGAGCCTGGACGAGCCTTTGCGCTGGCAGCCCCGGCCCTTTGAAAAGAACTATACGCCGGATGACTTCTATGGCGGCACACTGCGCGGGATCGAGCAGAAGCTGCCCTATCTGAAAAGCCTGGGCATCGGCTGCCTGTATCTCAACCCCATCGGAGAGGCGCGGTCCAACCACCGCTATGACACTTCCGATTATCTGAACGTGGATCCGATCCTTGGCAGCAACGAGGATCTGACCCATCTGTGCGAAAGCGCCGCAGCTCTGGGCATCCGGGTGATGCTGGACGGAGTCTACTCCCACACCGGGGATGACAGCGTATATTTTAATCGCTATGGACACTATCCCTCCCTGGGCGCCTGCCAGGGCGAGGCCTCGCCGTATTATCCCTGGTACGACTTCCAGCATTTTCCCGACCGGTATCGCTGCTGGTGGGGCTTTGACTCTCTGCCCGAGGTGGAGGAGACCAACCCTGCCTGGCAAGAGTTTGTCATCACCGGAGAGAACAGTGTGGTCAAAACCTGGCTGCGCCGGGGCGCCTCCGCCTGGCGGCTGGATGTGGCGGACGAGCTGCCCGATGAGGTGCTGAGCCTCATTCGCAGATCCGCCAAGGCGGAAAAGCCCGACGCTGTGGTGCTGGGCGAGGTTTGGGAGGACGCCGTACTCAAGGAGAGTTACGGCAGCCGCCGCAACTACGCCCTGGGCTATTCCTTGGATTCGGTGATGAATTACCCCCTGCGTCTGGCCATTCTGGACTTTGCCCATCAGCGCAGCTCCGCATATGCTTTGCGGGACTTCTTGATGGAGCAGCAGCTCAACTATCCAAAGCCCCTCTACTATTCCCTGATGAACCTGCTGGGCTCCCACGATGTGGAGCGCCTGCGCTCGGCCCTTGCTACCGACGTGTGGATCAAGAGCTTCTCCCGGGAGGATCAGCTGAAGCTTCCCTTCCCGGAGGAGCGGCTGGAGCAGGCTGTGGCGCTGGAGAAGCTCTGCGCGGTGATCCAGTTTGCTCTCCCCGGCGTCCCCAGCATCTATTATGGGGATGAGCAGGGCATGTGCGGTGTGGGGGATCCCTTCAACCGCGCGCCCTTCCGGGAGGAACGGCAGGACCTGTATGACCATTATGCCGCCCTTTCCGCTCTGCGCAATGCGGCTCCTGCCCTCTCTACCGGGCATGTGAGCTTTCTGGCTCTGTCCCGGGACCTGCTGCTGATCCTGCGCTGGATCGTCGATGGGGAAGACGCCTTGGGAGAGAGCGCGGAAAACGGCGTGTATCTGGCCGTGATCAACCGCGGCCGCGAGAGAGCGGAGTATGAGTTCATCTGCGCGGAACTGGGTTTCGATGTGGTCCGCGGCAGCATTGAGGCCTGCAGCGGCGAGATCAGAAAACTTCTGTAACAAGGTTGTGTGTATATGAAAAAAGCATTCCAAATCCTGACGCTGGTTTTCCTGCTCTTCGCGCTGGGACTTACGGGACTGATGCGCCTGGACATGGCCAAGGCTTCCTGGAACCAGGAAAGTCCTGTTCCCGCTGCCGCCGAGACCACGCTTCCGGAGCTGAGCCCCAGCCCGGAGGTGACGCCGGAGCCCACGCCGGAACCTACTCCGGAGCCGACGCCGGAGCCCACGCCCACGCCAACGCCGGAACCCACCCCGGAGCTCTTCACCTTCTCCGCCATTGGGGACTGCACCCTGGCCTCCCACCAGAACATGTCGCCCACAGATCCGGCTTCCATCGAGAGCGCGATCGGGGAGAACTACGCCTATCCCTTCCAGAACACCGTGCAGTATTTTTCGGAGGATGAGCTCACCATCGCAAATCTGGAGTGCACCCTCTCCGACGAGTGGCTCTATTCCGACTCCTTCTTCCACTTCCGCGCCCCTGCGGCCTATGCCAAGATCCTCACCGAGGGCGGCGTGGACTTTGTGAACACCGCCAACAACCACACCAATGATTTTGGCCAGCAGGGCATTGCCGATACCTGTGCCGCTCTGGAGGCCGAGGGCGTCTCCTACGGTCAGGAGGGGCAGAGCCAGATCATCACCACCCCCAACGGCATCAAGGTGGGGATCTACTGTGATTATCACGGCTACTACCCTGTCACGGAGGACTGTGTGGCCGCCATTGAGCAGCTGAAGGAGGACGGTGCGGAGTACATCATCTGCATGTTCCACTGGGGCCAGGACGAGGTGGTCTATCATCCCAAGCAGGTGCAGATCGATCTGGCCCACGCCTGTGTGGATGCCGGCGCGGACTTCGTCTACGGCAGCCACAGCCACTGCCTGCAGCCCTATGAGGAGTACAACGGCGCCTATATCCTCTACAGCATCGGCAACTGGTCCTTCGGCGGCAATACCTCGCCCAAGGACATGGACACCGCCATCTTCCAGATCACCGTCAAGCGGGATCTGGACGGCAGCATCTCCAACGAGAGCTGCGGCATCATTCCCTGCTGCGTCTCCAGCCGCCCCGCGCTGGAGGGCTACATGGACTACGGCTACAACGATTATTGCCCCACGCCCTACGAGGTGGGAAGCGAGCTGTATGAGCGGGCCATGAGCAAGATCCTGGGCACCTACGAGGGGCCGGACGGCGTGGTGGACTACTCCGGCTGGAACAACAGCTACGGGGGATAAGAGTTTTTAGCTTCCAGTTTATGGTTTTTAGAGATAAGGGACTTTGAAAAACAGTGGTTTTTCAAAGTCCCTTGCCTTTTTGCGGAGATTCGAGTATAATGGCCGAGTTAATGCGTATTCTGCCTCTTTTCAAGGAGTTTTTCGGAATGAAAAAGCTGACCAAAAAGCCATCTTTTGCTGTTTTCATCCTTTCGCTGGTCCTGCTGCTCACGGTGCTGGTGCTGCGCCGGGTGCAGATCAACCGCATCTGGCCGGAGGACCTTGTCCTCCCGCAGCGGAGCGCGGAAGTCACCCAGCCGGCCCCCGTCTCCGGGCAGGAGAGCGAAGCTGCCCCTGTTTCCCTTGCGGAGGAAAAGGACTATGTGATCTCTCTGGTGGGGGACTGTACCCTGGCTTCCGCCCAGTTTGTGGACGCCTCAGAGCACCGTTCCATTGAGTATCACATCCAGAAGGACTATGCCTATCCCTTCTCCAACACGAAGGAATACTTCGAGGCGGACGATCTGACCCTGGCCAATCTGGAATGCTGCCTGTCCGATACCAGGTTCTCCTCCATTGAGCAGTTCTCCTTCCTGGCTCCCGCCGATTATGCCGAGATCCTGAATGAGGGCGGCGTGGACTTTGTCACTACCGCCAACAACCATATGGGGGACTTCGGTACCGCCGGTGAGGAGTTTACCTACATGGCGCTGAACGACCACGGCGTTCCCTTCGGCAAGGAAGGGGAGAGCAAGCTTGTCACCACCCCCAGCGGTCTCACCGTGGGCATCTACTGCGATTATAACCACCTGGAGCCCGACCCGGACCAGGCTGCCGCCGCCATCCGCCAGCTTCGCGCCGACGGAGCGGAATATGTGGTCTGTGCCTTCCACTGGGGCAAGGAACTGGTCTACACGCCCTTTGACAGCCAGACAGAGCTGGCCCACCGCTGCATCGACGCGGGAGCGGATCTGATCTACGGCTCCCACTCCCACTGCCTGCAGCCCGTGGAGCAGTATGGCAACGGCCTCATCCTCTACAGCATGGGCAACTGGGTCTTCGGCGGCAGCACCGCCCCCACGGATATGGACACCGCCATCATCCAGGTCCATGTGAAGCGCGCCGGTGACGGCAGTGTCAGTACCAACGGCTATACCGTGATCCCCTGCTGCGTCTCCAGCCGCCCGGTAAAGGACAACTACTCCGGCGATAACTATAATGACTATCGCCCCACGCCCTATACCGAAGGCAGCGACGCCTATTACCGGGTCCTCTCCAAGCTGGACGGCAGCTATGTGCCCACCTCTGAGGGCCGGGATTATTCCGACGTCTACGCCCAGTACGGCTGATAGAATAAAGGGCGTGTTGCAAAATAAGCGCTTAGCTCTGTCAGCACCGTAGGGGAGGGACTCGCCCCTCCCGGCATTTTGGAGCATGAATTCAAGAAAATGTTCGGCGAATTCGCAGATTGTACGAATTCGCCGAACTTTTTATCACAATACAGCCAGGTTCCGCCGGGAGGGCACAAGGCCCTCCCCTACGTTATGATCAGAGGTTTGCGCTCTTCTTCGTGTTTTGCAACAGCCCCTTTAGTTTTGCGTTTTGCGTTTTGAGGAAGGATACGGAACTTCACTCAATCCCGAAGAGGCGCTTGCCGTTTTCCCAGGAGAGGCGTTCCACCTCTTCCGTGCTGAGCCCTTTCACCTCCGAGATCTTCTCGATCACATAGCGAAGGTTCCGGGAGTCGTTGCGCTTTCCCCGCATGGGTACCGGGCTCAGATAGGGGCTGTCCGTCTCAATGAGCATCCGGTCCGCCGGGCAGATCTCCAGCACCTCGATGGCCTTCCGGGCGTTTTTGTAGGTAATGGGGCCGTCAAAGCCCAGGTACCAGCCCCGCTTCAGAAGCTCAGCAGCCATCTCGGCGCTGCCGGAATAGCAGTGGAAGACGCCGGTGGCCTCCGGGTAGTCCTTCACGATGTCCAGACTGTCCTGATGGGCTTCCCGATCGTGAACGATGATAGGTTTACATAATTCGATCGCCAGTTCGATCTGCTGCCGGAACAGGATCTTCTGCTCCTCCTTCTGGCTGGCGTCCCAGTAGTAGTCCAGGCCCACCTCCCCGATGGCAACGCACTTGGGGTGCCGCGCCATCTCGCAGATCTCCGCATAGGATTCCAGATCGTATTTGTCCATATCCTCCGGATGGATCCCCACCGCGGCATAGACGAAGGGATATTTCTCCGCCAGATCCAGAGCCATGCGGCTGCTCCGCGCGTCGCAGCCTGGGTCCAGGATCAGACCCACCCCGGAGGCGTGGGCGGCCTCCAGTGTCTCAAAACGGTCGGCGTTGAAGGCGCCGGAATCGTAATGGGCGTGGGTATCAAAAATCATCTGCCTCACCTCTCCCCGGTATCCTAACACGAAGGAACAGAGCTTGGCAAGGGGAAGCGCAGATACCGTGTTTACATTTTCTTCTTTTCTTTTCCTGCCCTCTATGGTATAATTCTTTTTACCGCGGGCAGAAGGGAAGTGAGGACCGTGCCGAAGCAGCAGGGCATCAAGAAGATCGCGGACAACCGAAAAGCCTTTCACGATTATTTTGTGCTCGAGCGCTATGAGGCCGGGATCGAGCTGGCCGGGACGGAGGTAAAGTCCATCCGGGCCGGGCAGGTAAACCTGAAGGACTCCTTCTGTACCGTGAAGGACGGGGAGCTTTTTGTGCGCGGCATGCACATCAGCCCCTATGAGCACGGCAACATTTTCAACAAGGACCCGGTGCGGCCCCGCCGGCTTCTCATGCACAAGCGGGAGATCCTGAAGCTCAACGCCCGGGTGATGCAGGACGGTGTGGCCCTGATCCCCCTGTCCCTGTACTTCAAGGACAGCCGGGTGAAGGTGGAGCTTGGCCTCTGCAAGGGCAAAAAGCTCTATGACAAGCGCCAGAGCGACGCGGACCGGGAGTCCAGGCGCGATATCGACCGAATCATGAAAGAGAGGAAATACGAATGAGCAATCCCATTGTGACCTTTGAAATGGAAAATGGCGACGTGATGAAGGCGGAGCTCTATCCCGAGATCGCCCCCAACACCGTCAACAACTTCATCTCCCTGGTAAAGAAGGGCTTTTATGACGGCCTGATCTTCCACCGGGTCATCTCCGGCTTCATGATCCAGGGCGGCGACCCCAAGGGCATCGGCATGGGCGGCCCCGGCTACGGCATCAAGGGCGAGTTTCTGCAGAACGGCTTCAAGAACGAGCTCAAGCACAGCCGCGGCGTCCTCTCCATGGCCCGCTCCGGCAACCCCAACTCCGCCGGCAGCCAGTTCTTCATCATGCATGAGGACAGCCCCCATCTGGACGGCGGCTACGCGGCCTTCGGCAAGCTCATCGAGGGCATCGAGGTGGTGGACAAGATCTGCAGCGTCCGCACCGACTGGAACGACAAGCCCCGGATCCCCCAGGTGATGAAGAAGGTCACCGTGGAGACCTTCGGCGTGGATTACCCCGAGCCGGAGAAGGTCTGAAACAGAACTGTAGGGGAGGGGCTTGCCCCTCCCGCAGATAAGCTGCAGCCACACAGCAGAGGGCGACCCTTGCGGTCGCCCGAGCCTGATGCTTCCCCCTATCGGCCTTCGGCCACTTTTCCCCCCCAAGGGGAAGCAAACTCTCGCCTCCCCCCTGGGGGAGGTGCCCAGTGTGCACACTGGGCGAAAGGGGGAGAAGAGCAGGAAAAACAGCAGACAGGGGCAAACTTTGTGCTTCCCTGAGCTTGTCATTCTGAGCGAAGCGAAGAATCTCGGGCCACCAAAATGGGATCGAAGCAAGTCCTTGTCATTGCGAACCCAGTGACCGATGTCACTGGTGTGGCAATCCGTTTCTTTCCGTTTTCCCGGCGCTTACGCAAACCGGAGAAGTGGAAGGAAGCGAGCTTCCTCAAAACCCATCGTACTTTACAAAATCGAAGCCCAGCGAAGTGGGTTCGATTTTGAGAGGAAGAGGGAGATTGCGGATATGGAGCTTTCCCGGCACTTTCGAAAACCGGGGAAGCGGAATGGAGCAAGCTTCCTCTGACGACCCGGGGGTGTAACGGTTTCGACGGGGGTGTGGAGGCAGGAATAGCGGGCGGATGCGCCTACCATCCATAAAATGGGCAAGCTTTTATAAATTAAAGAACGACGATAACGCTGTTCTCCTCGCTGCTTAAATAGCGAGCGTTCCGCCTGGGAGGCCCACGGCCCGGGATGGAGCGTCGATCAGTGGGGAACGTGCGTGCGCTAAGCTTTGCGCGCACCACGCATCATGAAGCTACCAAGTCCCTGAGCATGACGGCTTGCGCCGGGACGAGGGAATGCAAACAACCGTCTGCGCCCGGAGAAGTTCCTGTTAAAACGCTTTCGGACGGGGGTTCAACTCCCCCCACCTCCACCACAAAGAAGGCCGCCCGCAAGGGCGGCCTTCTTTGTGGTGGAGGTGGGGAGAGAACGATGTGTTCCGCTTGCGCGGAACGTGATGCGACTTCGTCCGTGCTGTTTGCTTCGCAAGTGATGTGTTTGCCTCCGGCACATGAGCGGAACACATTCCATCACTTTGCGGACATGCCGCAAATCAGCACTGTTTGCAAAGCAAACTGCATCACTTGCGCCATCGGAGCATACATCACTAGTATGATTGATGATTTCTAATGATGGACTTTTTCATGAGATTCTCATTGCTTCTTGGTTCTCTTTTCTCTACCTTCACGGTCTTCTAATAATGCTTTCCAATAGTCCTCTCGGTCTAAAGCTTCCTTTTCTTCCTGTTTCCTTCTAACTGCTTCTGCATGAAGCCTTCTTGCCTCTGCTATATCCATCATTTTTTCTTCAAAAGTTATAAATCTGTTTTGAGCATCGGGAAGTGAGTATTTCCGGAAGGGCCTTATGCCAGGCGTAGAATCGAACTCACTCTTCCAAGGTTCCTGTTCTTGCCAGATGGTTTCGAGGGCAAAGAGGTCTTCAACATTCAGCTCATTTGACATAGCAATGTCGTGGAGCGAGAGAATGATACTGCTTTCTTGCTGACTGATAATCCTATGGAAGGTATCTCCTTCGGTACCTGTATAAAGGCACACACTATAATTGGACTGATATACAGGCGGACCCGCTTCAACAATCTTTCTTCTATTTAGCCACTTGAAGCTTTTTGCTTTATATGGTCCTTCTGCGCTCCAATTGTTCTCCTTGGTTAACTTTCCATTCTTGTTAAACTTACTGTTGTATGACTCTTCATCATGGCTTTTCCAACTCTCATCGAAAAGCCATGCAAGCCTTCGCCCCTCATTTAGATGGAACATGGTTCTGTCTAGAAACTCTTTCGGTTTTAGCGAGCTATGCTGAAATTCTATCACAGTATTTGCTTCTTTGATATAAACATCAGCGATGTGCTTTTCACCAGTCGCCTTATCAGTAAAGATATACTCACGCTCTTCTTTTGGGAAATACTCTTGCATTCTTATATGCCATTCCGACATATGAATGTAATCTGAGTTATACTCAAAAGGACAAGAGGAATTATACTTCAAATGAGCGAAATGGTGCCTGTTTATATCGCCTCTTCTCTGCTGTACGGGGTTTCCGCAAGCAGGGCAAACGCAGTGCTTGAACTCGCCAACTTCGGCATTCACTCTATTACCATCTTGGTCCAAAGCAAAGAACATAGATAATCCTTCTTTACAGGTTATTGTAAAAAAGATAGCACATTATTACTCTGTTTTCAATTCATGTGTCATGTCCATAGCAACAAGTAATGTAAATCTTTGATTCACTCAATGTCAGGGAGGCAAATAATATCCTCCGCCCCCTATGAAAAACTCGCCGCTTTTCAAATTGCGCCTGTCGTCCGGCCATGCTATCCTTGAACCAGAAAAGAAATCAAGGAGGTACGCACCATGGAAAAATACAATCTCAATGATCTGGCGCTGATGACGGGCTTCACCACCCGGACCCTGCGCAACTACCTGACTCAGGGACTGCTGGAAGGGGAGAAGGAAAACGGCGTCTGGCGGTTTACGCCGGAGCAGCTGGACCGCTTCTTCAGCGAGCCCTTTGTGAAGGAGGGCCTTCGCATCAAGCGCAGCAGCGCGGTGTTTGATTTTCTGGCGGAGAGGGACCGCAAGGCGGCCAGGACCTGTGTCATCCTGGATCTTCCCGCGGACCGCCGGAAAGGGGACGCCGTCTCCGCCTTTTTCTGCAAAGAGATGCAGAAGGCCTCGGACCTGAATTTCAGCTACGGCTGGGACAAGGGCTTTGCCCGGGTGATCCTGACCGGCGCGGCGGACGCTGTCGCGGAGATCCTGAAGGCGTATTACAGCACAGAATTCAGTGAATGATCTTTCTTTACCCTGTTTCTGCATAAAAGGAAAAGTCCTTCTCAAAAGAAGAGCGGTTCCGGTGTGAAGCAAAAGCTTGCGCGTATGCGTAGGGGATGCCGCCCTCGGCATCCCGGCGTGAAAGCCTTACCAAACAGAAAAGCTCCGGCGAATTCGGACATTGAACCGTTTTCGCCGGAGTTTTCCATTGTTATTCCCTTTGTTCGGCGCGGGACGCCGAAGGTGCCGTCCCCTACGCGCAAATCTGGGGGTTATGCGTTTGGGGCAACCCTCTTCGAACGATAGGGTCAGAAAGCGGGCGATTAAATCATATCTTTTACCATCTCCGCGGGATCTGACAATGAGAAAGGACGCTGCTGCGGACGGGCCGCATCTCTCTCCAGCTTCCACCGGCTGAATCTGCCAAGAATCACGGAAAAGTTCTATCATTCCCCCGGATTCTATGATACAATACAAAAGATAAACGATCGTTTTCCTCAGGAGGTGTTTGCATGGTAACCCTCTCAAATGTCCTTCAAAGTGTTTACTGGGAGCTTTTGGATATCCTTCTCTTCTCCCTGGGCCTTTGGATGGTGCTTGGCAAACTGAAATGGAAGCAGCGCTGGATGGCCTGGATCCCCGACCTGCGCTTCGCCGCCCTGGGACAGTGCATCCAGCTCCCCCGTGAAGGTATCCTCGTTGGCGTCATGGAACTGCTTTCCTTCGTGCTCGGATCTGCGTTCAAAGGAATTGAAGCGGAAAAGCTCAGCCTTCTCGTGAGCCTGGCGACCCTGATCCTCCTCGTTCTGCTGGTGGTCTACCGCCTGCGCCTTTATGTGCGGCTCATGCGGATCTTTGGCATGAAGAAGGGCTGGATCCTGATCTGGTTCCTGCTTGACTGGCTGGTGCTGCTGATCATCGGCTTCGGGAAAAAGTTCCAACCGGTTGAACTGCCAAAGCCTGAGGACTGGGAGGCCGGCACCGCTCCGGCGGAGATCTCCGGCGCAGAGAGCGTCCACTTCCGTCCGCCCGCCGAATCGGGCCTCAGCATAGACCTGTTTGAGCGCACGGCAAAGGACTTCGGCAAGACCCGCTACCTCCTCAAGGATATCTCCCTGGACATTCCCAACGGCTCCCTGGTGCTGCTGCTGGGCGGCTCCGGCGCCGGCAAGACCACGCTGGTGAACGCCATCATCGGCTATGAGAAGGCCAAGGCCCAGGTGACCCTAAACGGTGCGGATATCTACAAGGATTACGCCCACATGAAGTATAAGATCGGCTTTGTGCCCCAGAAGAACCTGATGCGCGGCAATGACACGGTAATGCAGACCGTGGACGACGCCGCCGAGCTGCGCCTGCCAAGCTCTGTCACCACCGCCCAGCGGAAGGATCGGGTGCAGGAGGTCATGGATCTGCTGGGTCTCAGCGCCGGCGCCAGCGGCCTGGTCTGCAAAAAATCCGGCGGTCAGCTGCGGCGTATCTCCATTGCCATGGAGCTGGTGTCCGACCCGGAGCTCTTCGTGCTGGACGAGCCGGACTCCGGCCTGGACGGCGTGATCGCCAAGGAGATCTTCTCCAAGCTCCGCGCCATCGCCGATGAGGGCAGGATCGTCATCGTGATCACCCACACCCCGGACCGGGTCATCGATCTCTTCGACAAGGTGATCGTCCTGGCTAGAGACTCCGGGCGCGTGGGCCGTCTGGCCTTCTACGGCAGTCCCCAGGAGGCAAGGGACTTCTTCGGAAAAGAGAGCATGGAAGACGTTGTCATGAGTGTCAACAGCAAGGAGCAGGGCGGAGAAGGCCTTGCCGAGCTTTACATTGAGCGCTATGCGGCGCTTGCCGCAGCTGCGGAGGGAGGTGCGGCCACATGACCGAACAAATCAGACACAAGGGCCGCCTTGCCCAAACCGGCATCTATCTGGGCAAATTCCTGCGCATGTTCGTGTAACAGAACGACTGGAAGCTGCTGCCCATGGGCGCGCTGATCGCTGCCATCGTGGTATTCGTGGTAGGCGGCACCCTCTTCCAATATCAGGAGGGCACAAAGCTGGGCGTTTTCGCCCTGACCTGCGCCTGCATCTGGAACGGCTTCTTCAACTCCATCCAGGTGGTTTGCCGGGAGCGGGAGATCATCAAGCACGAGCACCGCTCGGGCCTGCACATGTCCTCCTATGTCCTGGCACAGATGATCTATCAGCTCCTGCTCTGCCTTGCGCAGACGGTGGTCACCCTGATCATCTGCTCCATAGCAGGCGTGAAGATCCCCTCCGCCGGGGTGGTAACGCCCTGGGGACTGCTGGATGTGGGCATCAGCATCCTGCTCATCACCTACACCGCCGATATGATGGCCCTGATGGTCTCCTGTATCGTGCGCACCACCACCACGGCCATGACCACCATGCCCTTCCTGCTGATTTTTCAGCTGGTGTTCTCCGGGGGCTTCTTCTCCCTCAGCGGCTTTGCCGACAAGATCAAGCTCCTGACCGTTTCCCACTGGGGCATGGACGGGCTGTGCAGCATCGGACGCTATAATGAGCAGCCCATGGTGGCGGTCTGGAATATGATCGTGGGCTTCAAGGACCTGGACGTGTTCGGTTATACTCCGCTGAAAGACATGCTGATCTATGTGGAGGAGCACGGCTATCGGGATCCCTTCCTGGAGTGGTGCGGCGAGCATAACCAGCTGCCCCAATTTGCCGCCACCGTGGAAAACGTTCTGCACAACTGGGGCGTCCTGATCCTCATGATGGTGGTTTTCGCCCTCGCCTCTGTCATTGCTCTGGAGTTTATCGACAGAGACAAGCGATAAGCAGAATCAAAGGAAAGAGAAAGGAACTGCAAAAATGAAAGCACGTTTTATCGCGGCGCTGCTGGCGCTGCTTCTGATGCTCAATCTCACTGCCTGCGGCGATACCCAGGTGGCCAGCGTTCTGGAACAGGCGGCGGAGGAGGCCGGCGCCACGCTGGGCGACGCGGGGGAGGGAGAGGATGCCCCTGTGGAGATCCCCCAGTGCGTCAAGGATCTCACCGAAGAGGAGAACGCCCTTCTGAACGGCACCTGCCAGAACGGCGTCTACGTCAACGAGTATTTCGGCTACAAGTTCAACATTCCCGAGGGCGGGAAACTGATCCGCCTCCATGACGAAGCAACCGAGTGGACAGAGCCTGTCTCCCTGCTCCAGTGCTACGAGGGGGAAGAGGGAGGCCTGGTCTTCTGGGTGGATATCCCCAACCTGGACGGCTACATCATGATCTGCGTTCAGGCCCTGAAAGAGGACGAGATCGGCCTCGACGAGGAGAGCGTGGTCAAGAAGAACATCGAGAACATCTGGGAGATCAACAAGATTTTCGGCGAAGACGCAGGGCCTGAACTGGGCAAAGCCGTATTCGCCGGGGAAGAGCACCCCGTGGCGATCCAGGAGTCTGAGATCAGCTCCGGCACGCAGAAGAGCATCGACGTTTATATCCTGAAGGGCGATTTCAAGTACACGGTCACGATTTCTGTGAACAACGGAGATTGGGAGCCTCTACTGGCCCTGTTTGAAAAGCTGTGATCATGCAGCAGGGGAGCGGGAAATAAGCTTTCTCTGGCTCTCGGATCCCGGCCATAAATCTAGAAGGGCTGACGCATACTGTAATGCGTCAGCCCTTCAAGCTGTCGACAAAGTGTCGACAGCTTGAAACGCAAAAATGGGAACTACCG
>CAMOXK010000029.1 GCA_946629065.1 uncultured Clostridia bacterium
AGAGCACATATTTTCCGGGAGGCGCCGCAGACGATTTGATCAGCGTTTACTTAGCTTTCCGTTTTGCGCTCCGGATCTGCACCCATTCCCAATCCTCTTTTGCGTTACAAAAGAATTGTCAAAGGCTGGTACAATGGCACTGGTATCCGGAGGCGTCACGTGGTATTATAAATACCACCGTTTGGGACAATGCTTGCCGCGCCGCATGCAAAAGCTGTCGGGGGTGATTTCCTGTGAATCGCGGAAAAGTGCAAAAAAAGCGCCTGTCGCAGGCCATGCTGTTTATCGTTCTGTTTGGGATGGTCAGTCTCTTCTCCGATATGACCCACGAAGGCGCGTCCAGCATCCGCGGGGCCTACCTGTCCCTGCTGGGGGCCTCCGCCGGGGCCATCGGTTTCGTGTCCGGACTGGGCGAGCTGATCGGCTACTCCATGCGCTATGTGTTCGGCAGGATCACCGACAAGACGAAGCAGTACTGGCCCATGGTGATCCTGGGTTATGTGCTGGACATCATCGCCGTGCCCGCTCTTGCGCTGGTAGGGGAGCACGGCTGGCTGGCGGCCTGCCTGCTGCTGGTCGTCCAGCGCATGGGAAAGGCGATCAAAAAGCCGGCCAAAGACACCCTTATGTCCTTTGCCGCCTCACAGGAGGGGGCTGGGAAGAGCTTCGGCATCCAGGAATTGCTGGACCAGATCGGCGCTTTTCTCGGCCCGGTGCTGCTGTATCTGGTGATGCTGTTCCGGCAGAACGGGTCTTTGTTCCGGATCTATGCCAGCTGCTTTGCCGTTCTGGCGATCCCCGGTGCCGTCACCCTGGTCCTGCTCCTGGTCACCCGGGCGAAGTTTCCGAATCCCGAGCGCTTTGAGCCGGAACCGAAGGAGTATCTCCCTTTCAAGCTGAAAAAGGAGTTTATTCTCTATATCGCGGGGATCAGTCTCTTTGCCTTTGGCTTCATCGACTATTCTCTCGTGATCATGCACATATCGCAAAACTACACTTCCCTTGCGTCGGGCCTGGCCGAAGCCTCCTCCCTGGTGAACAGCGGCACGCTTCCCTTACTCTACGCCGGAGCCATGCTGGTGGACGCAGTTGCCGCCCTGTTCTTTGGGATGCTGTACGACAAAAAAGGCGTCGGCGCCCTGGTCCTCTCGACCCTCATCTCCGCACCCTTTGCCTTTTTTGTGTTCCTGTGCCGTTCCGTGCCGATGCTTCTGGTCGGGATCGCCCTGTGGGGCGTGGGCATGGGGGCTCAGGAATCGATCCTGAAGGCGGCGGTTTCCGGAATGGTGCCCAAGCAAAGCCGCGCCACCGGCTATGGAATCTTTGAATGTTCCTTCGGCGTTTTCTGGTTTCTGGGCAGCTGGATGCTGGGATCGCTGTATGATGTGAGCAAGGTCGCTATGGTCATCGTTTCCGTAGCCGCACAGCTGGCGGCGGTCCCCCTGTATATCGCTTCCACACGGCAAACGCGCTGAATGCCCGCGCCTGGAAGCGATCCTCTCCTGCCCGAAACCCTGACCAGGCGAGATCCGCAAATCCAACTCTTTCGGTCACACAAACCGCAAAAGACACAGTCCACCGGAGGGTGGGCTGTGTCAGACTGTAGACAAACCTATGCGGCCAAGCTTGGACACGCATGGGGGGATTGTGAAGGGGGGAGGGTATGCCCCCCTTCACGTTCAATCTATGCCAAAATGGGAACTTTTTCGGAAGTTTCCATTTTGGCGATTCAAGCTGTCGACACTTTGTCGACAGCTTGACACAGTCCACCGGAGGGTGGGCTGTGTTTTTCTGCGCTCCGCCCCTCTCCGCCACACCCTTCTCTTTTCCTGACCTGCGGTCCAAAGAGGCAGCATGAAATGCACAAAGAGCCCCTTATTCGGGGGCAAAGCGGGGAATCGAGAACCTGTCCGCCCCGTTGGGGAGATGCCCCGGCCAAATTCCGTTACCCGGGCAGAACGCCAAAAGCCGCCCTTGCCTTTAGAAGTTGTGCACAATTTCTGTTGACATTTTTTATGCAATGCGTATAATACGGCCTCGACAAGGATGCACCACTCCGATCCGAAAACCAAGACGGGCCGCAGGAATGCATCGTACCGACCGCGGAAATTCAAAATCTCTATGCCGCGCACCGGTATCTGTCAGGAAAGGAATTATCATTCAAATGAAAAAAACCAGCAAGAGCTTTTCCCAGTCCCTCCGCCAGTATTTCCGCGAGGGCATGTACCTTTACGCCGTCGCAGTCGCCGGCTATCCGGATATCCAGGGCATTCTGGAGATGTCCCGGCAGTCCGGCAGCAAAGAGTGACCGGAAAAGCCCAGTCGGATGCAGGCAGCTTCGGCCGCCCCCGATGCCAGGTATAAACATTGCAGGCTCCGCTTCCCCGGGAGGCGGAGCCTCTCTTTTTTTCTTTCTTCTTGCCCTTCCCGCTCCCCTGTGCTATGATCGCTTTGGATCCATACTCCCCTGATACTACTTTCAAATAGAAATCTTTAAAGTCTTGTGGCCAGAATTGTGCCATACTTCGTTGAAGCCCTTGAACATATATCTCCATTATGCTCTGCGGCCTTCGCCTCGTCTGGCGCAATTGAAGTCTCGCAATCCTTTTTAAAGCTTCTTATTTGAAAGTAGTATGAAACACTCATTATCGGAGGCCCGCCATGTTCAGAAAGGCAAATATTCTCCCGCTTCTGCTGCTCTGTCTTCTCCTGCTGCTCACCGCCTGCGGGAAGGCGTCTGCCCCCGCTCCCGATGCCGCCCCGGAATCCGAATCCGCACTGATCGAAGAGCTGGTGACCTTCTACGCAAAATACGGCGATGAAGCCGAAGCGCAAAACGCCGCGCTGCTGGAGCGGCTGCGCGCGGTAAACCCCGACGCCGCGGCCCGCTGGGAAAAGATCCTGCAAATTTGGAAGTCTGCCAATACGGAGCTGGAGATCCACCCCGACGTGCTCCCGGACGGCCTGCCCGACACGGATGAGCTCTGTCTCGTGGTGCTGGGCTTTCAGCTGAACCCGGACGGCAGCATGCGGGACGAGCTGGTGGAGCGACTGCAGGTAGCCCTGGCTTCCGCGGAGAGATATCCCAAAGCGCTGATCGCCTGCACCGGCGGCGGCACCGCCTCGGCCAACGCCTCCGCCACGGAGGCCGGCTGCATGGCACAATACCTGATGGAGCACGGCGTCGCACCGGAGCGCATCCTCGTGGAGGACCGCTCTCAGACTACGGCGCAGAACGCCGCCTTCACCTGTCAGCTTCTGGCGGAGCAGTACCCCCAGGTGCGGCAGCTCGCCATCCTCTCCAGCGACTATCATATCGCCACCGGCGTCCTGCTCTTCTCCGCCCAGGCCACTCTCACTGCGGAGGAAGTTGGAAAGGAGCCTTACACCGTCGTCTCCAACGCCGCCTGGCCCGCCCCCTCGGGCAGCCTCTCCCCCATGTTCCAGGCCGGCGCCCTCATTGAGCTTGCCGGGGATGTGAAGACCGCCTATGAGATCTACTACGACACCTATGATATCCACCCGCTGCCCTCTCCGGAGAGCGCGGCCAAATAAGAAAGGATCCGGCCATGTCTACTGCGCTTCTCCTCTGCTGCCTGTTCTATGCCCTGCTCTGCCTCTTCAGCATCGTGACCGGGCTCATCTATGTGAGCGGGAAGCGGGAGCTCAACCCCCTTGAGCTCTCCGACCGTTTTCTGCAGCGGCTCTCTGACCCGGAAAAGCTCCGGCGCTTCACCGTCAAAATGGGCTGGGTGACCTTTGTTGTGGGCATCGTCCAGGGCGTCACCGCCTATGCCCTTTTCCGGCGCGGCGGCGGGCTTTGCTACGGCATCGCCCTGGGCTTCACCCTGTTTTCCATCGCCTCCGTTGCCTTCAAGCTGAAGGGCAAGATCAACGCCTTCCCCCTGCTCAAGTGCGCCGCGTATCTGGCGATCCTGGTGGTCCTGCTCCTGCCCGGGGCCCGGGCACTGTTCTTCTCCTGAGAATGAGGTGATCCTATGCTCAGCACCGAAGCCTACAGCCGCATCCTCTCCCAGCTTCTGGACGAGCTGCCGGCGGAATTCTTCCGGGAGCTCTCCGGCGGGGTGATCGTGTCGGAGGCCTCGCCTATTCCGGACTATGCCCGAGCCGGGGATCTCTACACGCTGGGCCAGTACCAGCTCTCCCACGGCATGCGACAGATCGTGATGTACCGGGGCTCCTTCAACCGGGTCTATCCCCATGCGGACGAGGCGGAAGCCCTGCCTTTGCTGCGCAAGGTCCTGCGCCACGAATTCCGGCACCACATGGAATTCCTTGGCGGCATTCACAATTCTGCCTCCCTGGAGGCGGAGGACGAGCGGCAGAAGCAGGCCTATCTTGCCGCCCACCAGCAATAAAACAGCAGGCATCCGTGCAGATTCGCCACGGATGCCTGTTTTTCTTGCCCCTGTGTCCCGTTTGTGTTATAATTCAGCGAATGATAACCAAACAAGGAGGATAAAGTCATGGGTGTGTTTTCCAAAGTCCATCGTTTCCGCGAGGCCGGCGAGGCCGCCAACGTGCGGAATGTGGAGCGCTTCGGGGAGCCCCGGCGTTCCCTCTTCACCTCTTCCAAGGTCATGACCCTGCACCACCGCATCGAAATCACCGACGCCGATGAAAACGTGCTCTACCGGGCGGAGACGAAGTTCCCCTCTCTCCACGACAAGACTGAGATCTATGATGTTCACGACCGGCACGTGGCCCACATCGAAAAGAAGTTCTTCACCCTGCACGAGCGGCATTTTATCACCATGGAGGACGGCTCCTCCTTCCAGCTCTCCAACGAGCTCTTCCACCTCATCAAGGACGTCTCCAATCTGGAGGGTCTGGGCTGGCAGCTCAAGGGCAATATCCTGGGCCTGAACTTTGAGCTCTATGACGAAAAGGGCGAGATCATCGCCGTCATCGCTCAAAAGCTCTTCTCCCTCCACGACAAGTACTGCATCGATATCTACCGCCCGGAGTATGAAAAAGAAGTGGTGGCCATCCTCATCACCCTGCAGCACATGATCCGGGACCGGGAGGCCGCCTCTTCGTCCTCCTCTTCCTCGTCCTCCTCGTCCAACTGAGCGGAGCCCCGCACAGTGAAGCGGGCTTTGAAAACAGTGATACCATAAAAACAGGAAGCAGCCTGCCCTGTCGGGAAGGCTGCTTCCTGTTTTCTTCTTCCGGGGAGCTTATCCGCTTTCTCTCACTGGGCCTCAAAGGTCTTGCGGCAGAAGGAGATGAAGCTCTTGGCCTCCTTTGTCAGGTAGTCGTCCTTCCGCCAGACCACCGCAACGTTCAGCCGCAGGCCCTCCTCCACCGGGATGGGGATGATCTTGTCTTCCTTCTGCAGGACCTGGGGCATGATGAAACCGCTGGCAATGTTCCGGCGGATGAAGCTCTTGATGGTGGTGAGCTGGTTGGAGTGGAACAGAACGTCCGGCTCGATTTCCAGCTCCCGGAAGCGGCTCTCCAGCAGGGTCCGCTGGTAGTAGCCGCCGGAAAACAGGATCATGGGATATTGCGCGGTCTCCTGCAGGGAGACCGCCTTTTTTTCGGCCAGGGGATGCCCGGGCCCCACGCAGTACATCATCTCATAGCTGGTGAGGCGCAGGGCGTCCAGCCTTGCGGGCAGGTCCTCCCCCATGGTGACCACCGCGATGTCCAGCTCCCCGCTGATCACCGCCTCCTTCCCCGCCTGAGAACCGATCTCCACCGGGTTGATGCGGATCTCCGGGTGCCGGATGCGAAAGCTCCGGAAGATCTCGGGGAACAGAATGGAGCCGATCATGGGCGGGATGCCCACGTGGATGGTCCTGTGCTTCCGGCTCAGCTCCGCGAATTCCTCTGCCAGGGCGTCCACCTCGGCCAGGATGGCGTCGCAGCGAACCAGGAAGCGTTCCCCGTCCGGCGTGGGAGAGACGGCCCGGTTGCTGCGGTGCAGCAGCGCCACCCCCAGCTCGTCCTCCAGAGCCTTGATGGAGGCCGTGATGGAGGGCTGGGAGATGTGCAGCTGATTTGCCGCCTTGCTGATGTTGCCCGCGTGGCAGGAGGCCGAAAAATAGCGCATTTGTGAAAGCTTCATGGTCTCTACTCCCCTTCGTTTCACTATAGTCAAATCCTATCGGCAGATAGGAAACCGATATTTTACTTATAATAAAACCTGTGCTATTGTTTTGGCAAGAGGAAAACAGAATTTCCTGCCAAACAAAAACACAAACAGGAGGTCCCGCGTTATGAACAGCCTCGCCCTCGTCTCCCTGATCGTGCTGGTCGCGGTCATTCTGATCGGCTTTTTCCGCAAGGTCAACGTCGGTCTCGTCGCCATCCTCGCCGTCACCATCTTCGGCATGTTTATCGGCCAGTCGGATTCCAAGACCATTGGCGGCTTCAGTGCCAGCCTCTTCATCATGCTGCTGGGTGTGTCCTTCCTCTGCTCGGTGGCCATCAGCAACGGCTCCCTGGAGCTGATGAGCAAAAAGTTCCTGAAGCTCTCCGGCGGCCACGCCATCGTGGCTCCCATCCTGATCTACCTCATCGGCGCCGGCATCGCCGCCATCGGCCCCGGCTGCGTCCCCGCCCTCGGCATCGTGGCGGCCCTCTCCCTGCCTCTCGGCAAGTCCACCGGCTACAACAGCGTGATGCTGGCCCTGGTCGGTGAGATCGGCTCCTTTGCCGGCCGCTTCTCTCCCATCACCCCGGAGTCCGTTCTGATCCGCTCCCTGGCAGAGCCCCAGGGCATCAGCGGCTACCAGCTGCCCCTCATCATCTACGCTCTCATCACCACCATCGTGCTCTCCATCGTTGTGTTCTTCGTTTTCAAGAGCCACAAGGTTCAGACCACCCGCATGGAGGCCGAGGAGCTTCCCAAATTCTCCCTGCACCAGATCCTGACCCTGCTGGGCTTTGTGGTGGTCATCGTGGCCTGTGCCTTCTTCAAGCGCAACGTGGGCCTCATTTCCTTCGCCGTGGGCATCTTCCTGATCCTCATCAAGGCCGCCGATGAAAAGGTCGTGTTCAAGACCATCTCCTGGTCCACCCTCCTCATGGTCACGGGCTTCGGCATGCTGATGGAAGCCGTCATCAACGTGGGCGGCGTCGAGCTGCTCTCCAACGCCCTGGCCTCCATCATGACCCCGCGCACCGCTGTTGCCATCCAGGGCCTGACCGCCGGTCTCATGAGCTGGTTCTCCTCCGCCATCGGCGTGGTGTGGCCCACCCTGGTGCCCACCGTGGGCGACATTGCCGCCAAGGTCGGCGTCTCCGCCAACGGCCTCATCTCCATCATGGCTCTCACCGCGGCCTTCGCTGGTCTGAGCCCCGCCTCCACCGGCGGCGGTCTCATCATGGCAGCCAACGCCACCGACCCGGAGTTCACCAAGGAGAAGGAAAACAAGCTCTTCGTGCAGCTCTTCGGCGTCTCCGCCCTGATGCTGGTCATCATCGTGGCGGCAGCGCTCCTGGGCCTCTACAGCATCCTTTAAGCGATCCCCGAACACATAGACACATCATACATATTTTGAGAGGAGATTTATCATGGAAAAAGGACTTCTGGACGGCGTTGTTGTACTGGACCTGACCCGCGTGCTGGCCGGCCCTTACTGCGGCATGATCCTGGCGGACATGGGCGCGACCGTAATCAAGATCGAGAACCCCAAGGGCGGCGACGACACCCGCAAGATGGGACCCTTCATCAATGAAAACAGCGTATACTATGCCAACTTCAACCGCTCCAAGGTGGGCTGCACCCTGAACCTGAAGGAGCCCGAGGCCAAGGAGATCTTCAAGGAAATGGTCAAGAAGGCCGACGTAGTCATCGAGAACTACCGCCCCGGCACCATGGAAAAGCTGGGTCTGGGCTACGACGTGCTCAAGGAAGTAAACCCCTCCATCATCTACGGCGCGGTCTCCGGCTTCGGCCACACCGGCCCTCTCAGCAAGCGCGCCGGCTATGACATCGTGGGCCAGGCCATGGGCGGCCTGATGAGCACCACCGGCTGGCCCGGCGGCGAGGCCACCCGTGTGGGCACCCCCATGGGCGACGTGCTGGGCGGCTTGAACCTGACCATCGGCGTGCTGGCCGCGCTGGTGAACCGCCAGAAGACCGGTCTCGGCGAAAAGGTGGACGTGGCCCTGGTGGACTCCGTGGTCTCCGCCATGGAAAACATCACCATGATCTACCAGGCCACCGGAAGGATCCCCCAGCGCATCGGCAACCGCTACGAGTCCACCTATCCCTATGACTCCTTCCCCACCAAAGACGGCAATGTCATCGTGGCCGCGGGCAACAACAAGCTCTTCGGCATCCTCTGCGACGTGATGGGCCAGCCCGAGCTGAAGGAAGATCCCCGCTTCGTGGAGGTCCGGGACCGCGTGGCCAACCACGCTCCCCTGCGGGAGATCGTCGCCGCCTGGACCATGCAGCACACCATCGACGAGGTGGATCAGCTGTTGAACGCCGCCGGCTGCCCGGCGAGCCCCGTGAACACCATCGACCGCATGGTCGTCGATCCCCAGATCGCCGGCGCCCGGAACATGTTCCCCGAGATCGACCAGCCCGGCATCGGCAAGCTCCACGTCACCGCCACCGCCCAGAAGCTGACCCGCACCAAGTCCGAGCCCCGCAAGCCCGCCCCCCTGCTGGGCGAGGACAACGCCGCCATCTACGGCGAGTACCTGGGCTTTGACGAGGCTAAGCTGGCTGAGTTGAAAGAAAAAGGCGTCATCTGATTTGAAAGGAGAGAGCACCGTGAAGAAGACCATTCAGATTTGTGAAGTCGGCCCCCGGGACGGGTTCCAGAGCATCAAGTGCGCGCAGATCCCCACCGAGCAGAAGATCCAGATCATTGAGGAGCTCCTGGCCGCAGGCGTGAGGCACATGGAGTTCACCTCCTTTGTGAGCCCCAAGGCCATCCCCCAGATGGCGGACGCCGCCGACGTCACCAAAGCCGTCCTGGAGCGGCATCCCGACGCCGACCTCTTCGCCCTGGTCCCCAACCTGCGCGGCGCCGCCAACGCCTATAACCTGGGCCTGCGCAAGGTCTGCTATGTAGTCTCCCTCTCCGTGAGCCACAACAAGGCCAACATCAACCGGACCCATGAGCAGTCTCTGGACGCCTACAAGGAGATCCGCGCCACCTATCCCGATTTGGATGTGATCGTGGACCTGGCAACCACCTTCGGCTGCCCCTTCGAGGGCAAGTACGAGGACCCCGCCGCCGTGGTGGCCTTCCTCAAGGACTATGTGGACGCAGGCATGAAGGCTGTTTGCCTCTGCGACACCATCGGCATCGCCGATCCCGCCCAGGTCAGGGCCGTCATTGAAGCGGTAAAGGCCGCTTACCCCCAGCTGCACCTGGGTGTTCACTTCCACGATACCCGCGGCCTCGGCATGGTCAACACCCTGACCGCCATGGAGGCGGGCGTGGATGAGATCCAGTCCACCCTGGGCGGCCTGGGCGGCTGCCCCTTCGCCCCCGGCGCCTCCGGGAACCTTGCCACCGAGGACGCCGTCTGGATGCTCAACGAGATGGGCTATGACACCGGCATCAGCTTCTCGAAGATCCTGGCCGCCGCCAAGCACGAGAAGGAGCTCATTGAGGGCAATTACAGCGGCCACCACATCAACATCGAAAATGAGACCCCCTGCAAAGCCTGATTTTTTTCACTCCTTATCCTCCCCCGCAAAAGCGCCCCGGAAGAACCGCGGTTCTTCCGGGGCGCCTTCGTTTTCCATGGAATCCCCCTTGCAATTCTCTCCTCTCTGGGCCATAATAGGGACCATGTTGAAACACGGTCCCATATCCCTTGAAGGAGCTGTGATCCTCTATGAATCTGTATATGGCCATCTCCCTGTTCTCCCTCATCATCCTGCTCTATTGGGTCATCACGGAGCTGTTCACCATTCTCTTCCGTTTCACCGGTTTGCCGGATGAGCGGGCCCGCTTCCAGGTGATCTCCCTGCTCACCGGCTGCGGCTACACCACCCGGGAGAGCGAGATGTTCCTCTCCAACCGGCGGCGCCGCAGGCTTGCCAGAATCACTATGCTCTTCGGCTATGTGTTCAACATCACCATTGTATCCGCCTTCATCAACGTCTTCCTCTCTCTGAAGCTCAGCCAAGTGGAGCACTATTACCTGGGCATCCTGATCCCTCTGGCAGTGGTGGCCATCATCTTTGTGTTCATCCGGGTCCCCACGGTCCGCGCCTGGGGCGACGGGCTGCTGCAGAAGCTGGCCGACCGCATCATCGGCCGGACGGAGTCCTTCAACACAGTCCTGCTTCTGGACTATATCGGCACGGACACCATCGCTCTGGTGACGCTGCACCACATCCCCGAGGAATACCGGGGTCTCTCCCTCTCCCAGATGGGTCTGCGGGCGGAGACCGGGATCTTGGTCATGCTGGTGGAGCACCCGGGCAAAAAGGCGGTCCCCGCCGGGGCGGATACGGTCTTTGAGCTGGGCGACAAGCTCACCGTTTTCGGCCCCTATTCCACCATCTGCCAGACCTTTCACGCCCGGGAGCGTTTTGCAGACGCATGATCCATTTTATCCAGACAAGGTGATTTTTTCATGACTTCTTCCCTGCGCCTCAACCGCAGCCCCAAAGCAATCCTGCTCAACATGCTCCTGGCCGCGGTGAGTCTTTTTGTCAACGGCTTCGGCATCTATCTGACCATTCAGGCCAACATCGGCGCCGCCCCCTGGGACGTACTGAACCTGGGCATTTCCAAAAGCCTGGGCATCCTCTACGGCAGCGCCTCCATCGCCGTCTCCGTCACCATCCTCATCATCGATATTCTTCTGCGGGAGCCCATTGGCCTTTCCATGTTCATCGACGCCTTTGTGGTGGGCAAGTCCGTGGACTTCTTCAACTGGCTCCACCCGGTGCCCACCTGTCACAGTCTTGCCGCCTCCATCCCCGTGTTGCTGGCAGGTCTCGTGGTCATCGCCTACACCCAGTACGGCTACATGGTCGCCTCTCTGGGCTGCGGCCCGCGGGACAGCCTGCTGGTGGGCCTTGCCAAGCGCTGCAGGCGCCTGCCCATCGGGCTGGTGGGCATCCTGCTCCAGGGAACTGCCACCTTCATCGGCTGGCTGCTGGGCGGCCCCGTCGGCATCGGCACCATCCTCTGCGCCGCCTGTGCCGGACCCATCATGCAGCTGGCCTTTCAGAGCGTCCGCTTCGACGCCACCCACATCCGCCACCAGAACCTGCAGGAGTCCTTCAAGGTTCTCTTCCCCCGCCGCCACAAGATATGAAAAAGGGCTTGTGAAGAAGCCCTTGAACTGATGGAGGGGGTTGACGCCCTCGGCAGCCCGCAAGCCCAAAAAATCTCCGACGAATACAGGAAGCAAAAAGCCCGTATTCGCCGGAGATTTCTAGTATTGTGACTTTTCCTGCCGGGACGTCCAGGAGGCCGTCCCCTACAAGTCGGTCTTTCCGCGGATTTCAAGGATTTCGGTGCTTTTCACAGCCCCGGGTCCTTCAGATTGAAGCTTATTTCCACTCCTGATGCTCCTGCATCCGGTCGCGCACCGCTCGGCCGGTGGGGGTATTGGCAAGGCCCCCCAGGGCCGTCTCCCGGAACTGGACCGGCATGGACCGGCCCACCTCGCCCATGGCCTCGATGACCTCGTCCACCGGGACCACGCATTCGATGCCGGCCAGGGCCATGTCAGCCGCGCTGATGGCGTTCATAGCGCCGATGACGTTGCGCTTCACGCAGGGCACCTCCACCAGACCCGCCACCGGGTCGCAGACCAGACCCATCAGGTTGGAGAGCGCGATGGCCACCGCCTGGGCGATCATTTTGTCGCTGCCGCCCTTGAGGGACACCAGAGCCGCCGCCGCCATGGCGGAAGCGGTGCCGATCTCGGCCTGGCAGCCGCCGGAGGCGCCGGAGATGCAGGCGTTGTGAGCGATGACCATGCCCACGCCGCTTGCCACATAGAAGGCCTCCAGGATCTGGCGCTGGGTCAGGTCCTTGTCCTTCTGCAAAGGCAGCAGCACCGCGGGCAGCACGCCGCAGGCTCCCGCCGTGGGGGCCGCCACGATGCGGCGCATGCAGGCGTTGGATTCCGCCATAGAGAGGGCCTCGGCGATCACCTCGCCCACATAGCCCCCGGCGATGGCCTTGCCGCGGAGCTGATACTGGCGCATGCGCATGCCGTCGCCGCCCACCAGGCCGCTGACGCTGCGCCGGGTGCCGGTGTAGGCGTCCGCCGCGTCCCGCATGGCCTGCCAGGTGATGAGCATTTTCGCCATGGACTCCTCCCGGGTGACCTGGCGCTCCTCCATATCCGAGCGGAGGACCACCTCCCAGAAGGGGATGTCCTCCAGCTTTGCCAGCTCCAGGATCTCAGCGACGGAGTGAAAAGCCATATTCCTCGTCCTCCTTGTCGTAATAAGTCAGGGAAAGAATGCCCGGCAGATCCCGCAGGAACTCCACCTGGCTGGGCTTGATGTGCTGGTCCGTCTCCAGGACCATCAGGGCGTCGCCGCCCCGCTTGGCCCGGTTCAGGCTCATGTTGGCCACGTTGATGTGCAGCTGGCTCAGGATGGTGGTCACCGCCGCCAGGGTGCCGTATTCGTCGTGGTTATGGATGACCAGGGTGTTGAAGGCCCCGGTAAAGAGCACGTCGATGCCGTTGATCTTGTGCACCTCGATGGCGCCGCCGCCGATGCTGCAGGCCTGCATCTCCAGCCGGGCGCCGTTTTCGCCGATGAGCTCAATGACCGCGGTGTTGGGGTGTGCCTCCCGCAGCTCAATGGTGTCGATGGAAAACTGCAGCCCGTCCTTCTCCGCCTCCTCAAAGGCAAAGGGGATGCGAAGGTCATCCGGCTTCATACCCAGCAATCCGCCAACCAGGGCCCGGTCCGTGCCGTGGCCGCTGCCGGTCTGGGCAAAGGAGCCGTGGAGGTGGATCTTCGCCTGCACCGGGATCTCGCCCAGCAGGGTCCTTGCCATGTTGCCGATGCGGGCCGCCCCCGCCGTATGGGAACTGGATGGCCCGATCATGATAGGTCCCAGAATGTCAAACAGATTCATATCTCTGCCTCTCCTGCACGCTTTTTTCTTGCTTTCCGCCGAAAACAAAGAACAGCGCCACTATATCACATCGCTCCGGAAAAAGGAAGACAAAAAGCGCCTGTTTTTCGGCGTTTTTTCGCGTGCCTGCCTTACTTTTCCGCAGGCAAGCCGTTGGCAGAGGATCTCGGAAATCTCCTTCTCGCCGCCTGCAAAGCACCCTCTTGTTCAACGTTGGCCAACGCCCTCCGCCGCCCGCAAGGCCCCGCCCAATGCCTTCCCCGCGCACGGGGAAGGTGGCGCGAAGCGCCGGATGAGGTCCCCGCGAAGCGGAATCCTCGTCCCGCCGCTGGTGGCCTCTGTCACGCCCCACGCCCATACAAAAAAGCGGCAGCCCTCAAAGGCCGCCGCTTTTGCTGTTGGTTTCTCTGTCAGAAGCGTTTCTTTTACGCCTCCGCGGCCTCCACCAGCTCGATGCGGAAGTTCAGTTCCTTGCCCGCCATCTCGTGGTTGGCGTCAAAGGTGATGGTGGTCTCGTCCTTGGCGGCGATCTTCACGGGGAAGGGCCGTCCGTAGGAGTCCTGCAGATAGACCTGCTGGCCCACGGAGACGCTCTCCGCCCCGGGCACGCGCGCGATCTCCACGGTGAAGATGGCGTCCGGGTCCACTTCGCCGTAAGCCTCCGCCGGCGTCAGGTGCACGTCGATGACCTGACCCACTTCCATATCCGCCACCGCCGCGTCAAAGCCCGGGATCATCTGGCCCGCGCCGCAGATGAATTCCAGGGGCTCGCCACGGTCATAGGAGGAATCGAACTGGGTGCCATCGTTGAAGGTGCCCCGGTAATGGGTGCGGCAGCGCTTGCCCAGGTTCCTGCCCTTCTTTTCCTCGCTGCTGTTGATGTTCTCGTGATCCATGTCTTTCTCCTTTATAGCTTTTTTATCGTTTCAGATACCCGGACGACACCGGAAAGGCAAAATAGGTGTCGGGATAGGGCTCGTTTTTCAGGGAAAAGTGCCACCACTCGCAGCCGATGGGCTGGAAGCCGTTGCGGAGCATGACCCGCCGCAGAAGCATCCGGTTTTCATACTGCTCTTCGGTGACCTCCCTGCAATCCGGGTGGGAGAGCGGGCTGAACAGGTCGAAGGGGCTTCCCATATCCAGCTCCTTGCCGGTCTTCATGTCCAGCAGCGTCAGATCCACGGCGCTGCCCCGGCTGTGGCTGGACTGCTTTGCGATATAGCCCTCGGCGAAAAGGGCCTGCTTTTCCAGCTCCGGGTAGAAATAGGGCTTCATGCGGATGTCCTGGTCCTCGATGCCCCAGAGGATGAAGTGCTTCACCGCTGTGGCGGGCCGGTAGGCGTCAAAGATCTTCAGCCGGTAGCCCTGGACCATCAGCTCATTGGCGGCTGCCTTCAACGCCCTGGCGGCCTCGATGGTCAGCAGGGCAACGGGCTCCTCATAGCCGTCGATCCGCTCGCCGATGAAGTTGTAGCTGGAATAGTAGCGGATCTCCTGGATGATGCTCGGCACATAGTCCGCCAGCAGCACAAAGCCGGAAGGATCCATCGTCATGTCGTTGCGGTATTCCGTTCTCATCTTTCCTCTCCCCTTCTCTCTGGTGCTCAGCGCATTATATCACAGCCCCGCCGCCGAATCCAGTCCCGAAAAGTAGGAAACACCGGGATTTCCCGAGGTGTCTTCCTCGTGGTTCGTTACCAAAACCCCGAATACGAGGTCTACGAATACAACTACTGATCTCGCGACGCACAGCTTTTCCTCCACGCTCACAGCCTCGAAGCAACAAGAAAAGAAGACCCCAACTGGGGGGTCTTCTTTTTTGGACAGAACGCTGATGGTATCTTGCTGCTTCCGTTTCAGCTCCCACGGCCGGCGATCCCCGGGACGCAGCAGGTCCCCTCTCAGAGATTCGCCTTGATCTTCTCGATCATCGCGGCATATTCGCTGTCGCTGAGTTTGATTTGGCCGGGATTCATGGCAAATACGCCGCCCCACTCATATCCGTCGCGATACTTCGGCACCAGGTGGACATGCAGGTGGCAGCCGGTGTCTCCGTAGGCGCCGTAATTGAGCTTCTCGGGATGGAATGCCGCGTGGATCGCCTTGGCGGCCCGGGCCACGTCTTCCATGAAGGCCGCCCGCTCCTCGGCGCTGATATCAACGATCTCGCTGACGTGGTCTTTGTAGGCAACGATGCAGCGTCCGGGATGGCTCTGCTCCCGGAACAGGATCAGCGTGCTCACGGAGAGCTCACAGATGGGGATGCCGAAGGCGTCGAGCAGTTCGCCGCCCATGCAATAGCCGCATTTGCTGCGCGGGGCTTCTTGTTCGGTCATGGGGTGCACCTCGTTTCTATAATAATAGTATCCTCTGATATGGATTATTACGCAATAAGCATCCGTCCGCAAGGGTTTCACCGCGCCAGGAAAGGCTATGCGGCTTTCGGGCAGGATTCGAATCCCCGTGAAGCGCAAAAACACAGGAGGCCGATGGCCTCCTGTGTTTTTGGGCAAAGGACCTGAACGATGGATCATTTCCTGTCCCAGTACATCACGGTTTTGATCCTAGTTTGAAAAAGGATCCAACAGAACTGCCGATTCCCTCTCAGACCTGAGAGCACTCATCCTGCTCGATACGTTTCCGGCGCGGGCTTCGATGGTCTCCAGCACCTCGGGGCCGTAGAGGAACTGCGATCCGACGACAAACCAGAACTCAGCTTTCATCTTTCTTTTTTTCCTTTTCTTTGATTTCTTTTCTTTTTTTGGCCCTGGCCCTGTTCTTGCGCATCAGGACCACGCTCTGCAGCAGGATGAAGAAGCTCAGCATGGCGCCGTTGGCCATTTCCTGCCACCAGGAGGCGTTCAGCGGACTGAGGGCGATGATCTTCTGGATCGTGGAGAGGATCATCGCGCCGAAGAAGGTGCCGATCACGTTGCCGACGCCGCCGGTAAGCAGCGTGCCGCCGATGATGGAGGCGGCGATGGCGTCCATTTCACTTCGTATGGCGACGCTGGCGTTGCCCGCGGGCTTGTGCATCAGGAAAACGAAGCCGGCCAGTCCGCTCAGCACACCGCTGATCACATAGCTCCAGAACACGGTACTCCGGACGTTGATGCCGAGCATCAGGGCGCTCTGCCGGTTGCCGCCGACGGCATAGATGCTGCGGCCGAGCTTCGTGTAGCGCAGCTGCAGGAACATCAGGATCACCACGGCCAGCGCGACGAGGGCGCCGATCTCGATCTTCGCCGGGATCAGATTCCCGTTCTGGGCCGTATAACCGAGCCAGGGGATCGTCAGCTTGGTCTTGACCAGCTCCAGGAAGCCCTCGTGCGTCACCTTGACGGGGTTGACGGAAAGGATGGTCGTCAGACCGCGGGCAAGGAACATGCCCGCCAGCGTCACGATGAAGGGTTGGATCTCCAGATGGGCGACGAGGAAACCCTGCAGCAGACCGAAGCCCAGGCCGATCCCCAGCGCCAGCAGCAGAGTCAGCACAATGCTGAGGGCGCTGTTTTCGATGCTGTTGCCGTTCAGGAACAGCGCACAGGCCATGACGGTCAGTCCGATCACGCCGCCGACGCTGATGTTGATGCCGCCGCCGATCATGACGATCGTCAGCGCGCAAGAGATGATGATGAGCGCAGCGTTGTCGTTGAGCAGGTCAAAGATCTGCTGCGGCTTCAGGAAGCCCCCGCCGAGCGTGAGCATCGCGCCGATATACATGGCGCAGAAGATGCCGATACTGATGAACATCAGCATCTGCGTATCGGACAGAGGTTCTCTCTTCCGAAGTCGGATGCGCTTTTCCGTCATTCAGCTCACCCCCTCTTTCCTTGCGCTCTCGCGCGCGGGTCCGGAGCGAAGACGGTTCCAGAGTGCGGTCAGTTTGTTCTTGACCACCGGAGAGCCGGCAACCACGATGATGATGATCACGATCGCCTTGTACGCCTTGACGTTGACGGGGGCCACGTTCATCGCGTAGAGCGTGGTGGTCAGCATCTGGATGATGTAGGCGCCAAGGATGCTCCCGCTCAGGCGGAAGCGGCCGCCGCCGAGGCTGTTGCCGCCGATGGCCACCGCGAGGATCGCGTCCATTTCGATGTCGACCAGCAGCGTTTTATGGTTGAGCTGGCCCAGGCGGCACACGCCGATCAGACCTGCGACGGACACGCAGACGCCCAGCAGAATGAAGCTGATGAGCTTGATGCGGGTGGGGTTGATGCCGTTGAGCCGGGCGGCTCCCTCATTGATGCCGACCGACTGGATGTAGAGGCGGAGGCTCGTAAATTTAAAGATCAGGAACAGCAGCAGTCCGACCAGGATCACCGCGAAGATCGGCGTCGGGACCGGGATGCCGGGGATCGTCTTGCCGATGGCGCTGATGATCTCGTTTCTGAGCTGCGGGGTCGCATCGCCGTTGATCCAGTAGGCGATCGAGCGCGCGCAGGAGTAGAGGATCAGCGTCGCGATCATCGGCTGGATCCGGAACACCGCGACCAGCATGCCGTTGAAGAGCTTGAAGACGATCGTGGCAAGGCAGCAGAGCGCGAAGGCGATCAGCATGGTACCGATCGTGATGGCTCCCATCCCCTGCAGGACCTTGACGAACACCGCGCCGGAGATGGCGCCCACCGCGCCGACGGAGATGTCCTGGCCGCCGCAGGCTGCGGTCACCAGCGTCATGCCCATGGCGATGATGGCAAGCTCGCTCGCGCTGTCGATGATGCTGACGAGGTTCCCCGTCAGAACCATGTTGCCGCTGTTGTTGAAGCGCAGATCGATGGAAAAGAAGCTGATGTCGCGGAAAATGTTGAATACGATCAGGATGGCGAGGGCAACCAGCGGGATCAGCAGCTGCCCGAGGCCGGAGAAGGATCTCTTATTCGTTTTCATCTCTGGCTTCACCTCCCGCGATCGTCTTCATGACCTGAGCCTGCGTCAGCTCGTCTCCCGTCAGCTCGCCGACGATCTTCCGGTCGCGCATGACGATGAGTCTTGAGCAGGTGCGCAGCATTTCCTCGATCTCGGAGGAAATGAAGGTCACGCTCATGCCCTCCTCCGCCAGCTTCAGCACCAGCTTCTGGATCTCCAGCTTGGTGCCGACATCGATGCCGCGGGTGGGCTCGTCCAGGATCAGGTACTGCGGATGAGTCAGCAGCCAGCGCGCCAGGATCACCTTCTGCTGGTTGCCGCCGGAGAGCGAGCGGATCGGCGTGTCCTTGGACGCGGTCTTGATCTGCAGCGCCTCAATGTATTCGTCTGCAAAGGCTTCCGCCTCGGCACGGGAGATCGGATGGTTCATGCCCTTGATGACCTGAAGGGCGAGAATGATGTTGTCCCTCACGGAGAGGTCGGCGATGATGCCGTCCCGCCGGCGGTTTTCCGGCAGATAGCCGATGCCGCTGCGGATGGCGTCGTGGGGCTTGGTGATCCGGACCGGCTTTCCCTTGATCGTCACGCGGCCGCCGGTCACCTGGTCCGCGCCGAAGATGGCGCGCACGCTCTCGCTGCGGCCCGAGCCCAGCAGGCCGGTAAAGCCGTTCACCTCACCGCGCCGGATCCTAAAGTCAAAGGGCCGGCATTCCGCGCTGGACAGGTCTTTCGCCTCGTACACCGTCTCCTCGCCCGCGGCGCTCTTCTGTCCGATGCGCTCCAGCTCGGCCAGGTCGTCCAGGCTCTTGCCCATCATCTTGGCCACAAGCTGCACCTGCGGGAGTTCGCTGACCAGATATTCGCCGACCAGTTCGCCGCCGCGAAGGACCGTGATCCGGTCGCTGACCTCATAGACCTGTTCGAGAAAATGCGTGACGAAGATGATGCCTACGCCCCTCTCCTTCAGCTCGCGCATCAGCTTGAACAGCATGGCCACTTCCTTGTCGTCCAGCGAGGAGGTAGGCTCGTCCAGGATCAGCACCTTGCATTTCATGTCCACCGCGCGGGCAATGGCCACCATCTGCTGCACAGCGAGCGAGCAGTGGGACAGCTCCTGTGAGGCCCGGGCGGGAATGCCCAGATTGTCCAGGATCTCCGTCGTCCGCTTTTCGTACTCTCTCCAGCGCACGATACGGTCCTTCGTCCGGCCGATGAACATGTTCTCCGCCACGGTCAGGTTCGGGCAGAGCGTGATCTCCTGATAGACGGTGCTGATGCCGAGGTTTTGTGCCTGCTGCGGGGAGTGGATGTTCGCCTCGCCGTCGCGCCCCTCGATACAGATGCTTCCGGCGTCCTTTTCATATACGCCGGTGAGCACCTTGATCAGAGTGGATTTGCCGGCGCCGTTCTCCCCCATCAAGGCATGGATCTCTCCTCTGCGCAGGGTGAAATCAACATTGTTCAGGGCCTTGACGCCCGGAAAGGAAATGCTGATCCCGCGCATGGTCAAAACGATTCCGTCTTCCATCCGTTCATCTCCTGTTCGATAGTCTGAAAAAAACGCGGTGTGGACCGCGGATTGCTCCACTGTTCCACACCGCGCTGTACTGATATACGGTCGTCCTGCCGGGGGATTCGGATTACTCGCCCAGGCCGTAGGTGTCGATGTCTGCCTGGGTGATCTCGCGGGCGTCAAAGCCCTTCTCTTCGGAAATGATCTGGTTGAGCGCGTTCAGGCCTTCGATGCTGCCGCCGGCCTCAAGGGTCTTGATCATTTTATCGATCACAGCCGCCTGGAAGGGGCTGCACTGGCCGTCGTAGTTCCAGTTGCCGGCCAGCAGCTCGCGCAGGGCCCACTTGTTGCAGTCGAAGCCCATGACGATGACGTCGCCGTTCACACCGTGGGTGATGCCGGCCGCATCCAGCGCCTCGACAACACCGCCGGCCATGCCGTCGTTCTCGGCATAGACGATGTTGAACTGTTCGCCGGCGTTGATCGCAGCCTCGGCAATCTTGCGGGCCTCATTGGCATCCCAGCTGTCGCCGCCGGTGCCCTCACGGACGATGGTCCATTTGTCGTCGGCAGCGCACTTCTCGGTCAGAGGATCGCTGCGGCCGATCTGAGCCGCGGAACCGAGCTGGCCCTGGATGTGCAGGATCTTGTACTCGTCCAGACCCAGGCTCTCCAGCCAGGCAACGGCGGTCTCGCCTTCCTGACGCATGTCGGAGACGACGGCGGCGGTGTAGAGGCTGGGATCGCAGTCGATCATACGGTCAAACAGGAAGACCTTGATGCCGGCTTCCTTGGCGTCGGCAAGGACCTCGTCCCAGCCGGTGGTCTCGGCGGCGGAGACCAGGATGTACTTCACCTGAGCGGTGATGAAGCCCTTGGCGGCCTCCAGCTGCTTGTCGGCGGTGGGGGCGGTGACGAAGGTGGCGTCATAGCCGTTTTCCTTAGTGAAGGTGTCGGTCAGGTTCTTTACGTTGGCTTCACGGTAGCCGGACTCGGAGGGATCCAGGTTGATGATACCGACTTTGATCAGGCCGGAATCGGCGGCTTTGTCTCCGGCGGGAGCCGCACCCGTCTGGCCGCAGGCAGCCAGAGCAAACACCATGGCGAGCGCGAGGATAAGGGCAAACAGTTTACGCATCTTTTTTCTACCTCTTTCCCATAATAATCATATTCCTTTGCCCGAAAAATACCGGGCCTTTCATCTGTATAATAGCGCCTTTTCCTCGCAAAAGCAACAGTTGTACGCACAATATGCAATTTTCGGATGCTTCAACAATACAAATCTTTTTACTACATTAAATCGCTCAATACAAATCGCAAAAATATATCCTGTTTTTGCTTTTCTGAGCAGAGTCGACAACATTTTTGTGACTTTTGGCCACCTCTACTTTTCGTCGCTTTTGCACAATTCGTCCTGCCTCCATACGGACAACCACGTTTTATGCCGGTTTTTCGATAAGATTTGTATTGAAATTGGACTGCTGCTTGGGTATACTCATATTGTACATGATTGAGTGGGGGAATTGACATGAACCCAAAGTACCAGAGCGTGGCGGACGAACTCCGCGCTGACATCCAGAAAGGCACTTATGAGAAAATGCTGCCCACCGAGCAGGCTCTCTGCGCCCGCTTCCGGGTGAGCAGGCAGACCGTGCGCCAGGCGCTTTCCCTGCTGGAGTCGGAGCGCCTGATCGAACGGCGACAGGGGAGCGGTTCGCATATCCGCAGGCAGAAGGAGCCTCCCGCGCACCGTCGCTACTCCATTGCCGTGGTCACGACCTATATCAGCGACTATATCTTCCCCAGCATCCTGCGCGAGATCGAGGCCGTCTGCTCTGACAACGACAGCGCCCCGCTCCTTTTTGCCACGCAGAATCAGTTTGCCAACGAGCGCAAGATCCTCCTGACCCTGCTGGGGATGGAGCAGCTCGACGGCGTTCTGGTCGAGGGGACGAAGACCGGCCTGCCGAATCCGAATATCCGGCTCTATCAAAAGCTGATGGGCCGGGGCATCCCACTGGTATTCATGCACGGCAACTATGAACAGCTTCCCGAAACGCTCTCGGTCCTCGATGACAATGCGGCTGGCGGACGGATGCTGGTAGAGTATCTCTATCGGAAAGGGCACCGCAGGATCGCAGGAATCTTCAAATACGACGACCTGCAGGGCCGGCAGCGCTTTGTCGGCTATCTGGACGCCATGCAGGAATACGGGCTGCCGCTGGAGGACTGCAATATTCTCTGGTACGGCACCGACCAGAAGGGCGGCTTTCTGAAGGAGGGCTCCGTCCGGGACGAGACGAAGCAGCTCCTCTCCTCCTGCTCCGCGGTCATCTGCTACAACGACGAGATCGCGACCCGCGTGGTCTCTTGCCTGAACCGTCAGGGCATATCGGTCCCGGGCGACGTCGCCGTCGTCAGCTTCGACAACAGCCAGTACAGCGAAATGTCCACGCCCCGCATCACTTCCCTCTCCCACGGCGCCTACAATGTCGGGCGCATGGCCGCGGAGCTCCTCTTCCGGCATCTGCGGGGCGAGAGCTGCATCTCTTCCGTCGCGCCCTGGGTGCTGGTCGAAAAGGAGAGCAGCTGAAACGAAAAAACGCGAATACAGGGGATGATATGGACATATCATCCCCTGTTCGCTTCTCGTGCTCCAGCGGGGATTCGCTTGCATTTGCTTTCCCTTGCGGGGGACGGGAAAGCAAAATAAAGGTATTCGCCAGTGTCCGCGCTGGTTCATGCACACGCCCCCGGCGTGTGCGGACATAATTCGAATCCCCGCGGAGCACCAAAAAACACAGGGGGCCTTTGGCCTCCTGTGTTTTTGTGTCTGCACGGCATGCTTGATACAATGCACCCTCTCAGAGTGAGAGGCTGCATTTGTCGCAGACGGCCAGAAGAGCAGGTTGTTCCCAGTCCTCAAAAGACGAAAGATCCACAACAGTATTTCCACCGCGAGGCGCCCAGAAACGAAAAGTGATCGAATAGCAGCCGTCCGGAAAGTCTTCCTTGTTAACGAGCTCTTCTCCGTCGTCATAGCTTGCCAAAATCAAAAAAGGCGTATTCGGTTCTTCCTGCTCCAATTGCCGCATCCAAGCCTTTATGATCCCGATTGCGTCTTTGAGGATCCCGGGTATTTGATCCTCGGCATTTGCCTCAAGATGCACTTCATTTCCGTCCCACTCCAGCTGCGAAAGATCTTCTGATGCAGGGACACCGTTTTGATCCAAATGCCAAAAATCCGAGACGCCCCAATACGGTCTGCCTGCCTGATCCTGCTTCTTCCAGATCGGATAAGCATCCATGGCGGGAATGACATCAACATCGATCTTATGCTGCTGCAAAAGGAGTTTCATGGACTTGTTTGGCTGTATCATACTTGTCCTCACCCCTATTTCAGCATATCACAAACAGATCATCCCCGCAACTTGTATCAAGCTGTGGGGATGCTTTTGTGCTCCAGCGGGGATTCGCTTGCATTTGCTTTCCCTTGCGGGAGACGGGAAAGCTGCAACCGTGCGCACTTGGCCGGGATTCTTCTCCACTCGCCCTTTTAATCCCAGGCAGTTTCTTTGGCAGTGCTCCAGCGGGGATTCGCTTGCATTTGCTTTCCCTTGCGGGAGACGGGAAAGCAAATAGAGGTATCGCCCAGTTTTTGAACTGGGCGATGAAAGCCACATTGGTGGCTTTCGTACATAATTCGAATCCCCGC
>CAMOXK010000030.1 GCA_946629065.1 uncultured Clostridia bacterium
CCGACCTGCTGATTACAAATCAGCTGCTCTACCGACTGAGCTACACCAGCATTTTTCACCGGCCTGATGATAATAGCAAATTCAAAGTCATTTGTCAACAAAAACTTTTCTTTTCTCTGGAAGTTTTTTGCTTTCGCACAAATGGGAATTGAATTGTATCGGAACTTATGATAAGATGACTGTCGAATTTTGCTGAAAAGTCTGGAGATCTCCATGAAAACTGCTGTTCGTCCCAATACCGGCCTGATCGTGATGCTTCTGTTGGTAGTACTTGTTGCCCTCGCGCTGATCCTGATGATCGCAAACCCGGACCTTCGCTCCCGTGGAAGAGGCGCCGAGGCCACTGTGGACCCCCACGAGGGTCAGGTCTATCTGTATGACGGCTTTGACTGGGTCTGGATGACGCCGCTGGAGGGCGTCCCGGTGAACGACTTTGTCAAGGAAGAGTTTCAGATGATCGGAAATACCCCTGTCTATCTGGGCAGTGGCTATGAAACCATTCTGGGTGTGGACGTGTCTGAGCATCAGTACGAAGTGGACTGGCAGCAGGCCAAGGAAGCCGGCGTGGATTTTGCTTTTATCCGCATCGGCCGCCGCGGCTATACCGAAGGCGGACTCTTCAACGATCCCTGGTTTGAGAAGAACTTCCAGGGCGCGCGGGATAACTCCGTTTTGGTAGGCGTCTACTTCTATTCTCAAGCCGTCACGGAGGCGGAGGCGCTGGAGGAAGCGGACTTTGTCCTTGGCCGTCTGGAAGAACGGAAGTTGGATCTTCCCATCGTGTATGACTGGGAAAAGATCGATAACGAGGATGCAGACATTGCCCGCACCAAAGACCTGGACATGGAAACCCGCACCGATTGTGCCCTCGCCTTCTGCAAGCGCATTGAAGCTGCCGGGTATGACGCCTGTGTTTACTTCAATCGCAATCTTGGTTACTACGGCTACGACTTGAGTCGTCTCACTGATTACCGCTTCTGGTTTGCCCTTCCTGTGAATCCGCCCGATCTCTGCTGGCCCAGCTTTTACTATAAGATGGATATCTGGCAGTACAGCTTTACCGAGCAGATTCCCGGCATCGAGGGCGAGACCGATATGAACATGCTCTTCATGCCGCTCCCACAGGACAACTCCTCCCCTGCCGAGACGACAGACTCCCCTGCTCCAACCAACTGAATTCAAAAACGCCGCCCCTTCGTCACATGCGACTGGGGCGGCGTTTTTTTCTTGCTTATTCCTTTTCAAAGGTCCCGGCAACCTGCTGCAGCAGCTTCCGGATGGGCAGATGCTGCGGGCAGATCCGTTCGCACTGGCCGCAGCGGATGCAGGCGGAGGCCTTTCCGTTTTCCTTAGTCAGTTCTTCGTAGCGCTCCTCCTGGTTCCAATCGCGGAACACCTTCTTCATATTCATGGCGTGGAACAGATCCGGGATCAGGATCTTTCTCGGGCAGCCGTCTACACAGTAGCGGCAGCCGGTGCAGGCAATAGAGTTCTGCTCCAGATAGATCTCCCGCACCTTCTTCACGGCCTCCTGTTCCTGATCGCTGAGAGGCTGGAATTCCTTCATAAATCCCGTGTTGTCCTCAATCTGCTCCAGATTGCTCATGCCGGAGAGCACCACCGCCACCTGGGGGAAGCCCGCCGCAAAGCGGACGGCGTAGCTTGCGTTGCTTCCACCCTGCAGCCCGTCAAAGACCTTCTGAGCGTCCTCGGGGAGCTCCACCAATGTGCCGCCCTTCACCGGCTCCATGATCAGAACCGGCTTCTGATGGCGCTCCAGTACTTCATAGACGGCCCTGCTCTGCACATTGGGGTTCTCGTAATCCAGATAATTGAACTGGATCTGCACCACTTCGATCTCCGGATAATCCGTCAGGATCCGGTCCAGCATCTCGGGACTGTCATGGAAGGAGATGCCAACATGCCGCACCTTCCCCTCGGCTTTCAGGGCAAAGGCGGTCTCATAGGCATGGCAGGCCTTGAACTGGTCATAATTGTGTCTGTGCTGGGAATGCATCAGCAGGAAGTCAAAATACTCGACGCCGCAGTCTTCCATCTGCTGCTGAATAAGCGGGCGGATGTCCTCCTCGGTCTTGAAGCAGTTTCCGGTGAGCTTATCTGTCAGAATATAGCTGCTTCTGGGGTAGCGGCTGGTCAGGCACTCCCGAAGCGCGGTCTCGCTTTGACCGCCCAGGTAGACATGGGCCGTATCGAAATAATTGAAGCCCTGCTCCAGGAAGCGGTCAACCATCGCGCCGAACTGCGGCAAATCGACCTTATCTCCGTTCATGGGCAGCCGCATGCAGCCAAAACCCAGCTTGCCGTGGATCTCAGGGAAAAAGCGGTTTTGTTCCATGGTATTCTCCTTTCCTTATCTCGGCAGGATCTTCCTGTCGATGCTCTCCAGGCGGTTCAGCGCCTCCTCCAGGGTTTCGTCCTTCTTGGCAAAGTGCAGCCGGATCAGATGGTTCACCGGCTCCCGGAAGAAGCTGGACCCCGGTACCGCGCCAACGCCCACGTCTCTTGCCAGCACCTCGCAGAACTCCAGATCCGAATCGAATCCATATTTGGAAATATCCAGCATCACGTAATACGCACCCTGGGGTACGTTGTGGACGATGCCGATATCGTCCAGACCTTTCAGAAACAGATCCCGCTTGTGGGTGTAGAGAGCCAGCAGGTCATCGTAATACTTCTGCTCAAAATAGAGTCCCGGTACCACAGCCTCCTGCAACGGCGCAGCTGCACCCACGGTCAGAAAGTCGTGCACCTTCTTGGCCCGTTCGGCGATGGGCTCCGGCGCAATGATATAACCCAGGCGCCAGCCGGTGATGGAATAAGTCTTGGACAGGGACGAGCAGCAGATGGTCCTCTCCCGCATTCCGGGCAGAGTCGCAAAGTATACATGGCTGTGAGGCTGATACACGATGTGTTCATAGACTTCATCCGTGATGACGTAGGTATCGTACTTTTCCGCGAGGCTTGCGATGTACTCCAGTTCCTCGCGGGTAAACACCTTCCCGCAGGGGTTGGAGGGATTGCAGAGGATCAGGGCCTTCGGGTTCTGCCGGAAGGCCGCCTCCAGCTCATTGGGATCGAAATGAAAAGCGGGCGGGTACAGCGGCACATAGATGGGCTCCGCACCGGAAAGGATCACGTCCGCGCCGTAGTTTTCATAGAACGGGGAGAAAATGACGAGCTTGTCCCCCGGATCTGTCACAGTCATCACCGCAGCCATCATGGCCTCGGTGCTGCCGCAGGTCACAACGATCTCCTTGTCCGCGTCGATCTCCATTCCCATGAAATGGCTCTGTTTTCTTGCGATCCCCTCCCGGAGATCCTGCGCGCCCCAGGTGATGGCGTACTGGTGATAGTCCTCCCAGGGGACCTGCTCCAGCCTCTTCAAAATCTCGTGGGGCGGATCAAAGTCCGGAAAGCCCTGGGATAGATTCACCGCGCCGTAGCGGTTGGAGATCCGGGTCATACGCCGGATCACAGAGTCTGTAAATCCCGCCGTGCGGGAAGATAATGCTTTCATAGCGATTCCTTCTTTCTTACCGGAAAAGTATAGAAACAGTTTTGCAGCACTGTCAAGTCATATTTCGATCAAGAGTTTTGCAGGGTCAGGAAATCCTGTGTCTCCTGCCAATCCGGGATAGCGGGCGCTGCCCCCTGCCGGGTAACGGCGATCGCCGCTGCCGCTGCTGCCGTTCGAATTGACACAAGCGGATCCCCACTCTGAAAAAACGCCGCCAGGAAAAAGCCCGTAAAGGTATCCCCTGCCCCGGTGGTGTCAACAGCCTTCACGGGAAAAGCGGGCTGCCGGAAGCGCAGCGTTCGCTCGGCATAAATGGCTCCCTCTTCTCCCAGTGTAAGAACGATCTTCTTCTCCGGCCAAAGGCGGCACAGCGAATCCAGAACCTTATCAGGATTCGAATTGTCCGCTTGCATCAGCTGAGAAGCCTCCACCCGGTTCAGGATCAGAAACTCTGTATATTCCAGCAGCTCATGCATCAGGGGAAGCTCCATGGGCGAAGGATTGAGCGCGATGTGAAGCCCCTTGCCTCTTGCGATCCGCAGGATCGCGGGCAGCGAGGTGATTTCATTTTGTACCAGGAGCAGGTCGCCCTGCTCAAAAGCAGAAAGAACCGCTTCGGCCTGCTTTTCAGAAATGGAACGGTTTGCTCCGCCGAAGAGCAAGATCGCATTGTCACCATCCAGGCTGTTCTGAATGATGGCATGCCCTGTTGGAACCGCCGTCATTTCCACAAAGCCGGTGTCGACACCTGAATCCTGCAGCGCTTTCAGCAGAAATTCTCCTTCCGGACCGATCGCACCTGCCATGTAGGTCTTCATGCCCGCGCGAGACAGTGCGATCGCCTGGTTCAGCCCCTTACCGCCGCAGAAGCGACGAAAGGAGCCAGAGGCAAGCGTCTCCCCTTTTTCCACAAAATGCGGCACTTGATATACGTAGTCAATGTTCAGAGAACCGAACACCAAAGCTTTCATGTATCGTCCTCCGAATAGCGTCTCAATCCGGTCTCCACGATGTCCCAAAACCGCTGTACATCGATATCCACGGCGACTTCTGCGGTAGGCGGAAGCTGCAAGTAACCAAACGCGTCGCAATTGGTTCGTCCGTAGGAGATGGTGGAACGCAGATCGATCTGCACATTCATCGGCTTGAGTGTCAATACGCTGGGATCGATCAAATAGGCGATGGTCACCGGATCGTGGAGCGGTCCTCCTTCCCAGCCGAAAACTTCCTTTTGCGTCCTGCAAAAGTGCCCCATCAGCGCGACAAAGAGATCCGACGCCCGATTGCCGATCTTCCCCATTCTTTCGACGATTTCGGGATAACAAAGTGCCTTTCTTGTCACATCCAGTCCGACCATGACGATTGGCCTTCCGCAGCCAAAGCAGATATGCGCTGCTTCCGCATCCGCGATGATGTTGAATTCCGCAGCAGGCGTAACATTGCCATTGGTATAAGAACCGCCCATCAGCACGATCCGCCTGATCTTTTCTATGATCCTCGGTTCAAGCCGGATCGCCATGGCAAGATTTGTCATGGGTCCGGTGGTGACAACCGTGATATCTCCCTGGGACTCCAACAGCGTACGGATCATAAACATTACCGCGTGCTCGTTCTCCAACGGCTTGGTGAGTTCCGGAAAGACAGGACCGTCCAGTCCGGTACTTCCATGGATGTCCGCTGCGATGATTTTCTCCCGGACAAGAGGGCCGGGACAGCCGGCATAGACCGGCACATCGCAATTACACCACTGGAGCACTTTGCGGGCATTCCGCTGGGTGTTCTCCAGGGTTTGATTCCCGGCCACCACCGTAACGCCCAGCAGCTCAATGCCAGGATCTCTGGCGGCCAGCAGGATAGCCACGGCATCGTCATGCCCAGGGTCACAGTCCAGAATGATCTTCGTTTTTTCCATAATCCTTCCTCCTGTATCGACTGTTTTCACTATATCACAGTGCTCATGTCCCGGCAAGAAAAAGCTCTGATCTTGCAGCCGCGGAGAGTTCTTTCTTTTTTCCGCGTCTTTTCTGTTGTAATCGGGAGAAAAATCGTTTATAATACACCAGTATTTTTATTTCATGGAGAGGAAAAACATGGAAGAGAACGCAAGAAACTTTATTGAAAGCTTTGTGCAGGAAGATCTGTCCGAGGGCGGCTCCTGCTACGGCATGCAGGTCCATACCCGTTTTCCGCCCGAGCCCAACGGCTATCTGCATATCGGCCACTGCAAAGCGCTGACCATCGACTTCAGCACGGCCGAGCACTTTGGCGGCATCTGCAACCTGCGCTTTGACGATACCAACCCTGCCAAGGAAGATACCGAGTATGTCAACGCCATCCAGGAAGACATCCACTGGCTGGGCTTCGACTGGGGCGACCGACTCTACTACGGCTCGGACTATTTTGAGAAGACCTATGAGTACGCCATCGAGCTCATCAATAAGGGTCTTGCCTATGTCTGCGAGCTGACTCCGGAGCAGTTCAAGGAATATCGCGGCGACACCACCCGCCCCGCCATCAGCCCCTGGCGGGACCGTCCCATTGAGGAGAGCCTGGATCTCTTCCGCCGCATGCGCGCCGGTGAGTTTGAAGAGGGGCGCTACACCCTTCGCGCCAAGATCGACCTGGCCAGCGGCAACTTCAACATGCGCGACCCGGTGCTCTACCGCATCCGTTACATTGAGCATCACCGCCAGGGCACCAAGTGGTGCATCTTCCCCATGTATGACTTTGCCCATCCCATTCAGGACGCGCTGGAGGGCATCACCCACTCTCTCTGCTCGCTGGAGTATGAGGCCCATCGTCCGCTCTACGACTGGGTTGTTTCCAACGTCTCCATTCCCGGTCACAAACCCCGGCAGATCGAGTTCGCCCGCCTGGGCATCAACTACACCGTCATGTCCAAGCGTAAGCTGAGAAAGCTGGTGGAGGAAGGCCGTGTCTCCGGCTGGGACGATCCCCGTATGCCCACTCTCTGCGGTCTGCGCCGGAGAGGTTATACCGCCAAGTCCATCCGGGACTTCTGCGAGCGCATCGGCGTCAGCAAAGTGGACTCCACCGTGGACTGGGCGCTTTTGGAGAGCTGCCTGCGGGATGACTTGAACGCCAATGCCCGCCGCGTCATGGCTGTGCTGCGCCCCGTCAAGCTCACCATCACCAACTACCCAGAGGGGCAGACCGAGCTTCTCACCGTGGAGAACAATCCCCTCAAGCCCGAGGACGGCACCCGGGAGGTCTCCTTCTCCCGGAACCTCTGGATCGAGGAGGAGGACTTCATGGAGGTCCCCGCCCCCAAGTATAAGCGTCTGCATCCCGGCTTTGAGGTACGTCTGAAGGGTGCCTATCTCGTCACCTGCACCGGCTGCGTGAAGGACGAGACCGGGAAGGTCACCGAGATCCTCTGCGAGTACGATCCCGACAGCCGCGGCGGCGATCCCGCCGATGGCCGCAAGGTCAAGGGTGCCACCATCCATTGGGTGGACGCCAACAACTGCGGGGACGCCGAGGTCCGGGTTTACGACTACCTCTTCGCCGATCCCGATCCCGACGGGGCGGACAAGAATTTCCTGGACTGCCTCAATCCCGAGAGTCTCCAGGTCCTCACCGGCTGCAAGGTAGAGAAGTGCCTGACGGAGATCCCCATGCCGGAGCACGGCAAGAATGCCGAGAGCTTCCAGTTCATGCGCCAGGGCTATTTCTGCCTGGACAATCGGGATGCAAGTCCCGACCATCTGGTCTTCAACCGGGCCGTCGCCCTGAAGGACAGCTTCAAGCGCTGATCTGGCAAACAGCAAAACGCTCTGCCTCTGTGAGCAGGAGGCAGGGCGTTTTTTGCGTATTTCTTTGTTACAACTTTGGCAAAAACATGCACAATTTTACATTCGAATTCTTGTACAATCTGACGTGCCTTTTTGCCGTTTTCCAAGGAAAAACTATGCTGCTTTTACAAATCCGGCAAAATGTATGGTTGACGAAAGCAGCCGTTTTCCAGTATAATATACGCGTATTCCTATGGTGAGAAGAACCCTGGCGGTTTCTCGCCAGGGCGGATTATTTCATGAAACGGGAGGGAAAAAACATGTTGGATAAGGTCAAGGCATTCCTGGAGAAAAAGTTGCCCTTTCTCTTTGATGACGACCTGTACTTCAAGGTGAGAGACTTTGGACGTCTCCTCGGCGACCTGATCGTGTGGCCCTACAACTACGTGAAGAGCTTCTTCAAGTAAGGCCCGAACAAAAACATTTTGAAAGAAGGAAAAAAGATGGACGAAAAATACAGCGCCTTATTTACCCCCTTCAAAATCGGCAATGTAGAGATCAAGAACCGCATTGTCCAGTGCTCCATGGGCGGCACTTCCCTGTTCGGCTGGCTGGAGCCCTGCCATTTCGATAAGGAAGCTGCCAACTTCCTGCTCCAGCGTGCTCAGGACGGCGTTGGCCTGATCCTGCCCGGCATGCAGTGCGTGCGTGACACCATGGGCTGCCGCTGGCTGTGGCAGAACGAGCCCATGTTCAAGGAACTGGCCGCCTGGATGCCCGAGTTCCACAAGACCGGTGCCAAGCTCTTCATTCAGCTGGCCGCCGGCTTTGGCCGTTCCATGGCCGTTACCTCCTGGATGGTCATGCTGAACAAGAATCCTCTCCTGGGCAAGCTGGCCTCTCCCTTTGTGGACGTGAGCTTCTCCTGTGCCTCCGCTTCCGCCACCCCCAACCGTTGGCAGGAGGACATGCTCTCCCGTCCCATGACCGTGGAAGAGATCCACACCATGGTCGACGCCTTCGGCAAGACCGCCAAGAAGCTGCGTGACGCCGGTGTTGACGGTGTTGAGATCCACGCCGTTCACGAAGGCTACCTGCTGGACCAGTTCACCATTGCCAACTGGAACAGCCGCACCGACCAGTACGGCGGCTCCTTCGAGAACCGCTTCCGCTTCCCTGTTGAGATCGTGCAGAGCATCAAGCGTCAGGCCGGCGCGGACTTCCCCGTCTCCCTGCGTTACTCTGTCGTCTCCAAGACCAAGAGCTGGTTCCACGGCGCCATGCCCGGTGAGGAGTATGAAGAGTTCGGCCGCGACATGCCTGAATCCGAAAAGGCCATCAAGTACCTGGAGGAGGCCGGCTACGACTTCTTCAACTGCGACAACGGCACCTACGACGCCTGGTACTGGGCTCATCCGCCTCAGTACATGCCCGACAACTGCAACCTGGCCGATGTGGAGCACATCCGTCAGTTCACCAACGCTCCCGTGGCCTGCGCCGGTCGTATGGACCCCGTCAAGGCTGCTGAGGAGATCGCTGCCGGTCGTCTGGATGCTGTCGCCATCGCCCGTCAGAACCTCTGCGATCCCGACTGGATCACCAAAATCCGCCAGGGCCGCCACGAGGAGATCAAGCCCTGCATCCGTTGCCACAACGGCTGCTTCAACTTCGCCAAGTTCAAGGGTACCGCCAACATCCAGGCTCTGCCCGACTCTCTGCACCTTGGCCGCTGCGCTCTGCATCCGCCCACGATGCAGCACAACCGCTACAAGATCGTTCCCACCAAGAAGCCCAAGAAGGTCGCCATCATCGGCGCCGGCATCGGCGGCTGCGAGACTGCTCTCGTGCTGAAGAAGCGCGGTCACAACCCCGTGATCTTCGAGAAGACCGACAAGATCGGCGGTCTGTTCCTCACCGCTTCCGCCATGAGCTTCAAGGAGAACGACAAGGAGCTGCTCCGCTGGTACGAGCGTGAGATGAAGGCCCAGAATATCGACATTCGCTTCAACACCGAAGTCACCGACCTGGGCACCCTCCGCGGCTATGACGAGATCGTCGTCGCCACCGGCGCCATCCCCAGAACCATGCCCAACGTCAAGGGCTTCGAGAAGTGCATCACCTTCACCCAGCTGCTTCGCGAGAAGAAGCCCGTGGGCGACAAGGTCGTGTTCTTCGGCGGCGGCCAGTCCTCCTGCGAGGCTGCCTATGAGATGATCCTCCAGGGCAAGCACCCCATCATCGTCGAGTACGCCAAGGACCTGGTTCCTGCCCAGAACGTCTGCCTGGCCAACGCCTCCTTCCTGCGTGACATGATGCTCTACAAGAAGGTTCCCACCTTCCTGGAGTCCACCATCACCGAGATCAAGGACAAGACTGTTGTCATCCGCGGCAAGGACGGCAAGGTCACCGAGGTCGAGTATGACGATATCGTCAACGGCATCGGCTTTGTTCCCACTCCCGTGGGCGGCAAGGGCCCGCACATCCACCGCGTGGGCGACTGCGTCTCCATCGGCAACCTGCGCACCGCCATCTGGCGTGCCTGGGATGTGGCCATGAAGATCTAAGCTCTTCGCCATTAGTCTATAACAAAAAACCTCTTCCCAACCGGGAAGAGGTTTTTCTCAGAACCGTCATTGCGAGCCGGTGTCTCAACACTGGCTCGCAATCCGTTTTATAAATCAAACAGGAAAAGAGGTATAAAAAATGATCCCCCGATCTCAGAGCCCCTGCTCTGGTGATGGGCGATCCATTTTTTATCTGCCTGCAGAGATAAAAATGAATTAGAAGGAAAGCGTGAGGAAATGGAAGCCGGAACGATTCTGTCTGTTGTGCTGGAAGAACTTGCCCATGAAGCAGCTCTCATACTTCAGAGCGCGGAAGGAATGCAGATCCATGTGAACTCTCCCCTTTCTTGTTGTGTTCAATGCGGGCATGATTATACACTTTCGACCTCGAAAGTCAAGTGGCGTTCTTGCACAATTATTTTGTGAAAACATGCCTTTTTGACCGTGCTTTCAGGCAATTAGTACAAATGGATCAGTACGTTATTGAAATCCGATCATTTTGTTTCCCGCTCTTTTACATCTCTACTTTCAATGTCTAAAGGGCCGCCGTCCAAGTGTACGCAGAAAAGAATTGTCAGATATTTGGTTTATCACTTGATTTCATATAGAAAAACAATACGCCTTGTTTTTTTCCAATTTTCCATATATACTGAAATAAACTATGAAAGAATCGAGGTCTGAAACATGAAAAAAATCTCCCTGCTTCTTATCGCTGCCTTGCTTATCGGTCTGCTTGCTGGTTGCGGCTCTTCCCCGGCTGCGCAGACCGAATCCACGCCTGAGCCAACGATTGAGCCCACTCCCGAACCCACGCCAGAACCCACTCCGGAGCCCACTCCCGAACCCACCCCTGAACCGACACCGGAACCCACTCCCGAACCCATTCCGGGAGAAGAAGAATTCCTCGCCGCGGAAACCCTCTTTTACGTCGATCGCAACTACCCCGAGGCCTTCGCCCTCCTCTCCTCCGCCGAGGACACCGGCTATGCTCACCTGCTGACGCTGCTGGGCTACTGTCACTATCTCGGCGCTGGTACGGAAGAAAACGATGCCGAAGCCTATCGCCTTTTGTCTCTTGCCGCCGATCAGGATGACCCCCTGGGTCTGTATTGGTTAGCCATCTGCACAGGTTACGGTTACGGTACCGCCCCCAATGAAGAAGAGGCCAAAGCGCTTATGGCCCGTTCCTTTGAACGGTTGAAGGAAGAAGTCGAAACCTGCACAGATGATATCCTGCACGGACAAATGCTCCTCAAGATCGGAAACCATTACATCGGAGAGCTTTCAGACGAATTTGATGAGGATATCGCAAAGGATTACTATGAACAGGCAATGACCTTCAACTGTGCGGACGCTTATTTTATGCGCAGCCAATTTGACTTCAACCCCGCAGACGGTTATAACTGCACCAATCCCGATAAGGTGATCGAATGGCTGAAAACGGCCGCGGAGCTGGGCAGCGACAACGCTGCCATGCGCCTTGGTCTTGCCTACTCCGGAAACATGGGTATTCTCTCGGTCTTCACCGGTGATGATACCGAGCTTGCGCGCAGCTACTTTCAGCAGGTCATCGACCGCGGTACTTACATGGCCGCCGAAGCACAGAAACAGCTGAATTCTCTCCACTGATCTTTTTCTATTTACTGTAGAATTGCAGCATACGCATCTTCCCATATACAGGATGACACAAGGCGGAGCCCAGGTTTCCTTCCCGGGCTCCGCCATTGAATTTATTCTTTTGCTTTCGTCACTGAATCATGGCCGCGAATTCTTCCTCGCTCAGCACCGGAATGCCCAGGCTCTGGGCCTTGGTAAGCTTGCTTCCGGCGTTCTCTCCCGCCACCACGTAGCTCGTCTTCTTGGAAACCGAACCGGAGGCCTTGCCGCCGTAGCTTTCGATGATCGCCGAAGCCTCGTCCCGGGTAAACTTGCTCAAAGCGCCGGTCAGAACAAAGGTCATTCCAGCAAAGCGGTCATCCTTTTTCTCCTCATGACTTCTGAAATCCACTCCGGCCTTCCGCAGCCGCTCGATCAGGTCCTGGGATTGGGGATTGCCAAACCAGTTGCGAATAAAGGCAGCGGTGATCCCGCCGATATCGGGAACTTTCGTCAGCTCTTCCTCAGTCGCCTCCATCAGGGAATCCAGATCCGGGTAATAGCTGGCAAGCACCTTGGCCGCCTTCTGCCCCACCTGACGGATGCCAAAGCCGCAAAGCAGACGGGAGAGCCCCGCCTCCCTGCTCTTTTCAATGGACGCGATCAGATTCTCCGCGGATTTCTTCCCCATCCGGTCCAGTTCCGCGACGGCCTGGGTCTTCAGATAATAGAGATCCGCCGCATCCTTAACCAAACCGCTGTTGATGAGGCTTTCACAAACGGAAATGCCCAGCCCTTCAATGTCCATGGCCTCCCGGGACGCAAAATGCGCCACATTGCGCAGCCTCTGGGCCGGGCATTCGGGGCTGGTGCAGCGCAGCGCAGCGCCGTCCTCGTCCCGCACCACCGGGGAGCCACACTCCGGGCAGAACTTTGGCAGGACAAAAGGAACCGTTCCCGCCGGACGTTTGTCTTTGTTGACGGACAGGACCTCCGGAATGATCTCCCCCGCCTTCTGCAGCAGCACCGTATCCCCGATGCGCAGATCCAGCCGGTCGATGTTGTCCTGGTTGTGCAGCGTTGCGGCGGAGACGGTTGTTCCCGCCAGCCGGATGGGTTCCACGATCACCTTTGGCGTCAGAACGCCCGTACGGCCCACCTGAACCACGATGTCCAGCACTCTGCTCTCTTTCTTCTCCGGCGGATACTTGAACGCTACGGCCCATCTGGGCGCTTTGGCGGTGCTTCCCAAAGACTGTCGCTGGGCAAGGGAGTTGATTTTGATCACGGCCCCGTCCATGTCGAAGGGCAGCTCATCCCGGTGCTCTCCCAGCCATTCGATCTGGCGCACGCAGTCGTGAATGTTGTCAAAATGGGTATAGTTTACAACAGGAAAGCCCATTTCCCGCATGGCGTCCAGGGTCTGGGCGTGGGTCGTGTACTCTCCCTCAGAGCTGTACTGCATGTTGAAGCAGATGATGTCCAGCTTCCGTGCCGCCGCCACCTTCGGGTCCAGCTGCCGCATGGAGCCGGCTGCCGCGTTCCGGGGATTTGCCAGCAGCTGTTCGCCGCTGATCTCTCTCTGGGCGTTCAGCTCTTCGAAAACCGCCTTGGACATGTAGACCTCGCCCCGGACGATCAGGCGCTCCGGCGCGTTTTCGATCCGAAGGGGCAGAGACCGCACCGTGCGTAGGTTTTCCGTCACATTCTCCCCGGTCACGCCATCACCCCGGGTCGCCCCGCGCACGAACACGCCGTTTTCATATTCCAGAGACATAGAAAGTCCGTCGATCTTCGGCTCCACCACATAATCGTGTGTCTCCGACAGCAGCGAATCCATCCGGTCGCCGAAGGCGAAAAGCTCCTCATAGGAGAACACGTCCGTCAGACTCTCCAGCGGTACCTGGTGCTGCACCGGCTCAAACTGGCTCAGCGCCATCCCGCCCACTCTCTGGGTGGGAGAATCTGGCGTCACCAGCTCCGGGTGCTCCGCCTCCAGCGCCTTCAGCTGATTCATCAGCATATCGTAGTCGTAGTCGGAGATGACCGGCGCGTCCATCACATAATAGAGCTTGTTGTGATGCTCGATCTCTCTGCGCAGCTTCAGAATCTCTTTTTGTGCGTCCATTTTTTCACCCTTCGTTTCCCTCGTATTGTAAAAAGGTCTGCGGCACCTTCCCCAACAGCACTGTGTCAGAGATGAGCACCTCCGTACATACCTGGGTGCTTTCCGTGCCCCAGGGTACCAGCACGTCGATATCCACGATCACCAGCAGACTGATCTGATGCTTGGTCTGGTTGATCCCGGCGGTCAGGATGTTGTTGCGAAATTCTACATGAGAGGAGGTCAGCACCATGATCTCCACCGGGATTCCAGGTCCCCTTCCCATCAGCAGACTGATCCCCGTAAGGTTCCCTGCCGGGATGGAAACCGTGATGGTCCTGTTCTCCGTGAGTCCCACAACCCGCTCCAGCAAGATCGTGGAAAGAGCGTTGATTCGGGCCATGTTGCTTCTTACAGCGGTCACTTCCCCGCCGTTGTTTTTTTCCAGCTGCACAAAGTCTTCCGCTTGAAACGATCCCTCCTGCAGCACTTGGGAGATGGCCTTATTCACCTGCAGGATCATAATGTCACTGGCATCCGATACCGCGATCTGGCAGGAGATCGTTTTCAGGTAGATCAGTGCCGAGACCAAAAAGCACACCGAAGCCAGCAACAGAAGTACCAGCGGAAGAAAAGCTTTGCGCCCGCTCCTAACCTCACTGGGAGGTCTGGGATGTTTTCTCCAAAAGGGTTTTCGATACATGGGAGTTCACCTCCCGGTATCTTATGCGCCTTCCGTCTCCAACATGGCAGAAACAGCCATCATGATCCCCAGCTTACCGGATTCGTAGGTCAAGCCACCCTGCATATAAACAATATACGGCTCCCGCATGGGTCCGTCAGCCGAGATCTCGATGGAGGAGCCCTGTACAAAGGCCCCAGCCGCCATGATCACCGGGCAGTCATAGCCCGGCATAGGCCAGGGCTCCGGCGTCACATAGGAGTCCACAGGGGCTCCAGCCTGGATCCCCAGGCAAAAGCGCTTCATCTTCTCCGGATCTCCCAGCTTGATCATCTGGATGATGTCGGAGCGGTTTTCGTTCACCTCAGGAGAACTCTCCAGGCCCAGCTGATCCATCATGGCCGCGCAGAAAACAGCGGTTTTCAGAGCCTGGGCCACCACATGGGGCGCCATAAAGAGCCCCTGGAATAAAAGCCGATTGTTTCCCAGGGTAGAGCCGCACTCTCCGCCGATCCCCGGCGTGGTCAGCCGCATGGCGGCCCGGTCCACCAGTTCCTTCGTTCCCGCCACATAACCGCCGGTTGGGGCAATGCCGCCGCCGGGATTCTTGATCAGCGAGCCTGCCACGATATCTGCCCCCACGTGGGTGGGCTCGATCACATCGGTAAATTCGCCGTAGCAGTTGTCCACCATGATGTGGGCCCTGGAATTCACCTTCCGCACCGCTTTGCAGATCTCCCCGATCTCCTGAACGGTCAGGGCCTTCCGCTCTCCATAACCCCGGGAGCGCTGGATCATCACCCCGGTCACCTTCGGGTCGGCTGCCGCCCGGGCAATACCCTCCAGATCTGCGTTTCCATCCGGCAAAAGATCCACCTGGGCATAATCGATGCCATAAAACTTCAGGGAGCCGTAGCCGTCTCCGCTGATGCCGATGGCGCTGCGCAGCGTATCATAGGGAGTTCCCGTTACCGCCAGCACCGTCTCTCCGGGCTTGGAGAGAGAAAACATGGCAGCCGTCAGGGCGTGGGTCCCGTTCACAAAGCCGATGCGCACCAGCGCCGCTTCCGTCCCGAAAAGCTGGGCGTAGATCTTATCCAGCGTGTCTCTGCCCAGATCATCATAGCCATAGCCGGTGGTTCCGGCAAAGCAGCTGTCGGAAACACGCTGATCCTGGAACGCCTCCATCACACGACGGGTGTTGATCTCCGCAACCCGGTCGATCTCCCGGAACTGTTCTCTGCAGGCGTCCTCCGCCAAGCTTGCCATTTCAGCCACTCTCGGCTGAATGTCCGCTATCTTCATCTTTATTCGATCTCCATCACGATTTTCTTAAAGGTATTGCCCCGCACCTCAAAATTTTTGAAGGCGTCAAAAGAAGCGCAGGCCGGAGAGAGAAGCACGATGTCCCCTTCCTCCGCCTGGTTGGAAGCAGTCTGGACCGCCTCCTTGAAATCTTTCACCATCGTCACCGGCACCTGCCGTTTCTGATAATTGGGAGAATTCAGGATCGCATCCCGGATCTTCTCTGCCGTGGCGCCAGTCAGCACAACCTTCTTGGCCCTCAGGCAAAGCTCGTCGCCCAGCGGATCAAAGGGGATGTGCTTATCGTAACCGCCGCAGATGATAACGGGCATATCGGGCAGGGCTCGCAGGCCCGCAATGGTCCTGGTGGGGCTGGAGCCGATGGAGTCATTGATGTACTTCACGCCCCGCAGCTCCCGCACCAGCTCCAGCCTGTGGGCAACGCCGGGAAACTCTCTCGCTACCTTGCGGCAGGTCTCCGCGTCCACCAATCCCCGCACCGCCTCAAAGGCCGCCAGGTAATTCAGCACGTTGTGATCCCCGGGGATCCGGATCTCAGCAGCAGGCAGGATTTCCTCCGCCTCCCCGTTCGTCATCCAGCAGAGCTTGCCGTCTATAAGCGCGGCACCCTGATCCACCGAATGCCGGTTGGAGAAATAGCTCACTTTTCCCGGCGCTGTGCTGCTGTAATACTCCGTATGCGCGTCGTCCGCGTTCAAAATCAGCCGTCCCTCCGGACCCTGATGCTCATATATGGACTTTTTGGCGTCGATGTAATCCTGAAAATCTTTGTGCTTATCCAGGTGATTGGGTGTCAGATTGGTGATCACGGCCACGTCCGGATGGCACATCATGCTGTGCAGCTGGAAGGAACTCAGCTCCAGCACCACGTAATCCTCAGGCTTCATCTTCGGCGTGTCGCAAAGCAGCGGGTGGCCGATGTTGCCGCCAAGGTGCACCGTGTACCCTGCCGCCTTCAGCAGTTCGGAAATGATGGTGGTCGTGGTGGTCTTTCCGTCGCTTCCTGTGATTGCGATCACCTTGCAGGGACAGAGACTCAGAAACACCTCCATCTCGGAAGTGATCAGGGAACCACGTTCTCTCGCGGCCTCCAGGTGCGGATCAAAGGGCATCAAACCGGGCGTGCGGAAGATCACGTCCTGGTCCAATCCCTCCAGATAGTCCTCCCCCAGCTTCAGCTTGCAGCCCATCTGGAGAAGTTCTTTTCCGGTATCTCCCATTTCTTCCAGGCTTCTTTTATCGCAGGCCGTCACATCGCAGCCCTGTTCCAGCAGCAGACGCAGCCAGGGCTCGTTGCTGACGCCGACGCCCACAACGGCGATCCGTTTCTGTTTTAAGCTTTCAATATACGAAAACAAATCCATTCCGGTATCCTCTCGGTTCTGTTCTGTCCTTTTGAGACACTATATTATATAGCTTTCTACGTATCTTTACAAGAATAATTATTGACTTTCCTCCGGCCTTTGAGTACAATACCACCCGTGAGTTGACCGAACGACCGCGGGTACAAGGCGAAAGCCTGTACATGAGGAAAGTCCGGGCTCCATAGGGCAAGGATAACGGGTAACGCCCGCCAGGGGTGACCCTCGGACAAGTGCAACAGAAATAGACTGCCGTGCCCTTCGGCGCGGTGATGGTGGAAAGGCGAGGTAAGAGCTCACCCAACGCATGGAGACATGTGGTTGCTGTAAACTCTATCCGGAGCAACACCGTGGGAGAGCGCATGGCCGGCCCGGCCGCTCTCAGGAGGTGGCTTGAGCCAACGGGCAACCGTTGGCCTAGATAGATGGTCGTTCTCGACAGAACCCGGCTTACAGGTCAACTCATAAAAAAACGGACGCATTTGCGTCCGTTTTTTTATTCAGCAAGTATTTATGCCCGGGGATGGGCTTTGTTGTATACATCCTTCAACTGCTTTTTTACCAGATGCGAATAGACCTGGGTGGAAGAGATATCCGAATGTCCCAGCATTTCCTGAATAGAATGGATATCCGCCCCGTTTTCCAGCAGATGGGCCGCAAAGGAGTGGCGCAAGGTATGCGGCGTGATGTCTTTTTCGATCTTCGCCTTTTTCTGATAATACTTGATGATCTTCCAAAAGCCCTGGCGGGACATCCGCTCGCCGCTGACGTTGACGAACAGGGCCTCCTCATCGGGAAGAGCCAGCATCTGCGGCCGAACCAATTCGATATACTCGCTGAGAGCTTTGATGGCAGCGGGATACATGGGGATAAAGCGCTCTTTCCCTCTGCTCTCGCAGCGGATCACGCCTGCGTCGATATTGACGTCTGCAAGATTCAATTCAATAAGCTCGGTAACGCGCATGCCGGTGGCATACAGCAGCTCCAGCATGGCCCGGTCACGATAGCCTTTGGCGTCCACGCACTCCGGCTGCTCCAGCAGCAGCTCCACCTCTTTGCTGGTGAGGATCTGAGGCAGCTTTTGCACATTCTTGTCCGTCACCAGGTGAGAGGCGGGGTTATGGTCCAAATGCTGGCGAAGGCACAAAAACGCATACAGATTTTTCAGCGAAGCGATACAGCGGGAAACCGTTGCAACAGACTTTCCGTTGTTCTTCAGCCAATTCACATAGCTCTGCACGGTTTCCTCGTCGGCTTCCAGGATGGTGCACTCGGCGTGAAGGTCTAGATACTCGCCAAACTGACGAATATCACGCAGATAGGAGCTGAGGGTATTTGCAGAGGCCTTTTTTTCATTTTTCAGGTAATCTTCAAACAGCTGAAGAACGGTCTGGTTCTGCAAAATGATTCCCTCCTTTCCCATCAGGTAAAATAGAATACGATCGCCAAGGCAACAAGCGCAAACAGAGCGGTCGCAAAAAGCTCGGATTGATAGCGGGCTCTTGCGCTTGGGCTAGCGCAAAACAAGGCCGTACGAAGCGAGGATGCCGCGCAAAAGCCATGCAGGCAGGCCAGAAACACCGGCGGCACAAGAAGCGAGAGCATCGCAAATCTCAGCGGTTCCCGAAAGAGCATCCCTTCCGTAGTGTGATACAAGGCAAGCACCGCTCTCTCACTGGCTATGCCGAAAAGCAGCATACTCACAGGCAAAAACAGCAGGCCAAAGCCGGACGCCGCAAGAAACAGGATCACGGCCAGGAAGGCGCCAAACAGAATGCGCAGCGGCGGAAGAACCGGAAAAGAGACCAGCTCCAAAGCCGCAAGCATCGCACCGCAGGCAAATGCAGCGAACATCACCATGCGTTCTGCGAGAAGCTCTTTCCCGCTTGTGCGGACAAAAACGGCGGCGCTCATCAACCAAGCAGGCCCAAGCGCAGCCAAGACATAAGCGCTCGATTAACATAACGACGCTTCGAGAACAATATATTACAATTTTGCAAACTTATCAAGTCCTTTTTCCAAAAATTTTTCTTTTTATGTAAACAGTTGTAACCTATTGACACAATTTGTAGTGCACGAAGAAAGTCGGTTTTTGCGAGAAAAACCACATCTTGTGGTGTGAGGGAGAGAAAAAAGAATTCAGCAAAAATATTATGTCAACTTTCCGGCGAAAGGATGCAGGGAACAAATACGCATTGTTGATGATATGGTCCGAAAATCATAGGATCAGGAAAAACCACGACGCCTGCGAGGTGAAATGCGCAGAGGCAGCACGCCTGCCAGCGAAACACCGGCAAAGGTGAAGCTGACAACGCTGAGAACGCCGGAAGGGTCCATCTTGCGGTCCCCTGCCAGAAAACCGATGGTGAGCAGCAGGATCACAAGAAGGACTGCAAATAACATTGCGGGGGCAAGGGAGCCTGTCTTTTGCGCGCGCAAAAGAAGCCGGGAAGAAAGAAAAGCGGAGAGAAAGCTGATCCCGGAGCTGACATAGCCCAGAACATGCGAGCCGACATTGGAACGAGCAAGGAAGAAAGACGCGAGAACCAGGAGCAGAAAAGCGGTAAGAGCGTACACGAGCAGCGCCCTGGCCAGCAGACGCAGGCCCAAGGGCGATTCCACGATTTTTTGCATGACAGCAGCACCCCCAAAACTAAGATCGAGACAGCCTATTCGAGGCCCAAGCGCATCATGACGGCGGAAACAGGCGTCTTTTGCGGTGTTGAGGGGGAAGCGACTCATCCCTATGGACAGAAAAAGGAGCGATCGTCTGATCGCTCCTTTTTGGCTTCCGGATGGAAGGCGCTTATTTCTTCTTGGTCTTGTTGGCCTCTTCGGCTTCGGCCTTGGCAGTGGTCTGGATGGCCCACTTCTTGACCTGGATGCGGACGCGGTCCTCACCGGTCTCGAAGGTGACGGTATCCTCGGTGACCTGAACGACCTTGCCGGTAATGCCGCCGATAGTGGTGATCTCTTCACCGAGGCTCAGGGAATTGCGCATTTCCTCGGCTTTCTTTTTCCGCTTATTCTCAGGCCGGATCATGATGAAGTACATGAGGACGAACATCAGGACCAGCGGGAGCATCAAGGTCAGCATGGAGCCGCCGGCCGCGGCATTGGGATCGGCAGCTGCTTGAAGAAAGAAGAACATAGGGGCTATACCTCCGATTCGAATGTGTTCATGATGCAGATATAGCTTGTTTATCTGCAGTCTGATTGATTAGCATTATACATACTTCACGGGGAAAAAGCAAGACGCTTAGATCCTTTTATCCAGAATTTCTGTATACTCCCGCCGGAAGCTGTCGAAGCGGCCCTCGTCCAGGGCGAGACGGATCTTCGCGGTGAGGTCGTTATAGAAATAGAGATTGTGGGCCACAGCCAGGCGCATGGCCAGCATCTCTTCCGCCTTGAAGAGATGGCGGACATAGGCGCGGGAATAGCGGCGGCAGACGGGACAATTGCAAGCGGGGTCGATGGGCTGGTCATCCCGGGCATATTTCTCGTTCTTGATGTTGATGATGCCGCCCCAGGTGAAGAGATGGCCGTGGCGGCCGTTGCGGGCCGGCATGACGCAATCAAAGAAATCAACGCCGCGGGCCACGGATTCCAGGATATTGCCGGGGGTTCCCACGCCCATGAGGTAGCGGGGCTTGTTCTTGGGCATGTGCTCCTCCACGGCCTCGATGGTGTCGTACATCTCCTGGTGGGTCTCTCCTACCGCGAGCCCCCCGATGGCATAGCCGGGAAGGTCCAGGTCCGCGATGCGCTTCATATGGTCGATGCGGATATCGTGGAACACCGCGCCCTGGTTGATGCCGAAGAGCATCTGGCCGGGGTTCACAGCGTCGTCCTGGGCATTGTATTCGGCAAGGGCCTTTTTGCAGCGCTCCAGCCAGCGGACGGTCCGGTCACAGGAGCGAACCACATAGTCCCGGGGAGACGGGATCTTGATGCACTCGTCAAAGGCCATGGCGATATCGGAGCCCAGATTGGCCTGGATGCGCATACTCTCCTCCGGCCCCATGAAGATATGGCGGCCGTCCACGTGGGAGTTGAATTTGACGCCTTCCTCGGTGATCTTGCGGAGGGAGGCCAGGGAAAAGATCTGAAAGCCGCCGCTGTCGGTGAGGATGGGGCCGTCCCAGGTCATGAAGCGATGGAGGCCGCCCATTTCCTTGACCAGGCCATCCCCCGGACGGACATGGAGATGATAGGTGTTGGAGAGCTCCACCTGGCAGCCGATCTCCTTCAGATCCCGGGCGGAGAGCGCGCCCTTGATGGCACCCTGGGTGCCGACGTTCATGAAAACCGGGGTCTGGACAAGGCCGTGTGGTGTTTGGAAGCTGCCGCGGCGGGCGCGGCCCTCCTGTTTGAGCAGGGTGTACATGGCATACCTCGCAATTGTGATTTCAGCTTACTATATCACAGCGGGCGGGAAAGTCAAGAATGGAGGAAAAGGAAAACGCCGACCGGAAGATCGGCGTTTTCGGGATGAAAAGATGATGCTAAGACGAGAGTTGTTGTATGACGCCCCCTCTGTCACCTTCGCAGGCTCATGTGACACCTCCCCTTGCGCAGAGGAGGCTGTTGGCTCCCTCTCCGAGGGAGCTGTCCCAGTGATCACACTGGGACTGAGGGAGTTCAGCACCTTATCCGACATGCGTCTTACCGAGAGGGAAGCTAAGTGCCTCCCTCCGTTATCCGCCTTGCATGAGACGCGCCGCGCCACCTCCCTCTCCGAGGGAGCTGTCCCAGTGATCACACTGGGACTGAGGGAGTCCCCGCTGCCGGTGCAGCGCGCTTTGGCCCCCTTGCCTAAAGGGGGCTGTCGCCGGAGCCTGCGACGGTGACTGGGGGATACGCGATCCCTCTCAGGCCCCGTTCAGAGCAGAGAGGAAGAAAGTATCCCCCCCGCCCCAGTGTGCGCACTGGGGCACCCCCCTTTAGGCAAGGGGGGCTTTGGGCGGTGCAAGCAATCCTCGTCTCTGTGCTTCCCCCAGCGGGGGAAGCTCCCCGTAGCGCCGAGCATTGCTCGGCGACACCCTGGAGGGTGATGAGGGAGAAGGCTCGTCCATCGCAATGCTATCGGCGTTGCGGGAAATCACAGTTTCTCCCTCATCTGCCAGCCGTCTCGCGTGAGATCGACGGCTGCCACCTTCCCCGCTGGGGGAAGGACTTTTACGTTGCCAGCACCTTGCGCAGGCGGTCGAGGCCGAAGAAGAAAAGACTCCCTCCGTCATCCGCCTTGCGTGAGAAGGCGGATGACACCTCCGCCTTGCGGTGCCCGGAAAACACTTCGGGCTTACGCTTTTCCTCGTGTTTTCCGACCGCTGCGGAAATTGCGGCCTCGCTTAATCTGCCACCGGCAGTGCGAGGCCGCAATTCCTCTCAGGGAGGGAGGCTATTGGCTCCCTCTCCGAGGGAGCTGTCCCAGTGATCACACTGGGACTGAGGGAGTCCCCGCCGGAGATTCTCTCGTCTCCGGGCTTCCCATGGAGGGGAAACTGGCGCGGCGCGTCTCACGCAAGCGCCGTGACTGATGAGGTGGAAATCCTTTCGCCATCTTGCAGCCGGACTGTCGTTGTGAAGGTCGCCACCTCATCCGTCATGCGGCGGACCGTAACACGCCGCATGACACCTTCTCCTCAAGGAGAAGGCTTTGGGCGTCGTCGCGCTTCCGTCAGGCCAGAACCTTGCGCAGGCGAACCAGGTCAAGGATGTCGATGTCCCCGTCACCATTGAGATCCGCGGCGGCCTCGTCAAAGCTATGGTCCGTCTCCAGGCCCACCAGATATTTGCGCATCTGGATCAGGTCCAGGGCAGAGACTCTGCCGTCGCAGTTCACGTCGCCGATCTGACCGTTGGCACGCACAGCCTGG